>JALVAT010000054.1 GCA_027011045.1 Microcaldota archaeon | reverse complement strand
GGCCGTCAACTGCTTTACCTGCCTCTTTTGTTTTGCTCTTAAGGGTTCCAAAAAATGAACGCTCTTTGCTTTCTGCCTCTTTTGCAGCCTTTGCAGTTTCCTTGAAAGTGTTAGAGAGATTCCTTAAGGCTTTTGAGGCTTCCTCAAGGGTTGCAGTTACCTTATCAACAGCTTCTATCTCTATCTTGAGTTTTGGATTTTGCGCCATCTCTCCTGCTCCGCTTCTGCCGTAAACGATTTAATCAGCTCAACTGCTCTGATGTCCCTGAAACTCCAGTCTGAAAGCTTCTCCCCGTACAGGAGATGTCCGTCTTTATAGTGGTTGTAGAGCCTGAAAGCTCGCCTGATTTCGGGGTCAAGGAATAGGGAGAAGGGGCACCTGTTAACAACAACTCCGTTCTTTGGGGTCCCGATCGTCTTTGAAAATCTGCTGCCTGAATAGGGAGGGCAGTTCCTGACTCTCTTGAGCTTCTCTGTGCACTTTTCACAGTTGAACTCCTCAGACAGTTCCTCAGAGAATACCGCTACGTAGCAGGCTGCTCTGAGGTTTTCTCTAAAAAATTTGGAACAAGGGTTAGGCCGATAACGGCATCAACAACTGCCCTCATGTCAAGGTAGTGAAGCTCATCAGGATTAAGGCCAAGGGTTTTTACTATCTGAACCTGGTGTTCAGGGTGTAGGAATCTCTTTTCTTTGGCTGCTTTGTTTACTTCAAGTTCAAGGTCAAAGGGTAGCTGCGCTACCTGCCCACCTGTCAAAGGTCTTACAGTTACTTTTTTCTTTGAAACCGGAAGAGTAATCTCTCTTTCCATCAACTACCTCCTATATGTACTTGAGTTTCATAGGCATAAATGCCCAGGTCTTCTTTTCAAATCCGTCAATGGCGTAAGCAAGGGCATCCGGTAGGTCATCGTGAGAACCTTTAGGAAATTCAATCATCTGGTCTATGAGGAGTTTTTGGTTTCTCTTGAATTTCAGCAGGCCGTTTTCAACGAGAGGGCTGAGCTTTTGAATTCTCATTTCCTTGCTTACTTTTGGCTTTATTCCTTTAATAGGCAGGTAAACACCTTTGCGGCTTGCCTCTCTCATTACCTGGTTTTTGTAAATTTCCTGGAATACGACTTCTTCAAAGATAATAATCCGGGGGTTGTATTTGAGGTAGAACTCAATGATTTTATCTATCAATTTCATATCGGAGATTTTGTCTCCAAAGGCGTCAAGAACATAAATGATTCCGCTCTCTTTGTCCTTTCCTGCAACAACAATTGCTGAATAGTCCCCTGTTTTTTTACCGGTGGCTGGGTCAACGGCCATAACGACATCTAACTTTTTATTGGCTATTTCTGAAGGCTCATAATACTGGAACCAGTCTGGCTTAAATACCATGTCTTCTTCTGAAAGGGGTTCGTTAAGGTATTCTGTTGCAAAAGCTATACTGCCGATTTTCTTTTTCCTGTCGTAGAGCCTCTCTAAGCTCCAGTAACTCTCCCAGAGAGCCTTTTCCCCTTTACCCGTCTTTATGATTGCCTTGAACTTAACTGCAAACCAATCAGAGAAGTCTCCTTTTTCATACTCTTTCAGAAGCCTTGAGGGGAGATCGTCGTAGTGAAGAATAGTGTTGGTGAAGATCAGGAAGGCGTCTCTGTCCGCCATGGGCAGAATAGCCCTTTTAAAACGGCGGTAAATTTTCTCTCTCAGAGTAGCACTTTCGGCAGCTTCGTCTTTAAGAAGGTCATCGCAGAGTATTAAGTCAGGTCTCGTTGCTCCTTTCCTTGAACCTCTTAGCCTCCCGTCTATTCCCTTTGCGGAGATGTTCACCCCGTTTTTAAACTTTATGCGGTCGCTTTTCCAGACAGAACCTTCTATTTCTCCAAAGTCTTCGTATATACGTTCGTTTTCTTCAACTTCAAGCTTAATGTTTTCAAGTATTTCTTCTGCAGCCTCTTTAGAGGCCGCTATAACCATGATGTTTTTGTGCTTTGCAAAGAGGGCATTCCAGAGCAGATAAGCCTCTGCCCTCGTTGTTTTTCCATGTCCACGGGGTTCTATGTTGATTATGCCCTTTATGTTTTTAACAGGACGGAGATACTTCCAGTCTGCCGGATCTGTCCACTCCTTGAGTTCTTCAACTATTTTGGGGGTTACTTCTCTCCTGTTGAAAATTTCAAGGAGTAGCTTTTGATAGGGCGCAGGCTCTGAGAAAAACTTGTGAGGTAAGTAATATCTACAGAAAAACCAAAAGTCCTTCTCTGCCTTTGCAATGCGCTCCTTTTTCTCAGGGTCGGTCTTAGGCAGTTCCTGTTCAAATTTTTTGAAAGCTCTTTCTATTCCCTTACTTTTCCAGCTCAAGCCTCTAACTCCTTACGGATTTCTATGAGGAGCTTGATTCGGGTTTCCTCATCTTCAATTACCCTTTCAACGGCTCTGGTTATCTTCTCCATAACCTTTTCAGCATGCTGAATGAGCTGGGTCTTTATCCTTTCTATCTGGGCAGTAGTTTTTGCCACTCCTGAGGTTGTTGATAAAAGGTCAAGGAGCGCCTTGAACTTCTCTCCGGATATTTCCCCCTTTTCCTGCCATTCAGCTAATACCTCGTATGCCATGGCATTAGCAATTTTCGTAAGCGCCTGAGAGTGTGCCATGAGGTCTGTCTCTGAACCCGCAACTTCTACTTCGGCTGCTTTTAGAACGCCCTCATATCTCTTAAGGAGCCTGTGGACGGAGGACTTTGAAACCTGCACCGGAAACTCAATCTTTATCTGCTCGGCAATTTCCCTAACGCTTTTTCCCTCTCTGTAAAGCTGCAGCGCCCTTTTCTTTGCCTCTGGGTGTCTGTCAAGTGAGTGTTTTCTTCCCACACTACACCTCAAGGTCAACGTTAGAGTCTATAAACTCCCCGGAGAGGAGCGCTTTACCTTTGGGGGTGATGCGTATCTTTTTGACTTTTGCCAGGGGGGCGGGGAGCTCCACGTCGTGAGCTTCTACATAGCCTTTGTTGATGAGGTAGCGAACGTGGTTTTTGAGGAGCTCCTCCTCGGTGCAGAATATTCCCCAATCATAGAGGAGAGCTTCCACGAACTTAAGGGTGAGTCCGTCGGGATACATCTTGTTAAGCAGCTTTAATATGAGGCCTTTCACTTGAGCTTCCAGTCTCACTTCTCACCTCTCTGTTCTCTGAGAAGTTCTTCAATTCTTTCAAGCTTTTTCATCATTTGAGCTTCAAGCTTATTGTGATGGGAAAGCCATTCATCTCGCCTTAAGTATTTCTCGGCTACTTCCTCTCTTAGCCTATAGTGCTCCCGTTGCAGGTTTTCTAACTTGTCGGCGTGGTGATCCTGGAGGGTTCTTATCTGTTCTCTCAAGGTCTCAAGATGTTGATAGTGTTCCTGGCGGAACTTTTCAAACTCAGCTTTAAGACCTTTTACGAAAATTCCCAGGACACCAACAGTTCCTACTAACTGCCCAACCGAAAAAACAATCTGAAGGTCGCTCATCTCGCTTCTCCTACAAGTTTGATGAACTTTTTGAGAGACATAACAATCAGCGGCTCTTTTCTGTTTGCTTTGACTACGAGAATGTCAGCACCGTCAAAAAGGTTATAGACGGCAAATGTTTTCCTTGCCTTGCACTGAACGGAACCTATCCCTTCAACGTAAAGGTCTGCCTTCCCCAGAGAAGCCGCAGAACGGGTTACCTCAAAGCCAGCTTTTTCAAACTCTTTTTTGACGAGCCTTTCAAACTCTGTTCCTTTGCGCTTTGCGTTTTTCACTTCTGACACTCCAGGAGTTTTTTCCTGAGCTTGTAGTAGGTGTAATCATTAAGGAGAATTCCCGAAAAGGGAGCGGGTTCTCCTTTCTTTATCCAGTGAGCTCTGACGTTTGCATCGTTTATCTGAACGCTTCCGCAACTACTCATCACCAATAACACGCTTAAGCTCAGAAATAGTTTCTTCATCGTTTTTGTCCTTTAACTCTTTTATGAGTCTCTGGCGGGCAAGCTCTCCCTTACCCGCCTTAACTGCCTGCACGCAGAGAGTAAAGAGCTTAATAAGTAACATCAGTTTGTCCATTAGAGTTTCACCTTTTTGTCTGCTTTTATCCTGCCGTAGATTGCCAGTCCTCCACCCACGGCTGCTGCAACAGCGGTTGCTATCTGAACTGCCTGGTCGGTCAGGAACTTCTGAGTGTCTGCGTCTATCTGGTGTCCGAACAGACTCAAGACCGCTGCTATTAGGGCGATTATTCCGCCCCATATAGTCTTTGATGCGTACCAGGGCTTGGTCTGAATCTGGGTGTTCCCGTTCATTTCGTCCTCCAATTCTGAGAGTTTGAAAGAACCTTGTCTACATAGGCCTGATTCACGTATCTGCCTGTTTGAGTTTTCCTTGGGGAACCTGCGTTATAGGCTGCTACCGCGGCAGGTATGGACTCATACTTTTCATAGAGATTCAGGAAGAACTTGATTCCGTAGCGTATCTGGGCATCTACATCTTCAAAGACAGCAGTTAACGGCCTTGTATAACCCAACTTTCTGAAGTTAGCTCCCATTAACTGCATAAGACCAAGACTCGTTTTCTGAAGAATGACTTCAGTCTCAGGGTTTGAGGTGTAGTATCGGTAATACCTTTCGGGAGAGACGAGCCACCTGTAGTTGGGTTCATACCTTGCTGCGTAAGGGTTAAAGTCCGATTCTGTCTCAATGATTCCCATAATCACAGGAAATAGGTGTTTTGCTCTAGGGGGTAGGTATTCAAGAACCTTCTTCTCAACGTAGTTAACAAACTCTTTCACTGCCATTACCACACCTCTATTTTGAATTCGTCATCTACGCCAACGGCTTCAAACTGAATCTCATCTACAACTACGCCG
>JALVAT010000053.1 GCA_027011045.1 Microcaldota archaeon | reverse complement strand
ATAAAACCGCCGCTCCGCCTGCGCCATGGATTCCCCCCGAACCACTGCTGCCTTTACGAAGTCCTGAAGCTCAATATCATCGGAATAGCGGCGCTCAATCTGCCTGAATTTTGGGGCAAAGTCCAGGAACGCGGAATATGCTGCGGACAGGGCATCGCGCGCGTGATCATCCAGCTCCGCACCCTCTCGCTCGAACTGGCGTCGAATCTCCTCCTTCCGCTCTACAGATATGCGCTCCGAGGGAACCCACAGCCTTGCACCAAAGCGGGCCGCGATGCGCTGAACGAAGGCAGGCGCGGGAACCACATCCGTGGCCACGATAACGGGTTTGCCCAGCTCAAGAATCCACTGGATTACGTCAGACTCGGAGGCGCCGCGAATAGAAGAAGTAGATCGGAGGTGCCCCCGCAAATCGAGGGCAGCAAGACCCACCGTTGTGCCGGGGTCTACGCCTACGATCAGCCTCCTTATGCTACTACCCCCTTACGTTAGCCACGCTAGTGCCTTGTAGAGGATTGCCGGCGTTATGGTGGGGTCGTAGTTAAAGTACAGCACCTTTGTACCCAGGAGGCCCTCCGCCGCAACGATTCCGTAGTAGGTCTCCTTAACGTTGTTGCCCTGCATCACCTGTACCTTGGCGACGGTCCTGCCAATGTCCTTCACGCGGATTCCACTGAGCACAGTCATCTTGGAGATCCTTGCGCTCACAGAGGGATAGTACGGGTTCCCTGGATTCGGATTCAGCGGATCGTTGGGGTCTATGAAGCGGAGGCGCACATTGTAGACGTCCTTCGGGGCACAGAACTGCCCAGAGGAGTACTGGCTCAGGCACTCCACGGGGATGTACTTGCCGAGGTCGTACTGTACGCCACCGCCCCAGCCCGTGCAGACAACGCCCGTGTTGGAGGATGTGCCCGTGATGCTGGTGTTTGCAACCTCAGAGGATGGAATGCACGTTCCGGAGTCCATGACAATGATCATGCGCCCTCCGTGGGCAAGGTACTTCGAAATCTCGTCACGCTGGCTGAGGGAGAGCGTCTTGTCGTGCACCTGATAGAGGATCACAACATCGTACTGGGCCAGCTGCGCCGTGCTGACGGGGAACTCCGGATCGAGGCGCGTTGTGGTCGCTGTGGCCGAAACGCCCATGTAGCCACCGACCTGCGTCTGCAGGATGTTCTGGAGCTTCATGATCTGGGGGGCGTTGGGATCGTCCGTCAAGATGAGCACGTTGAGGCTCTTGTTAAAGCCGATCATGCCAAGTGAGATCAGACCCATTTTATACGCTATGAAAACACCCAAAATTACCAGAAGCACAAGGGGGAGAAGCCCCTCTGCGTATTTCACGTACCTCTGGCGACGTTCCTGTTCAGCCATCGCCTCCATGGCAGCGAGCGTGGCAAGATCCATGCCTCCGCCGCCACCCTCCTGCGGGGGTGCACCTCCGTACATGAAAATCACCAAAGATAAATGGATCCGGCTATTTAAATTTTATCTTCACGTGGACATCCAGCGGCACAGGTTCATCATGAGGAGATAGCCGATCCCCCGCATCTCCGTGTTCTCTGACTGGAGGAGGCATTCGGGAGGAAACGCCATGTACACGATCCTATAGCCAGTGCGGATCATGAGGGGATACGGGGGCTGTACACCCTTAAAGGGCGCGCCCGTTTGATACGCGAGCAGGGTTGTATGCGGTCCGAACACGGAAAAGCCGTAATCCTTTACCACGGCAAAGTTGCAGTTCATGGAGAAGCTTGCGGGCAGTCCCGAGGTCAAGGTGTCATTGTAAACCAGAACGCGCCCCGCGAGGCTGCAGGCGGTTGGCTCTCCAGACTCGGACGACCCGCCGTTGGAAGAGCAGATATTACCGACGTACTGCAGGCCGAGCATCTTCTTTCCAAAGAGTACGAGACGCCCAAAGCTGTCATAACGATCCCATGGGTTCAGGATGACACCGCGGTTTACATCCACGGCTGAGTTGGACTCGTTACCCTCTGAGTGCGTGCGGTTCGCCTCGGTATTTACTGGAATTCCGCCACCGACGTACACGTAGTACGCAGGGTTTTTGGAAACAGTCCCGCTATCCCCAATGAAGAGGAGCTTGCCACCCTTGGCCACGTAATCCCAGAGCATCCGCATCTGATCCGCATTCATGGTCCGGGCGTGTTCAACGATAACAACGTCGTAGTGGCTCAGATTCCCCGCAGACATTGCCGCAAGGAGTTCCGTATCCACGTGCAGGTTGCACTGATCCTCAAGGAAAGCGCTCAAATACTGTGGATCTCCCATGCCAGAATCGCCGTAGACGAGAAGCACGAGCGGGTATGGGCGCCCCAGAACCTTTGACAGGATGAAATGGTAACCGTCGCACCAGAAGGGAATCTGCGTACAGGAAATTAGACCGAAACGCGTGGCCAAGAAGAGGGCACCCACAAGGAGTATGGCGATAATCACGGCGTGTATGATAACCTGCGTGCCCTGTTTCTGCTGCTGAACGGGGTAGGGCAAGGGATACATGAGGAGAATACGCATGGGAAATATAAAACCTTTGCCGCAGTTTACCACATGGCCAAGATCAAGAAGGAAAAGCTCGAGGCCCCTCCATCCATGCTGGGAATCCTGAACTTCAACGTGGACACCTCTAGCATACGGCTATCCCCATACGCGGTTCTTGGAATCACCCTGGGCTTCGCGCTCCTCGTCCTGATAATGAACTACATGTACACCCCGTAAGGGCCTTTCTTCTCTTAACCCACCCTGTGCATAAATCGCACCTTGAGCATTCCCGAGCGCGTAGCATTCGCCAACAGCTTGGCGTAGCGCAGGTAAGTTCTGAGCAAGTGTGGGTATGCCTGCCAGCGGCTCAGATCCACGATGTCCTTTGATTCAACCGCGCGCCTCAGCTTTTCAACCCGCACACCCTTCTCCGCCAGCTCTTGAGAGTGCAATTGCCAAGCAAGCTCTCGCTGAAAGTCCGCAACGGCTGCCGTCGTCGCAAGGCGATCAAAGGTTACAGCCTCGCCGCCGCTAGAAAGTATGCGTTGAACCTTCGTAAAGTCCGCTGGTTTGTAGTCCAGGGATCCAGGGGATGCCTCTTTGCGCTTCTGGGGGGGTTCACTCTCGTCAGGGAGCTTGTCCGAGATGGACGACATAAACTCATTGTAGGCGCGGGAGATAATGCGCCAATATTCGTCGTTCTTCGTCCGAGAGAACACCTTCGCCAAGTCCTGTCGGATCATGCTGGTAATTGCAGACTCTGCAGCGTCAATCTCTTTCTCGGACAAGGGCTGCACCCTGTGGGCAAGCACCTCCCGCTGAACGGTCATCGAACTACTCGTAGAATACTGCGGTAGGCTCTTTACGGCAACATCAGATACGTATACCTTCTTCTCCGGGTTCACCTGATCGACCACCCCATGAACCACAACGGAGAGCGTCCCATCCTTGTGCGGGTGCAGGCTAAAAAGAACGTACCCATTCTTGCCGATGGGTGCCCACCCCAAGGGCGCGCGCTCCAAAGAAATCGGGGGATCCGTGGGCACATCATACCGATAAACAACGCCGCCTCCCCTGACCACAGGCTCCCCGGAAAGCCCCTCGACGTAATGTTCCCTCTTCAGAAGGCCCTTTTTGCTCCATACGGGCAGGTGCTCGGTGTGTAAGAGGTATCGCTCAGTCAGCACACGCGGTGCCCTGTTTCCAAAGCCCCTTCGAGCCTCGTTGGCAGCCCTACGCAAACGGTCCAGTGGTTTGTCCACGGCAATAGATGAGCGGCGGATAATAAAAAGAAAGCCGGAGATACACGGTGTGCTGCGCAAAGGAAATAGGGACACCGCAAAAATAATAATGGAGAAGTTGAAGGGCTAACTAGGATTTCTCACATAGATAGCAGCACATTCCTCTGGCGTTATTGCGGTGTTAAAATCACACACGACATGTACTGTTCCCCCACCACTCACATCGTTGAGATCGGTAATCAGAAAGTACTGGGGTGGATCCGTGGCAGCAATGATGTGGATGTTGATGTCGTTGGGCGTATACCAGTCGCTGGTGTCGGGAGAGTAGATCCACTGATTCGCATCTGAAAGATTTACTTCGAGGGTCCCGTAGTAGTTGCCACCGAAGTAGATCGGGGTTGTTGTGGTGATGATGTTAGTGTCCTGGAGGTAGATGTTTGTGTAATCTTGAGATGCGGCATAAATTGCCGGGTAACTACTAGAATCAATAGTTGAGTGGATAAAGCGAAGTACTGTTGTGCGCCAATAGTCATTATAGGCATACAAGTAAATTCTTCCTTTTAGAGTGGTGCCAACAAAATTCAAATCGGAGGCATTTATACATTCATGTAAATCCCAGCAGCTAGAACTTACCTTTATGCCCTCAAGAGGCGTGTTTGAAGAAAGAATAACATCTTGGAACTGAGCAGAGACCCCATATGCACCAACTATTGCTTTATATGCGTGAAAGTTAGAGTCGGATACTTTAACGCCGGTTGATGATCTCATATATATCGCAGGGGATTGTCCCGAGACAACATTTAGGCTGCGAAGATTGATGTTATTTTCAGAATCTATGGTGATAGGAGATCCACTAGCAGAATTAACGCGTAAACAGCAAAGGGTTACATTAGACGTGCCATAAATATACACGCCATTCTTAGGAACCTCGAGTTCACCTAGAGGGGAAAAGTTAAGGTCCTCCGTGGCATGTACAAAGAGTTGAACAATGGGCACCCCTGAAATCGCATCTATATCCGCTTGTGAGCGCACAGTGTATGCAAATCCCGAAAGGTTCAGATCATTTACAGTAACGAACACGTTAGTAAAATTCAGATCCCCGCGAAAATCCGGATAATAACCCGTACCCGTATCAAAGATCGCATCTGTTACGACTATGTTAGTATCCATGACCGAAACCTGTGAATACACCCGCCAGAATACGCCTGCTGCACGCGCGAATCGTGGAGATTTTGTTTTAGAATCGGAAAGGACTATAGGAGATATAGGATAATAAGTAGTTGGTTCCGTAAGGTAGAGGATGTAATCGTTCGCCTCAAGATACGAATTGTACACGTACACCGCTGAAGCGTATATGGGGATTGGGGAACCGTTATTGCTAGGATAAAACACAACACTGTTGGAAAGAAGGTTCGAGTCCTGGAAGAAAATTCTGCTGTTATACGCCCGAAGAACTCCGCCCATACGTGTGTCGGCACTCTTAGAAATGAAGGTGCAATGCTCAAAATTGACATCAGAACGCTCATACTCTGCGACATAAAGCGTAGAAGCAGATAATGAGGATGCATTAAGATTTCGGATCGTAATATTTGGAGCATATGTCTGAACCGGTGCAGGGAGAGGGGACTCAAGGCCAAACCCATTAAAATCAAGGGTCGTATCCCCTGAAAAAATAGTAATCATTGCAGTGTTATCATCAAGCAGGGAAAGATCCTCAGGAGACCGCAAGGATAGCCAATTTCCAAGAAAACTGTTATCCTCCATATCAAAAATCCGTACAGATTCCGTAGTTATTGTAGTGCCGGCCCTAGCACCATGCCAACAAAGAACTTGTCCTTTGTTGCAGAAACTTTTAAACCCAGAATACGCGGGGGGCGGCACATATATGTTCACATCAACCAAGTGGACAGAAACACCGGAAGAATATGTTGAATAAAGCGGCATATCTCCCATCAGAGTGGAATGTATGAGGTGAACCACGCCGGTACCGCCATTGAAAATTATCACTCCACCAGAATCCTTTGAAATATTAGAGCCAATAAAAACATAATTCGAGTCAAAACCGCCTAGGTCTACTGACCCGCGAATATTACATCCATAAAAAATAGTATTGCTCACAAAATCGTTACCACAAATAACATCATAATTTGCAGAAAAAGAGGCATTGGTAAATATTATCTTCGCTCGCCGATATGCGCCGAGACCCGTCGATTCGATTACACAACTGCTGCCAGAGATTGACATATTTGATACGTGGATGTTATCCGCGCTTGAAAAATCGATTGCAGGTGTTGATGCTGATCTAACTAGATGCCCATTTCCATCGAAGACTACTTTGTCCTGATAATTGCCTGAAGGGATCCCAAGTGCCGGAGCGGTGGTGACGTTAATATCGGCGGTGAGCATGACAACGGTGTTAGCATCGCGGGACTGGGCAGATTGGAGAGCGTCGTAGCAAGTAGAGTTGGAGTCACAGAAGTCGAGGAAGTAAACGGGGACAGAAACGGAATCGCTGTTAGTAGAATGGGTGGTAGAGACGGTGATAGTACAGTTGGAAGACGTGGAAGTAACGTTTATGGGAATGGAGAACACCTTTGACTGATTGGCAGGAAGGGCGTATGAAACGGATGCAGAATCGATACAGGCACCAGATGCTGTTATCGTTCCGGAGGCATCCACGTCTGAGATATTATCCAGGAGAACCGTGAGAGTTGCCGAGTTAAAATCCCCGGTGAAGAGAATTCCACTATACCGATTGGAGGGTGGGGAAAGACGAACATCGGAAGAGAGGGAAATGATGCGGAGTTGGACCCTTGGAACATTAATATTTACTGTAAGTGGGTACGAGTTAGCAAGTACGTATGTACCGGATCGAGAAACGCCGGGAAACGAAGCGTTGACCTCGCATACACCACCCGGAGGCAAATAACAGGATACTTTTGTGCCGGATACGACTTTCCCAGAGCTGTCCCGAAGCGTAATGTAATAATTCACAAGATTTTCTTCAACTTGAGACACGCTACGCAGGGTTAGACGAACATTAAGTGTATTCATATCCGGATCATAGGTTGGAACAGCAGCTTCTATTCGTGGAGGAATTTGAAGAACCTTGGAAGCGTATGTAGTCTCATTACTTCCAACAGTGGAGGATGTTGCAGAAATCCAGAGGTAGATCATTGTGGCAGACAGAAGCGTTATGCCCACAACAAGAACGCTTACCACGATATCCGCAAAACCCCTCGACACCAAAAAGAAAGCTGAAGATAAGCATTAAATAAAATATGGAAGAGTTAGAGGGCTAACGCCCTCAATCGAAGTCCATGTCCTCCGAGCCCTCGTTACCCTTGGACTTCCTGCTGGCGGCGATGATGTCATCGATCTTCAGGATGAGACGCGCCGCCTCGCTTGCAGACATGATTGCCTGCTTCTTGACCTTCACGGGTTCAAGGACGTTCTTCTCCTTCATGTTGGCAATGTCAGCAGCGAAGACGTCGACACCCCAGTACTTACCGTCCTTCTCCTTGGCGTGCTTGCTGCGGAGCCGCACCACCGTGTCGATTGGGTCCATACCTGCCGTCTCTGCGAGGGTCCTGGGGATCACCTCGAGGGCATCGGCGAATGCCTCTATTGCGAGCTGCTCCTTACCGCCAACGGTCTGGGCGTAGTCCCTGAGGCGCATGGCGAGCTCCATCTCAGGTGCTCCACCACCGGCGACGACCTTGCCGCTCTCAATGGCGGAGGCAACTGCACCGATGGCGTCACGGAGTGCGCGCTCCGCCTCGTCAACCACGTGCTCAGCGCCGCCGCGCACAAGGATGGTCACAGCCTTGGGGTTCTTGCAGCCCTCGACGAAGATCATGCTCTCGCCGGAGATCTTGCGCTCCTCAACGAGCTCCGCCTCACCGAGGTCCTCGGGCGTGAGGTCCTCGACGCGGGTGACGATCTTGGCGCCGGTTGCGCGGGCGAGCTTCTCCATGTCGCTCTTCTTCACGCGGCGGACAGCGAGGATACCTGCCTTGGCAAGGTAGTGCTGTGCCAGGTCGTCAATGCCCTTCTGGACGAAGACCACGTTGGCGCCGGACGCCTTGATCTTGTCCACCATCTTCTTGAGCATCATCTCCTCCTGCTCGATGAAGGCCTGGAGCTGCTCTGGAGACGTAATATTGATCTTCGCATCGGTCTCCGTCTCCTTGATCTCGAGGGCGCTGTTGATCAGGGCAATCTTTGCGTTCTCAACGCGCTTGGGCATCTGCGGGTGGACGCGCTCCTTGTCAATCACAATACCGCGAATGAGCTCCGTATCAGCCATGGAGCCGCCCTGCTTCTTCTCAATCTTGATCTGGTCGATGTCAATGACGATCTTGTCGTCGTACTCCTCGGCAACCATCTTAATGGCATCAACGACAATCTGGGCAAGCTTCTCGCGGGACTCGGTAATCTTGGAGGTCATGGACGTGAGCGCGATCTTCTTGAGGATCTCATCGTCGTTTATGTCTACCTTGTCACCGAACTCGTCAAGGAGCTCGACGGCCTTCTCCGTGGCCATGCGATAACCCTTGATAATAACGCTCGGGTGAATATCCTGGTCGAGGAGGCGCTCCGCATTACCGAGGAGCTCGCCAGCAAGGACGGTTGCCGTGGTCGTACCGTCGCCAGCCTCCTCGTCCTGGGCCTTTGCAACCTCAACCATAATCTTGCCGGCGGGGTGCTCGATGCTCATCTCCTGGAGAATCGTGGCACCGTCGTTGGTGATCGTGATATCGCCAAGCTCATCAACAAGCATCTTGTCCATGCCCTTTGGACCGAGGGTAGTCCTAACAACGTTGGCAACGGCGCGGGCAACCAGGATGTTCAGACGCTGGGCGTCACGGCCCACAACACGCTGGGCACCCTCCCCCAAGAACACAACGGGCTGCCTCTGTATGTCTACCATTCAACCACCTCCATCAATTTTTGGTGGACATACACTCATACAAATGCATGTCCAGCAAAGTTTTTAAGGTGAGTATCAACCGTCACAAAGAGCACAATAACTTCATCACTAAGGATCCGCTCAAGGAGCGAATTTACACATCCATAGATGAAGGCATCGCATCGGGGTTCGGAGATCTCATTAGCCACAGGATCGTGGGAGGGCGCAAACCGGGGAAACTCAACGCGGAGTGGTACACTGAAATTATCACGGTCCCCATCAACAAGGAGCTCTTCGTGCACGCATACATGGAAACTGTGAGAAACGCCGAGAGCGCAGAGGATCTCCCACCATTACAAAATCGGTCGCCAAGGACGTTGGGATCAAGCTGCGGGAACAACGTCCCCGATAAAAATACTTGTCCACAGTTATTGTGTTAATGGACGTCCAACCGGGAGACGTTGTGGAAGTTCTGAAGGACGGTGTAACGTATAGGGGAACGGTTCTGCCAAGAACTGAAGAAATCCCTGACAACATCCTTGTGATCAAGCTCAAGAACGGCTACAACATCGGAATTAGAATTACACCCGAAACGGAAATCCGAATTATAGCAAAGGGCGAGCCTCCCAAGAAGTACAAAGCTCCAGTGAAGGTTGTTGAACGGGAAGATCTCCCAACCGCAGCCATCGTCGCCACTGGGGGCACCATCGCTTCCCGCGTAGACTACAAAACAGGTGGAGTTGTCGCGGAATTTACCGCCGAGGACTTCCTGCTCTCCTTCCCCGAAATAGCCGACCTGGCGAACCTTCGGCTCAAGCAAGTATCGAACATCTTCTCCGAGGACATGATGCCCGAGTACTGGGTGAGAATCGCAGAGGGCGTTGGTGAAATCGTGAAGGATGGCGTAGACGGCGTTGTGATCACCCACGGGACTGATACCATGCACTACACGGCTGCTTTCCTCTCCTTCGCGCTGAGAAACATTCCCGTCCCCGTCGTCCTGGTGGGGGCCCAAAGATCCTCTGACAGGCCGTCCTCAGATGCCGCCATTAACCTCATGAACGCCATAAACGTGTCCGTGTACTCCGATCTTGCGGGGACGTTCATCGTCATGCACGAAGGCATGAGCGACGATTGGACCACGATTCACCCTGGAACAAGGGCAAGGAAGATGCACACGAGCAGGAGAGACACGTTTAAGACAATCGGGGATATACCCGTGGGCCGCTCATTCGTCCTGGCAAAGGGAGGAAAGATCCTTGAGAGAAAAATCGAGATCTGGAGAGATGAATTCAGGAAGCGCGGGCAGAAGGGCTTCACGGTAGATGCAAGGATAAACCCCAATGTATTCTTGCTGAAATCGTTCCCGGGCCTGCGAAAGGACGTCTTCGAGAAGATCCTTCTCGCCCACGACGGAGTGATCATAGAGGGAACAGGCCTGGGCCATGTCAGGCAGGAGCTAGTACCATCGATCGCAGAGGCGACGGAGAGCGGCGTTTTTGTCGGTATCGCACCACAACCGCTCTTCGGAAGGGTGCATCCGCACGTCTACTCAACCGCCGTGAAGATGGTGCGCGCCGGGGCCGTTTACCTCGAGGACATGCTGCCAGAAACTGCCCTGGTAAAGCTCATGTGGGCCTTAGGACACTCGAAGGATCGTGATAAGGTGAAGGAGATTATGCTCACGAACTATGCGGGCGAGATAACGGCCCGCTCAAGGCCAGATGCCTTCTGGTGATGCTCATGCGTGTGATTGTCATTGCTGGGCTTCCCCGGTCTGGAAAGGACAGCTTCGCATCGTTCCTCCCATGGAAGAAGATCGTCTACTCGGAACTCATTAGGGCATGGGCAAAGCAGGACATCAAGGACAAAAGGGAATTGGGAAAGATTGCCGACAAGTGGAGGGCTGAGCACGGAAAGGACTACTTGACAAGACTTGCCCTCGCCGTGGCGGAGGAATCTGGAGAGGAAACGATCGTTCTCGTCGGCCCAAGAACCGTTGAGGAGGTAGAGTTCGTAAGGAAAAACGTGCCGGAGCACACGGTGGTCTTGGTAGATGCGGATGAAACGGTGCGAAGAAAGAGAGGCGCTGATCCGGAGCGGGAGAAGGAGGACGTAGGGCGAGGGCTTCTCGATATACGTGAAATCGCGGACGTTGTTGTCGAAAATAACGGAACGCTCGACGAGCTGAGAAAAAAGGCAGAATACTTCGTTGAAAACATCGAATACTACCTCGCCGGGCTGAAGAGTGGGATCGAAATTCACCAGCAACTGGATACGCACAAACTGTTCTGCTCCTGTCCATCAACGTTGCGCGATGATGAACCAGACGTCGTCGTAGAGCGTTACCAGCGGCCTGTAGCCTCTGAGATGGGCACCTTTGATCCTGCAGCGCTCGCAGAGTTCAAGAAGGGTAGAAAGTACATATACCAGGCATACACAGACACCACGTGTTTGGTAGAGCTAGACGAGGAGCCACCGCACGCACCAAACGAAGAGGCCATCGATATAACGCTCACCTTCGCCGAGTTCGTCCATGCAAAGCCTGTGGATATGGCACAGGTTATGAGAAAAATGGTGATCGACGGATCCAACACGTCCGGCTTCCAGAGAACCATGCTCCTCGCAACGGACGGATGGATCGACGGAACACTCTCCAAGATCCGCATACAGACCATATGTTTAGAAGAGGATTCTGCACGACCCATTGAGCGCAGTGACGAGTTCATCATCTACCGCGTGGACCGACTGGGCATCCCCCTGATAGAAATAGCCACCGGACCAGATATGCACACCCCCGAAGAGGTAAGGGCAGCAGCGGAGCGCATAGGAATACTCTTGAGGGCGACGGGCAAGGTTAAACGCGGTCTGGGAACGATCCGCCAGGATCTGAACATATCCATCCGGGGCGGCGCCAGGATCGAAATAAAGGGCGCCCAGGATCTGGATCTCATACCGGAGTACGTGAAGAATGAGGTGCGCCGCCAGAAGGGGCTTCTTGAGATTCGAGATGAGATGCGCAGGCGAGGACTGGAGGAGAAGGACTTCGAGCAGGAAATAGCGGACGTGACGGACATCTTTGCCAGCACAGGGGCAAAGTTCGTCAGGAAGACGATTGAACGTGGAGACAAGGCGCTTGCCATTCGCGTGCCCAAGATGCGCGGGCTTATTGGGAAGGAACTACAGACGAACAGACGCTTTGGAACGGAACTGTCTGACTACGCAAAGGTTTACGCGAAGGTTGGCGGCATTCTCCACTCGGACGAGCTGCCAAAATATGGAATTACGGAGAGGGAAGTGGAAGCTGTTAGGGAACGCCTTAACTGTGAGGAGGATGACGCGTTCATCATCGTCGTCGATTCTGAGGAGAAGGCAAGGAAAGCGCTAGAAATGGTCAAGGAGCGGCTGAAACAAGCACTGCACGGCGTTCCCGAGGAAACGAGGGGGCCAAATCCAGATGGGACGACGAGGTTCATGCGCCCGCTACCCGGCGCTGCCAGAATGTATCCGGAGACGGACGTTCCACCCGTGTTCATAACGGAGGAGCGGTTGAAACGCATAAGGGAGAACCTGCCGCCATTACCCGAAGAACGCTACGAGGAGTACAGAAGGATGGGCCTAAACGAAGAGCAGGCAAAAACACTGGTGAGATCACGATACGTCTTCCTCTTCGACGAGCTCGTGGCGGAGGGCGTGGGCGCGAAGACGGCAGCGAACATACTGCTGACGTTCTTGCCATACTGGAAGCGCCAGGGCTGGGAGCTAACGGAAGAACAGATCAAGGAGCTGGCCCTCGGCTACAACAAGAAATACCCCAAGGAAGCACTGGATGAAATCGTTCCGGAGCTGGCAAAGGGCAAAAGGCTGGATGACGTTCTGAGGGAGAAGGGCATTACAATGCTGGGTGAGGAAGAAATCCGCAAGGTCGTCCAGAGAATCGTCGAGGAACTCAGAGCGCAGGGAGAGGAGCCGCGGATGAACGGGGTAATGGGGAGGGTTATGGCAGAACTCAAGGGAAAGGCGCCGGGCAAGGTGGTGGCGAGGATCGTCAGGGAGCTACTCTAGTAACCGCCGGCGCCCCTCCCTTTTCAATTCCTGCGCATAGAGCATCTCTAACACATCAAGGGGAAATACGCGCTCCGCGAGGCGCGGATCCCTCTGGGAAAGGACCCGTTTGGCGTGGTCTACATTCTCCCGCGGGACGAAGAAGTACACTGGTGAACATTTGGATGAGATACTCCTCCCCCGGCTCGAGAACGCCGTATCGGTCATAGTGCTCCGCGCTGTTCGGAAGCTTTGATACTGTGGCGACGATCACAGGGTAGAGTTCGCTTGACCGCAAACGGCGCTTGGAAAAGAGGGCACGGAGCTTTGAGGACACTGTTTTAGACAAGCTCTGAATGTACGCCCAATCACGGCGATCTCCGAGTTTTGTAGAACGCACATCCTCGAAGAGGGATCGAACGAAAGCGACCGTGATCCCTGCGAACAAGCTCCTGGAATCGGCGGAGTTCGGGATCGGCCATCACAGCACCCCCTTCCTGCGCAGATACTCCATTAGCAATTCCAGGGGGAAGATGCGATGGGCCACGCGGGGCGCCAGCCGTCTTGCAAGGTATATATGCTTTACGGGGACAAAGAACAGCGCCCTGTCCGCCGGTATGCCCACAACGAGCTGCTCCCGCGGCTCGGCGCGCACAAGCGGGTCTAAATCCTTGGCACGGGGTGCGTTAAAGGCAGGGGTGGCGACAATTACGGGGAAGTGCTTGACCCTTTCGTAATCGTGGATGCCCTTGCGAAGGGCGGAGGTGAAGTTCTTCCACTCCGAAAGGGTGTAGCTCTCTGGCCACGTATCTAGATTTCCCCGATATAGCAACCGCAGGAGCGGAAGATTTTCCTCCAGGTGCTGTAGACGATCCCTGCTAAGAAGAGATGATATGCGATCCTCTTCAGCATACCTCAATGCTGTGCGAACGTCTTCAGTTAAGGAGACACCATACTTACGTATGTCCTTGAGGGATAACTCGTATCTACCACGCATCGTCCTCAGGGAGTAATCCCCCGCAACATCTTGCTCTTGCGGGGCCAGAACACCAAAGCGCCTGTTGATCTGTGGAAGCACGCGGGAGGAAGTGCCGTGGAAGCGCAGGACTCGGGGATCCTCGGGAAGATAACGCTGGAGCCGCCTGCGCTCTCGAGCGAGATCTACAAGATACCCATCAATCCGCTCTTGCACCCCTAAGCACCTCTTCAAAGGTCATTGGATCTGCATCCGTCTTTATTCCCTTGTCTGACCAGAGTGTGCGCTCCGCCACGAATCCCCTCTCCCTAAGGGCAGAAATAATCGCGTCGAAGCGTGGGATTTGCCTTAGTTTAAGCCGCTCAGCCCAAAAATGCACGTTGTAGTATCCGAGGACGGGCGGTTCGCGCGACGCCAGGTCAAGGATCTTTCTGCTCGCCTTCGTATAGTCGTCGTCCCAGAGCTCCAGCGCTTTTTCCGCAAGCTCCCGATCCTGTAGGGGCCCCGTCCAGATAGGTCCGTACTGCTTTCCATCAAGCTCATAGTAGCCAATCTGCCGCACATTTTTCGTCACAAGGGAGGGCTTCTCCCTCAAGCGCGCAACGACGCGGACATGATGCTCATACGTGAACGCGAGGATTGGTTCAATGCCCTTGCCGTGGATGGCGGCAGCGTGAAAGAGGAGGAAATAGAGAACACGTACCATGAGCTCGGGATACCATTCCGGCTTCCAGAGAATCGCTCCGTACTTCGCTAAAGCCTGCTTTGGTGACGCGCCGGAAAGCGGGCGAGTATCCGTTGCCGAAACGAGGAGATAACCACCGGAACGAACTGCCCGAGCGGCAGCCCATATGAAGGGTGCCGGACTTCCGAAGGGGTCCAAGTCCACGGTCCAAAAGCGCTCCTCGTTGCAAAGAACTCTAAAGTCCCTCTGGTAGAAGCGCGCATTGACATTGTACTTTTCCGCGTTCCGACGTGCGAGTTGGATCGCAGTGGGGTTCACATCGTTGAAAACGACCTCGGGAATCCCTGATTCAACAAAGTAGCGAACACCACGGATTCCCGTAGCCGCCATACCATCAAGAACGTCCTTCGGCTTCAGGACGGAGAGAGCGAGAACGGAAACATCGCGATTAACGCGGGCAGCACGGGGATTCAAAAACACGGGAACGTCGGCACTCTGCCAGGATCGATTCGGGTCCGGAACGAGAAGCTCCACCTTGCCCTCACGATAGGGAACGAACTCCACGATATAAGAGAACATGCGAAAGTATTGTTAAACGTGGTAGAAAAACTCGTCCAGGAACTCATAAGGGCAGTAAAAGCAGAGCGCAGAGCAGAGATCGAAGCAATGCGTAGGGAAATGCGAATTTTATCGGCAGAAGAGCGAGAACGGCGGGGCAGAGCAATCAACGGAGTTCGTGGAAAGAAAATCGGGGAAATCTTCGATCAAATAATCGTCAGGTTCGGCAGAAAGCAGGAAATAAAGACGGACATCAAGCCAGGGGACGTTGTAGTCGTTTCCAGGGGCGATCCGCTGCGCTCAGACCTTGTGGGAACAGTGATCAGAGTGGGGAGGAGGTTCATCGACGTCAGCCTCCCGGTGCTGCCGGCTTGGGCAAAAAGACGGGCGAGGATCGATCTCTACGCAGATGACACGACCTTCAAGCGCTGGATCGAAATCCTCGAAAAGCTACCGGGAAAGAGCAGGCAAGCCCTCGAGCTGGCGCTGGGAAAAAGGCGCCCAAACCCCGTAAAGGAGGTGGAGTTCGTTCCAGAGGACAAACGGCTGGATGAAAGCAAGCGCCGGGCGATCTCACGGGCGCTGGGGGCAAGGGACTTCTTCCTCATCCACGGGCCCTTTGGAACGGGAAAAACAACGGCTCTGACGGAACTCATACTCCAGCTCGTAAAGAGGGGTCAAAGGGTACTTGCAACCGCGGAAACGAACGTGGCGGTGGATAACCTCGTGGAACGGCTCTACGGGAGGGCAAACGTCGTACGAGTTGGCAACCCGGCACGCGTTAACAGGGCTCTGCTCGAAACAACGCTCCAGGCAAGGATGGAGGCACACCCAAAGTACAAGGAACTGCTAGAGACGAAGGAACTGATCAATAAGCTGCGTGAGGAGCAAGAACGGTTCGTCAAGCCCGTTCCAAAGTTCAGAAGGGGGCTGAGCGACGAGCAGATCCTCAGCTTTGCAGAGAGGGGCAAAGGGACAAGGGGCATAAACCGGGAGACTATTATGGGCATGGCGGAATGGCTGAAGCGGCAGAAGAAAATCGAGGAGCTCGTTGAAAGAGCGAGATCGATCGAAGCAAGCATTGTAAAGGATATCATCGAG
>JALVAT010000052.1 GCA_027011045.1 Microcaldota archaeon | reverse complement strand
GATCAGCGCCATGAGACGGGGGCGCACGTGCTTCACGTATGCCTCCGAGAAGAGGATGTGCTTCCTCACCATAATGGGCAGGTATTCGAGCTCAAGGGCCTCTATCTTCTTCCAAAGTCCACCGAGAACTATGGACATGAGTTTATCCGCATCCTTCTCTGTTTTTGCCCCCGATTCTACGAGCAGCGCCACCAAATAGAATAGGGCAATTGCTGCGGCCATCTGCGGAAGCCCAAGTATTGCGGCGGCGAACACGGCTCCCTCAGAGGGTCCGAGGGTTCGTATTGCGATATGCGCCCCGCTCTTGGGTGATATTGCCAAGGCCGGCCCAAGAATCACGAGGGTGATGAAGTTCTGGATCCCGCTTAGGATGAGGAGTATTATCGCCCATAGTGGCGTGGTCGCGTCCACCAGCGCGATGCTTGCCCCTATTCCCAGCAGTACGAGGGCTGGCAGGATTTCCATGGCTATTTCGTCAATGGTGTGGTGTCTGCTCACGGCGTGGTGAATGAACACCCCCAGTAGAAACACAAAGGGCCATGCCAGGAGGCTCCACGTCTTCGTGAGCTCTGCGATCGCGTAGAGGGCAACCAGCGTAATGATGTTTGCCGTGGGGTTCGGTACAAGGATCATTAGTGCGTAGACGCCAACGAGAACTGCTATTGCCAGGGGATTTCCCCCCTCCGTGAGCGCCACGATTGCGATTGCGGTTATGAGGGCATCCATAGCCAGAATTGACTGTTCTACCCTGCCGTACGACGTGTTTTTGCCCCACTTAAGTACGAGTGCGGAAGAGGTAGACATGAGAACTGCCAGTGCAAAGGAAGTTCCCACGTGCCCTGTTAACAGGAAGAAGAACGGGAAAAAGATCGCGGTGCCTACGATGGTTCTCGCGGGCTGCACGAGGATCAACTGGAACGGAGCAGCAGTTAGTCTTCTCTCAGAGGCTACGTAACCCAGGTAAAACAGCAAGAATCCCACGAGCGGCGCGAATATCCTTACAACGAAGGGTGCCCCCGTTGCAAACCCAAGGGCGGTCCCCGCGAGCACATATCCGATCTGCGGAAGAAGCCCCAGAAACTCGAGGCCCCTGCCGAGGAGGTACCCACCGAGGATGAGCACCGTGCCGAGAAATGCACCGTCTATGGGCTTCACGTAAAAAATCGTATTTGCTTCCTTTTAAACGCGTGCACCACTTGTCACTACAGCACGGTTTCTAACTCCCTTGCCAGGCGTTCCAGGCGCCCTATATTCCTAGTTATTTTCCTGTTCGCCTCTCTTACGATGTACTCCCCGTAATCCCGCGATATGAGAACGCGCCCGTCCCACACAGGTAGCGCCATGTTGTCTATGCCCCTGAGCTCCACTACCGCCCTGTGCCTGTCTATGGATATGATCCCCGCTATCTTTATGCCAGCAACCCTTGCCGCGCGTATTAGCAGCTCTGCAGCATCCACGCTGCGGGCGGAGACGTGAAGTATAAAGGGATCCACCTTGAACCATAGCCTCATCTTTCCGCTAAAGTTCATTATTGCCGTCCAAACTTCATCAGCCATAACGGGTCTGTGCCACTTGCGGTAGAAGAAGCTCTCTCCCTTCTTTTCACTCTTCCCCGTTGCCAGGAGGACTATCCTTCCTGAGCAGGAGGACGTGGTCACGTAGTCCGAATTTGCGTTGATGATTTCGAGCAGCGGCACTATGGGAGGGTCTACGGCCCCCGCATTCAGGGCCTCACGGTACCTCTCAAGCGTTTTCTCCCTGAAACTCTCCCAGCCAGTCGAGGATTGTTTGGGCAACCTCCTCGTCCCCCTCTTCCGCTTCGCCTTCTTCCAGGTATGCGTTGACGATTGTATCGATCTGCGTCTTTAACCAGCGCCAGTAGCGCTTGCTGGAAACGTTTAGCCTTTGCGTCATGGAGAATCGGAGCTCCTTGCCCTTGTAAACGACGCTATGCGTTCCATTTTCCTTTATTCTCCCTTTAAAAACTTTCACGCGCCGTTTGCCCGTATCGTCCTCCTGGAGCGCAGCCCCGATGAGCCAATTGCCCGTGCGTCTAAAGGGAATAATCCGAACGGTGCGCCAGGATACCACGTTTAAAAAACGTGTGCAGGTCTTTTTATTCGTTTAAGTAAGGAGGGTTTGCTATGAGCAAGATCACCTACGTCACCTGTGCGTTCTGCGGTAGACGGATTCCCAAGGACAAGGCAGTACCATTCTATCGAAAGCCCGCGTTCCTCCCGGACGATGTAGATGTGCAGTACGTTGGTTTTGGTGTTCAGAAGCTCTACGCCTGTATTTCCTGTGCTAAGCACCGCGGTATTTCCTTTGCTGACTGGCGCAGGAAGATCGTTACCGATGACCGCAAGCACAAGACGCGCGCGCGCAAGCGTGCCCTTGGACGCCGTAAGCGCGGCTCGCGCCACGCGAAGCACTCTTCTAAGGTCGACAACCAAAACTGAATCCCTACTGTCCCACCATCTTCTTCTATTTTCCCTTGCACCTTCGGGTAGCTGCTCTATTTGAAAATGGGAGAAAATTAGAGGGGTGTTACGCCCCCTTGCCGTAGTCCACCTTGTATACGAAGATCCTGCCGTCCTTGGAGCGCCACTCTGGCGTGAACCCTGGCGTTGGTGCTCCTATTAGCATTCTGAATATTATAGAGTCGTTCATTGTCGGTGTAAGGAGCCATAGCTGCCAGATTATGCCGTTCTGCGTCTTGCCTGCGGGCACCTTGTACACTACGAACTCCGTGTTACCGATTTTGAGCTTTGTGGCGTCGTTGCTATCTCTCCACGTCGTCATGGATAGTACTGGGATCTTTTCCCAGTTCTGCGGCGTTAGCGTGGCGATGATTTCACCAGTGGGGGCGGTACAGACATACCTCGTTCCTATAGTGGGTATACTCGTCTCCTGGCAACTCGCGAAGTACACGCTGTAGTTGTTGAGCCTCGGGTCCCTTAGGTCCTTTGTATCAAGCGCGTAGAGGGCGAGGCTCCGTGCTCCGAGGAATATGTCCCTGCTCCCGATCACGTAGTTCATCTTGTACTTCGTGGCGATCGCGTATGCCGTGTTCACATCGCCCAGGAAGAACCGGGCAGCCTCCACGTCTGCCCGGTAGTAGTAGTTCGTGTTGTCCGTGAAGACGCCCCTGTTTGTGAAGAACGTGAGCCAGTGCCCGATGTTCCACCAGTTCAGTAGATTTGCGTCGGGTGGAGTGTTGTTGTTTATCCACTGGAAGAGATCGATGTAGTCCTGTGCGCTGCTCGCTCCGTATGCCTTCATTTCGAGGTATTCCTGGTTGTTTATGAGCGTGGGCACGCGGGTAACCTCGTGGTATATCGTAGTGCTAACCATGGAGAGCCCGATGAGGGTGACTACTACCACTGCGGCAACCTTTATCCATTCCTCCTTGGCGCGCTTAGCTTCCTCCAGCGCCCGTGCCGTTAGCACGCCGGTTGCGATGGCTATGGGGATTCCCAGGTAGTAGCAGTACTTCAGCTGGTACCATGCAGCCCACCAAGTAAGCGCGAGCCAACCTATGATGAAGAGCACGTCTTTGTGCCTTGGCACCAGCGCAGCTAGCGCGGGAAGCGAGACAAAGAGCAGGAGGAAGAGTATGCCGTACTTTGCGGGCCAGTTCATAAATCCGTACGTGTTCTCCCCTATGAGCACGGCGGAGATGCCACTGGTCAGCGGCTCTATGAAGCCCTTATATGGCTGAATGTTCGTCTGACCCGGCGCTGTCCCCTGAGCGGACGCTGGGTTCGGCGGGTTGATGTTCTTCATAATCGTGTGGATTACCGGCCGATACCAGTCGTATCCGTTTATCGGGCCGGAGAGTGTGGCAACGAGGAGCGGGACAAAGACCACGGCCAGCAACCACCAGTCGTCCGCGGTCCACAGGCGCTTCTTCCCCTCCTTGATGTCCATTACCACGAATGCGGCGATCACACCCGCGAGCTGCATGACGATGGTGGCCAGCGCACCCCCGAGGAGTGCTGGCAGGAAGCCCCTACCTGACATGGTTATGGTCTGTTCCGTACCATCCGCAAGGGTGAATCGCACCTTTATGGTGGATGCTCCCTCTAGATACGTGCCCAGGAGCGCCAGCAGGAGTGCTGCCAGGGCGTACGTCCCGTATTTTCTATCCCTGTTGTAGAAGTAGAGCGTGCCAAAGGCTGCGAAGAGTGCCCACCCAATCACGGCGAGCACGTTATAGCCAAGGGTATACATCGTTGTGGGGGATACCCGCGCCGTCAGATCCAGCGCATCGCCACCCTCCCTTAGCGCCAGCCCGTGGAGCACGAAGTATCCGACGAACGCCAGAACGAGTGAAACCCCTATGAGCGTGGCGAGCTCGTTCTTCTTGATGAACTCCTGCCCGTATTTTGCCCCCACCAGCGCCAGCTTGTAGACGATGAACATTCCGAGGAATGCGATGGCGCTGTACGGCAGTATCATAAACGCGTTCCAGGAGATTGCCTCCACTAGTGCGGTTATGGACGCCGCTGCAAGCCATCCCGCGCGCTTCTTCCAGTCCTTTGCCCTGTACGCCAGTATCATGAAGAGCACGACAAGGGCGATCATAAAGTACGTGGCGTCGTCCTCATAGAATCCAGAGAGCGTTCTGTACGCGTACCCTGGGTTCGTTGCTGCGAAGAACCCCGTTAGGATGCCAGCTACTGGACCTCCGATCACCCAGCCGACGAGCCCAATGATCACGGATCCAATGGCGCCGAAGCTGGCTGACAACCACTTGAACACAGTGAGCATGTTTGGAATTACATACTGGTGACCGAAGAAGAGCAGGTAGAGCCAGCCAGGGTAGTACATGGAGAGTTCCCACTTGATGGGCGGCGGCGGGAACCCTCTGAATGCGAGGGGATCGTGCGACGGAATATGACCGAGCTTCACCACGTAGGATGCCATTCTGGCGAACCAGTACGAGTCAAAGCCGAAGATGTATGTGTACTTCTCCAGATATATGCGTGCCCCCAGTCCGAGGAGCAGAACCGCTGCGAGAAGAATGATGTACTCTCTTCTGCCCAGCTTCATGCAAGTATCGGGGAAGAAGTATTTTAAAGCCGTCTTGGAATGATTATTGTTTGGGTTGGTGGGCCGGCGCTGCGCACCGACTTCGTCGGGCGCACTGGGACACAGTCCCAGCTGACGCGGGTGCGGCACTTCGGCCGCACGCACAACCGGTTGGGT
>JALVAT010000051.1 GCA_027011045.1 Microcaldota archaeon | reverse complement strand
AGAGACGTCGACGCCCTGCTCCTTCGCCGCCGCGAGGACCTCCACGGCCCTCTCCACTCGCTCCACGAACGCCTCCGGCGCCAGCGGCGCATCCACATCCACGAGCCTAAAGAATGTCCCTACGTGCTCGCTACCGACGATCTTCTCCACCGCATCCGTCAGCTCATCCACGTCAACACCCATCTCGTCCTTTAGCACGTTCAGGAAGAAGTCCTCGCTTCGGGCGGACATCTCGGGCGAGAAGTATGACGGCCGGGATGGGTCGAAGCTGAGCGTCTCGAGCACTACAAGAGGATCTACCCTCGACCGGATGACCTCGTTTCTCCACGATACGATGATCGCAGACAGGTTTACGGGCTGCTTCTCCCATACAGAGAGGAATGCGGAGAGGAGTTCCTTTGCCCTGCTCGGATCTTCCCCCAGCTTGCCTATGTATATGATTTGGTTAAGGGCAACCGGGCCCTGCCACTCTCCGTCGGGGAACGCATCCGTAACGAGCTTTTTGAGGAGCTCCACGGACGATTTGTCTCCGAGGATTGCGTCGAGCGTTTCGACATGGGGTTGCATCCATTTCCGAAGCTCTTCAGCACTTACGTTTTTTCCGGCGTCGATCCATAGCTTTGCCACGGCTCTTACGACTTCTCCAATCTCCTTCGGCATGAGAAGAACACACTTTCAAGTAATATAAACGTGCGCCGGATCCGAAACCACGGCTCGGGGGTAACAAAACCCTTTTATCCCTGGCCGCCCATTTTCTTGCATGGCGTATCCCTTCGAACGTCTTGCCTCTGGTTTCCGTCAGCTGGAGGCCACCAGCTCCCGTCTCGAAATGATCAACATCCTCGCAAAGATATTTTCCGAAGCCACTGCGGAGAACGTTCATATGATCGTTTACCTACTCCAGGGAAGGGTTGCTGCTCCCTATACGGGCATCGAGCTCGGTATTGGTGAGAAGCTTGCGATGCGGGCCATTTCCCAGGCGTATGGTGCAGATCTTTCAGAGGTAGAGGCCCTTTACAAGGAGCTTGGCGATCTTGGGCTTGTTGCCGAGCGCCTGTGCAGTGGAAAGAAGCAGATGACTCTCTTTTCGCAGCCCCTTACCGTGGAGCGTGTTTACAACAACTTCTACAGGATTGCCACCGCTTCCGGCTCTGGCTCCCAGGATCTCAAGCTCCGCCTCCTCGTGGATCTGCTGAACGATGCCAAGCCCCTGGAGGCGCGCTACATAGTGCGTATTCCCCTTGGCAAGCTACGCCTTGGTGTTGGAGACGCTACAATCCTCGAGGCCCTGGCGCTTGCGAAGACTGGCAACCGAGACTTCCGGGAGAAGCTGGAGAGAGCATACAACCTGTGTTCTGACCTCGGTTACGTTGCCCGAAGGCTCTTCGAGGGCGGCCCCGAAGCCATTGAGAATTTCAAGATCGTGGTGGGCATTCCAATACGACCCGCCCTCGCCCAGCGCGCTCAGTCCGCCGAAGAGATCATCGCTCGCCTCGGCACGTGTGCCGCAGAGGCCAAGTACGATGGTTTCCGCTGCCAGATCCACAAAAAGGGCAACAAGGTGTGGATCTTCTCCAGGCGCCTTGAAAACATGACAGACATGTTCCCGGAGCTCATAGAGGGTACCCTGAAGCAATTTGATGCTGAGGAAGCGATCTTCGAGGGCGAGGCGATTGCATACAACGAGGAGACGGGCGAGTTCTACCCGTTTCAGGTTACCATCCAGCGCAAGAGGAAGTACGGCATAAAGGAAGCCTCCGAAGAGTATCCGCTCCGGCTCTTCGCCTTCGATATCATGTACCTGAACGGCGAGGATCTAACGGGCAAACCCTACGAGGAGCGCCGCAAGATCCTCGAGGATAGGATAAAGCGTGGTGATGTGCTCGATCTATCGGAGCGGGTCATCGTTTCCACGGCAAAGGAGCTTGAGGATTTCTTCGAATCGTGTGTGGAGCGCGGTCTTGAGGGGATTGTTGCCAAGGACTTGAAGGCTCCCTACATTGCAGGCGCTCGCAAGTGGGCGTGGATAAAGCTGAAGAGATCGTATCGTGGCGAGCTTTCTGACACTCTAGACGTTGTGATCGTCGGTTATTACAAGGGGCGCGGTAAGCGCTCTCAGTTCGGGCTTGGAGGGATCCTCGTAGCGGTCTATGATAAGAAAGAAGATCTGTTCAAGACAATCGCAAAGGTGGGGTCGGGCTTTACCGAGGAGCAGCTGAGGGAGATGAAGAAGCTCCTCGACGAGATTGCTCTACCCCACAAGCCCGCCCGCGTAGTCTCTAAGATCGAACCGGACGTTTGGGTGGAGCCGAAATACGTGATTACCGTTGCAGCGGACGAGATCACCCGCAGTCCGAACCACACTGCGGGGTGGGATGGCGAGCGCGGTTATGCCCTCCGATTCCCGCGTATCGTGGGCTGGATACGCTCCGATAAGGGCCCGGAGGATGCCACCACCGTTGACGAGGTCATAGAGATGTACAAGTCTCAGAAGCGTGTGGAGGTGCGCGAGGGTGAGGAGCAGTAGGCCCATCACCCATCCACGGCGCCGTTCCTCCGTTGGCAGGGGCTATAAGGTGTTGGTGGGCTTCCTTTTCATCGTCGCCGCCGTTTTCTTTTACATCGTTATCGTGGTTAATTGGCTGAACCGTTGGAAAAACTACTTCTTTCGGGCGGGGGACCTCTTTGACTGGGCCGGTGTGGCGGTCTTTTCCTGGATCTACGTAAAAATAATGAAGTATCTGTGGAAACTCCAGGTACGGGTTCTCAGCGAACTTTAGCCCCCACCCTCACGCTGTGCTCAGGGTCTGGCATGAGGAGCGCCACGTTTTCACCGTCGTCAGCCGCGAGGAGCATGCCCTGTGACGTTACCCCCATCATCTTCTTCGGCTCGAGGTTTGCCAGCACAATGATCTTTCTTCCCTCTAGCTCCTCCGGCGAGTATATGCCCTTCAATCCAGCAACAAGGGTTCTCTCCTCCTCCCCGAGGTCTATCGTAAGCTTGTAGAGCTTCCTGCTGCCCGGAATATCCTCTACCTTCTTTATCTGTGCCACGCGGATGTCCAGCTTCGCAAAGTCCTCGTACTTCACCATGCATTTATATGGCTACACTGTAATTATAAGCGTGCGCGTAAAGCTCGTTGCTCCCCTAAGGGATCTTCGTGTAGCCCTTATGGAGCTCCGAAACGATCCATCCGTGATCCCAAAGGGTGCTCAGCAGTACGTCGAGACATTGCTTTTCATCCCTGCCGGTGCCTACGGTGCTCCAGATCTGTATGGCGTAAGGGTCTTTGGCGAACACGACGAGCGTGCCGTCCTCGTTCATTATGGGCAGGATCTGCGGGATCAGAAGGAGGATGTGGTTGAAACCGGTCCAAAGGATCGCCTCATATACAAGCTACAGGATCTGGGATATCAGCCCCTCGGAGAATTCCCTGTTAGCGAGTGGCACTTCAGATGGGAAGAGTTCTTCATAACCGTGATTAAATACGGCGATTTGGGCTCGTTCATAGTCATTTATCGTGAGTTTCCCGGTGACGATACCGACCTCTTCGCGAGGAAGCAGAAGAAGGCATTTTCCTTCCTAACGCGCTTCAGCATTACCGTAAAGGATCTGCTTCCCTATGATGTGCGTGGAATCGTCGTGATGATGGCTCTGCAGGCTGCGCAGGGCGGTGGCTCCCCCGATGGGTAACCCTCTTAGCCCTTTAAATTATTCCCTGAACATTGTGTTTTTGCATCAACCGCGCAACCGCCACATCGGTTGACGCTGACGCGAGGCCGGTTGCAAGCAACCGACCACACATCCGGTTGGGTATGGGGCTGCAAGCCCCATGCACACTCACGTCAACCGAGCGGCCGCCACATCGGCCGGCGCTGCGCACCGACTTCGTCGGGCGCACTGGGACACAGTCCCAGCTGACGCGGGTGCGGCACTTCGGCCGCACGCACAACCAGTTGAGTATGGGGTCGAGCGCAAGCGAGCCGTCCTCGCGTAGGTTGTGGGTTTGGGGCTGAAAGCCCCAGGGCCGCGCTCGCGCGGCGCACTGACTCCGTCAGGCGCGCTCGGAGGAACTCCGAGTCGCCAGAGAAGCTGGCCTGGGCCCGTAGCCTAGTCTGGATATGGCGGCGGCCTTCTAAGCCGCAGGTCCGGGGTTCGAATCCCCGCGGGCCCACTTCAAACTCCAAGATACAGTTCTATGCGGCGCTCGCCGCGGCTACGTTCTCTGCCTGTTCTTCCACGCTTTTTACCCTTTGCTTCATTGAAAGGTATACGAGGATTGATGCGAGGACGTTCGTCCACAGTATCGTGATTGACGTCACTTGCATCATCGTGGCGGCGAATGACTCGTAAACTGTGCTGTCAAACATCTGTAGGAGCAGGGCAGATATTACGGCGGCACCCAATCCCCTTGGGAGGAGGATGGCCACCTCGTGCGGGTGTTCCAGGCCCAGTTTTTTGCCTGCGTAGAGGCGTGCGAAATAGGACGCTGCAGAAATCGTTATTGCTAGGGCCCAGACCTTTATGTCCAAGGTGGGCTGGAATATCACGCCGAGGAGAACGAAGAAGAACACCCTTATGAAGAACGTGATCTCGCTGTGGAGCTGGTAAACGCTGGCCAAGCGCACGGCGGAGATTGCCTTGTGGTTTGCCATCACGACACCGAACACGAGCACGGCGAGGGCCCCATTGCCACCAAAGGCCTCGACAAAGGCGTAGAGAAGAAGAGTTACCGCGAAGGTTACCATGTAGGAGAACTTTGCCCGTTCAATTCTGTGGAAGAGCTCCGCCCAGAGATAGCCAAAGACCGCACCCACAACGATTGCTATGGAGAATGCCGAGAGGATTGAGGATATCGGAGCTTTCCAGTCTGTGGATGCCGCTACAACGAACTGAGCGAGCGCCATCACAAGAACGAGGTTGTACACGTTTGTTATTGTTGATTCTAGCTCCACGAGATCCACTTCTTCCTTGTTCAGCCCTATTCTCGACGCCAATGGGATTACTACCGCGGCGCTCGTTCCCCCAAGCAGAAAGCCCAACATCCAGGAAAACAGCCAGCTCCAGCCCAGGATAATGTGGGCAACCACTGCTGTTATTGCGGCGGTGAGCGTGTAGTGAATTGTGGCGTACGCGAAGCTCTTGGGGACCTCCACAAGCACCCTCTTTATGTCGAGGGTCAATCCCGTCTGGAACATGATCATAAGGATTGCCAGGGATGCCATGAAGCCGGATGCCTGTAGAAACGCGCTGGGATTGAAG
>JALVAT010000050.1 GCA_027011045.1 Microcaldota archaeon | reverse complement strand
CCTCAAGGGGATCGCTCTTCCAGTGCTTGCGGACCTCCGTGATGCTTATGGTTCTCCTATTGCGCTGGAGTGAGCCGGAGAAGCGAATGGGAGCGTTCACAACAACGATATCCGTTGCCTTGAAGGACGTGGTGGGCACACCCAGGTCGTTCACCACGCGATCCCACAGCGCGTAGGCGGAGTCACCGTGGATGGTGCCCATGACAACGTTCCCAGCGGCGCCCACGCGCATGGCCTCGTAGAGAACCTTGGCCTCCTTGGAACGCACCTCACCAATAACGATGGCGGAATCGCCCAGTCGCAGGGCTGTTCTGAGGGCGTCCTCCGGGGGAAGCTCGCCGGAAGAACCGCCACCAATGGGGCTCCTCGTCTTCAGGCGCTGTATGTTAAACCCAAGGCGCTTGATCTCGGGCACGGGGATCTCCAGGGTATCCTCCTGGGTAAGGATCCTCTGGTTCTGCGGGATTTCGAGGATGAGAGACGTCATTAAGGAGGTCTTGCCAGCGCCGCGGGAACCGGCGATGAGCATGGTCGTCTGCGCGTCTATAAAGAAGGAGAGCATGCCAGCCGCCAGGGGGTTGAGCATCTTCCGATCTATGAACTGCGGAAGCGTCCAGGGGGTGGGCTTGTGGAGGCGGAAGGCAAAGGCTATGCCGTCGGGCGAGAGGGGCGGGCCGATGACGGCAACACGGGCGTACATATCGGGTAGGTCGTAGTCAAGAACGGGGTGCGCCTCGTCAAAGGGCCTGCCGCTCATTGCACGGAGCTTTGACACGAGGGAACGCGCCTCTTCCTCAGAAAAGACAATGTTCGTCTGGCACTGGCCGTATTCGGAGTGAACGAGATATATGGGCTTCGAGCCGAGGGGCGCGTCCACGTAAATATCCGTTATGCGCTTGTCCAGGAGCAGGATCTCGAGGACGCCGTAGCCCACGGTGTGCCTTGCAAGGATGCGGGCAAGCAGGGAAACGGTCTTCGGCGAGAGCTTAACGTCCATCTGCTTGGCGACATCGCGAATGGTATTCTCGTAGAGGCGAAGGAACTGCTTGCGTGCGGGGACGTTCTGGGATAGTACCGCGCGCTTCGGAGCGTACTTTGCAATGAGCTCCTTTGCCTTCTCCATGATGAAGTACTGGTCGGGGGGAAGGGAGTACTCGGGGAGATACACGTAGTACAGGGGCTCCACGTGGTCGGGATGCTTGTAGATGATTATTTCCGCGTCGTCCACGGTGTACTGGTCCAGAATCGTGAGGTTCTCGTCGCCCGCGGTGATGAGCCTGGATCCGAGGAACGACGGTTTAATCTGGGGCTGGAAGACCAGGGAGTAGAACGTTCTGTCCTTGGGAATCTTGTGGAGGCGAACCATGTAGGATCTGGCGGAGGATATGAGCTTCGTTGCCTCCATAAGGGTCTTTATAACACCGAGCAGCCGCAGGAACTTCTTGTAGCACTCCTTGTAGTTTTCAGGAGCTGCCTTGTAGCGCTCCGTGTACTGCTTTATGGTGGCGAGGAGCTTGAGGTAGGCGGCCACGGGATCGGAGAGCCAGAGATCGTGGGTTATCTTTACCACGAGGGCACCAGCATTACCAAGAGCCTCAGAACAGTCCTCACCAAACTTTTCAACCGCGGAGAAACTCCAGAAGCCAAGCTGATCAAACTTGCGGGCGACTTCTGCAATCTCACGGAGCATGCGCGTCTGCTTTTCGTCGTAGATGTGATCGTAGACGTCTGATATTACGATGGTGTCAGCGTCCACGTCCATGAGGATCTCAACAACCCTGCGCATGACCTCGGGGTACTCTGCGACGGAGGCGCCCCACTTCCAGGCCCTCGCGTCGATACGAAGCTGCTTCTTGCCACCGATGTCACGGACCTCGTAGTCGTTGCCCACGCATTCAAAAAGCCACAGATGTATATATGCATTTGCCCCGGCGGTGGGCTTCATGGCAAGGGAACCATCCAAGGACCCCATCCAGTTTACCGCTCGAGTAGTGCTTACCCTGCTTCTTCTGGAGATCGTCACGATGCCCGCGCGGGGGTACATAACGGAAACGCTCCAGGCGCTGCTCTACAGGGTGCTACCGAACAACTTCAAGATAAGCTGGGAGTGCACGGCGCTGGACGAGGTATTCCTACTCGCGGCGGCGCTATGGTGGACTGTTTGGCCGGAGACAAAGGGCTGCCCCCTTAAGAGCAGGCTCCGGATAACAATGGGCCCCATCATTGTGGGGACGGCCATGGTGGAGCTCTACAACGTCCTGCGAATTGCCATTCTCGCGTATCATCCAGACCCCCTGCTCCACACGGTGCTCTTCAGAGTGGGGGGTTACATCGTCGTTCTGCTGACGTACTGGGTGCTCCTTCGGTGGACGGCGGCAAGAAACGCCCGGAACTGCAGGGAGGATAAGGCATAAATACTTCTAAGTGCGTTCTTTGAACATGGCAGGAGTATCGGTCCCGGAGTGGGCGGTAGGCATATACAAGAAAATGGAGGACGCGTTCTACACAATGCTTGACTGGCTCGACGAGCACAACGTGCCAGCGTACAAGGTCCACGACTGGCTTGAAGACCACGGAATCCCTCCGTTCCCAGCATTTCTAGCGGTGCTATTCCTGATCCTTGGTAGCGTCCTCATATGGGCTCTGCCAAGTGCCGGAAGCTCCAGCTACACCGTATTCGTCCAAGTGGTAGATCAGGACGGCAACCCAGTCCCGGGAGCCGCCGTGGTCCTGAAGGGGCCAGATGGGCTCTCGCTATCGCCCGCTCCGGTCATGACCGATGAAAACGGAACCGCCGTTTTCTACAACGTCCCTCCGGGGCCGTACTCCGTCACGATAACGAAGAATGGGTTCAAACCCGTGGACAACTACCCGATCTCCGGGACGAGTGCCGTGGTGACGCTCCACTACGAGGGGGCTGGAACAAAGGAGGTCTGTGTGCGCCCCCTGGACTACGAGACGGGCAAGGTGCCCGATGGCATAACCGTCCTGGGAAAGTACGTGTCGAGTAGCACGGGCGTGCAGGGAACTGCCCTCTTCCAGTACGACCCGATCAACGACGTCTTCTGTGCAAACGTCCCGAAGGATGCAGAGATGAACGTCGTGGTTAGCGGTGGTGACTACAGCCCGGTAACAAAGCAGGTGAGCGGGAGCTTCCCGCCCAACGCACCCCTCACGATCACCGTGTACCCCTCGGACCAGCCGCAGAACCCCGAAGGGAAGGGCTACCCCGTAACTGTGAGCGTCACGGCAAACGGCCAGCCTTACCGCGCGCTCGTGATCCTCCGCCACGACAACGGTGCCAAGATCGCCGAGCTGAAGACGCAGCCCGTGGGAACAAAGCAGATGGTCACATTCACCAACGTCCCGGCAGGTAGGTACATCGTGAAGGCCATTGGGCTGGATGGGGAATACAACAACTACGTAGTGACGAAGAGCATTAACGTTACGGGCCCCACGGAGGTCAACGTGGACCTTGCAACGGGCAAATACGTGGAAAACCCCGCGGCAACGGACAGCGGCGCCGTGACGGAGATAACGGGCCAGGCGCCCGCGCAGGAGGAGAACAAGCCAAAGAGCGTTACCGTAAAGGTCTGCCCGCTCAACGGGATCTCAGGGGCAAAGATTACCTCTGGATCCGTTATGCTAGACGATGAAAATGCGGAAATAAAGAATGGCTGTGCGGTGTTCTCGCAGGTATCCCCTGGACAGCACAGCGTGTCCGTAACCGCACCGGGCTACGGCCAGTTCAACGATAGCATCACCGTGCTCAAGGACTTCACATACTATCCGAGGCTCTTCCCCGCAGACGCGCCCCCAAGCATCGCAAGGATCTCCTACTTCTACAACGGTATGCCCATCGTCGCCCCCGTGGCGGGAAAGACCGTGCAGATGAGGATATACGTCTACGTGCCCCGCAACGTCAAGGACGAGAAGCTCGTGGTTAGCTCCGAGGGCATAGCAGGGGTTCAGCTGGGGAACGGGACGACGTACACCAAGGACCTCGGGGGAGGAAAGGGCAGCACCGTTGCCGTCAACGTGCCCCTCACAGTTGCTCCGGGGATTGGTAGCGCCGCGGTGAACATCACCCTCAAGTACACGATCGTGTCGGCGCAGGGGACGGAGGAAAAGAACACGGAGCAGCAGGTGCAGATCCCCCTCGCCCCCGTCCTCCTGGTGTGTGGCAACGGGAGAACCGCAATGAGGATCGACGTCCCGGGGGCTTCAGAGGGCAACGTGCTCATAACCGAGCAGAAGTACACGGTGAACGTCTACTACGGGAGCTGTGAGGGCAACGCGGACTACACCGTGGAGCTCAAGGCAGACGGAAAGGACGTGTCCCTCATTCCAGTCAACGCGGGGGCTGCAAACCTCGCCACGGGAACGCTGGACATGAACGAATTCCCCGCGGACCAGCCCCTGATGCTCGTGGCAACCCTCAAGGACCAGGAGGGCAAGATTGCCCAGCAGTACGTCAAGTACTACAACGTGGGGAAGCTGCTGGCAAACTGGTCCGTGAACATCAGCCCGTCCGGAGAGGTGAACGCTGAGGAGCTCGGCATCCAGGGTGAGACTGGCACGGTTCCCGCGCTCTTCAAGGGATACACCACGAAGATCACCGTGACGGCAAGCGGAAAGTACGCCGACTACATAGAGGCGAAGATCACCTACACGGACAAGGACGGCAAGGAGAAGACGGACAGCGGCGTGGTGAACGGTAGCTGGGTGGACAGGATAGTGCCCTACGGGGACAGCGTGACCGTGCAGATAACCTTCTACACCACCACGGCGGAGGGAAAGCACATCCCCGTTAAGTCGGTGGAAAGGGTATACCCCGTGGTGGAGCACAAGAACCGGGTTACCGTCTGTGTGCGGGACTACGACAGTGGGAAGCCCGTGGAGAACGCCAACATAGAGCTGGTGAGCAGCGTTTCTTCCTACACGGGCACCACTGGCAAGGACGGGTGCTACACCTTCGAGGGCGTGCTGGATGGGGAATACAACGCAGTCATCACATCGGATAACTACCTCCCCGCAAACAGGAGCCTGGGGACGGTTAAGTCCGACGTGAAGAAGACCTTCCGCATATTCAGGCCCGTGGACGTGCCCAAGATCGTGCCGGCAGCCATCAAGATCGATAACGAGTCCTACGCAGCAATACCGGCAGGTTCAACGGCGGAGCTCGAACTGCGCATCGTCCTCCCGCCCAGGACAACGGGTGGCTACGTTAAGCTGAGCATCACGAACCCCGCGGGCGGCTACATCCTCGAGGATAAAAAGATGGACCTTGAATCCGCACCGAGCGGCGGTGAGCAGACCGTTTCCGTGAAGGTAGACGTTCCCTCTGATGCGCTGGTGGCCACAGACATCGGCTATGCCCACGTGAGCGCGGAGGCGAACGTATCGGTACGCACGGAAGGCGGAACGGAGTACAAGGTGGGCGACGCAGACTTCGAGCTGGCGGTGGTGCCCCCCAGCGTGCAGCTG
>JALVAT010000049.1 GCA_027011045.1 Microcaldota archaeon | reverse complement strand
CTATCTCCCCCGGCCTTGCGTGACCGTGGATTGCCAGTATCTTGTCGACCACGGCACCCTGCGCTGGTAACACCGTGGCCCATGGTATAATTTTCTCTATGTCTCCGTCGTGGTTCCCCTTTACGATAAGAAGCTCCCCCTGGCTCGCCATGAGCTCGGCAACCCCTTGGACTTCCAGCGCTTCCCTCCTCGTGAAATCGGGGATGTTGTGCTTCAGGTCTCCTACCACCACGATTCTCTTGGGTTTTACCTTTTCCAGCACCAGTTCTACCGCCCTTTCTGTTAGCTTTGATAGTCCGCTGGCCCGCACTCCAGCTCGCCAGTACTCCCGTTCTATGCCAATGTGTAGATCTGCTATGAAGAGCGTCCTTCCGAGCACGGCGGCTGGTTCTCCTTCTATGGGTTTTGGCATGTCCACGAATGGAAGTTGTGCAAAGGGCTTTACTTGCTTTACCGGAAAGCACCCCTGCGCAATATTAAATACTCACACTCCCCGTTTACTTCGTGATCGAAGAGGTCGAGCGTATAGCCCAGCGCATCCTTTCTCGCGAAACCCAGCGGAGGGAGGAAGCACTTGCACTTCGCCGACAGAACCCTGATTTCTTCCTAAAAATAAATCCCGTGGTTCCTTCAGGTCGTTTTGGTGCTGTGGACGGCGGCCTTCTAGCCTACGAGTATATGGGCTTTGAGCTCATAGCGGTTCGCGCCGTGGGCGTGCGGTACACGTATGGTGCTGGCCATCTCGCTTCCGTGGACTACTATCCTTCCCCATCCCCGCCTCCGCGCTTTTTCCCCTACGACATGCCCCTTGAAGAGGAAAACGTTGGCCCGTTACGCTCCTTGACGCGCTTGCTCGTGGAGATCGGTACGGCTGTAGATTTTCTGCGGAATACGGATCTTGACATGCTCTTCCTGGATGGTTCTATACTGCCGCAGCTGGTGGATAAGCCGAGGGGTGGGGATTCAGAGCTTAAGCGCCTCTACCGGCGGGTTATAGACCTTTACAGGCAGCTCTTCGCCACAGCCAAAGAGCGCGGTGTAGTGCTCGCGGGCGTTGTCAAGGACTCCAAGGGGAGCCGCCTCTCCACTTATCTTGGCGCTCCTCCGTATCGTGACGCTTCTTGGCTTCACTACGCCATGGAAGTTGGTGAGATGACCCGCCCGATTCCCTACGCCGATAAGCCGGAGGATCAGGCAACGCTGAAGGATCTGGGAACGGATCTGGCAGCGCACGTGTGGGTGTTTTTCCTGAAGGCATCTGACCTTGACAGGCCCTTCCGCGTTGAGTTTTACTCTGAGGATCCGCGGCTTGGCGAACGCATTGCAGAGGTGCTCCTACCCCTCTCGCAGGTTAACCGGATGTACACAATTCCCCCCTTCCTCCTTGAAGCAGATATCCGCGCCCGCCTTGTCAAACAGAGTCTCTCATACTACAAGGAGCTCCTGGACCGTAGACTGGGGGCGATGTATAACTTTTTCCGCATGCGCGGAGCCAACAAACCCTTTTAGGTGGTGGCAATGGAGCCTGTTAAAATCGGAGTTGTGATCTCGACCGAGGAAAGTCCCTCGCCGCGTCGCGTGGATTTCGTGGTCACTGACGGCGTTGTTCATCAGGGACAGTACGTGGAGATCGATTCACCCCAGGGAAGGATGCTCGCACTTGTTGAGGACGTCATAAAGACCAACCGCTACTTTGGCCAGCCCGAAATCGTTAGGGAGTATGAATTGCGCTCAAGCATGGAGGAAAATTTCCCCGTGCGTGAGTGGGAGTTCCTTGTTGGCGTTGCGAGGCCCATGATCGTTTATGCCCCCGATGGGTCGAAGCTACGACCCACGTTGCCCCCCTCTCCCGGAGCCACGGTGTACTCTCCGCCGCCAGAGCACCTGAAGGATGCCCTCGGATTTGCGGACGAAGGCCTTCGCTTGGGTACCCTGCAGTTTCACGACGTTCCGGTTGTTTTGGATCTTTCTCGCCTCGTTCAGAAGCACTTTGCAATCCTTGCCATGTCCGGCGCGGGAAAGTCCTACACGACGAGCGTCATCATTGAGGAGCTCCTGGACCGCAGGCCCGAGCAGGGTAGAATAGCTGTTGTGGTTTTCGACGTCCACGGGGAGTACGTGGGCTTCGGGGAGCCCGTGACAGGCGGCGATTACGAGGATTATTCGGACAGGACAACGGTTGTGGATGTGCGCAACGTGAAGATTCCCGTTCCCGAGTTGACGGCGGGCGATTTTAACTTCCTACTGCCCCAGATGAGTGGCGCCCAGCGTAGAGAGTTGGAAAAGGTTATTGCAAGCCTTAGGAAGGATATGGAGGCGGGTGCTGGTCCCTACGACCTGAAGGACATTATTGAACGGGCGGAGCGCGATATCACGCATCAGGGTACCCGTGGGGCCCTTATCTCTTGGCTGAGGAACCTTGAGTCCACTGGGCTCTTCTCCGCAGTGGAATCTCCCCCCATAACGCGGGTGGTTCGTCCGGGAAGGCTTGTGGTCTTCGATCTCTCCAAGACTGTGGATTCCACGGTGCGCCAGATCGTCGTTTCCTACTTCGCCAGGCGGCTCTTTGACCTGCGCCGCAGGAACGCAATACCGCCCACCCTGCTGATCGTTGAGGAGGCGCACAACTTTGTGCCATCGGATACGTCACGCGGCGACGTGCCCGCGAGGCCTATTATAGAGACCATTGCGAGGGAAGGCCGCAAGTTTGGTCTGGGACTCTGCCTCATTTCGCAGCGCCCCGTTAAGCTGTCTTCCACGGCGCTCTCCCAGTGTAATACACATATAATCCTCCGCATAACGAACCCCTACGACCTTAAGCACGTGGAGGAGTCCTCCGAGGGCATCGATAAGAGGAGCGCGGATATGATCACAACTCTCCGACCCGGTGAGGCGCTCATCGTGGGGGAGGCGGTGGAGTTCCCCGTCTTCATAAAGGTGCGCCGTAGGCGGTCCCAGAAGTCCAAGTTTGAGAAGAACATCGTTGAAATGGCCAAGGATTTTGAGCAGCAACTAAGGGACGTTGAGGATGTGGTGGAGGATCTATGAATCCTCCACCGCAATCAAGGTAGAACTCCGTTCAATATCGAAGCGCCTCCTTAGGTCCCCGTGAACGAGATCAGTTAGTTCCCTTGTGCTTTGAACCTCCGCGACGAACGCCACGTCGTACTCGCCGTAGACGACGTCTGCCATTTTCACGTAGGGTACGCTGCGCAGGAATTCCACTGCAGCCCTCTCGTTGCCCCCGCGGAGGCGCAGGAGTACGTACGCCCTCATGTTGATAATCGTCGTTTCCAATAATATAAAAGCCATCGGATTATCGGAAAAGACCCCTTTCCAATGTTTTAAATACTGGCAGCCCCTCCACTTTGTGTGATCGTCGCCGAAGTGGAGTATGCAGACGGCAGGATCCTGCTCCTCGGCACGAAGGGCGAGGTGCGGGAGTATCCCTTTACGCCGTCCATACTCCTTCCGCCCCCCATCTTTTCCATTTTGGACCTAGATTTGCCCTTCCTCCTGCATCCCCATGCCGTAGAGGTCTTCGCTCCCCTCGAGGAGCTCTTCAAGGTGTATCGCAAGGCGTCACGGATAACGGATTCCGTACTGCTCATTCCGCCTACCCGCCAGTTCCTCCTAAAGAGAGGCATTACGTATGGGCACGAGCTGGGAGGCTACGTCCCCGTAGGGCTGCCCCCCGCTCAAACACCAGAGAATGCCATGCGTTCAATTCTAAGGGAGCGTTACTATACAAATCCGGCAGTTGTATTTCTCGAGAACGCTGCGTACCTTGCTCGTGTACATGTTTCCCTTGGACGCGCTGCCCGTAGGAGCACTTCTTTGGAGTGGAGTCTTCGCGATGTTTTTTCAACCCTTTCCCACCTGCGGGTGGCACCGGACGCCGATTACGGACGTGGTGATACTCCGCTTCCCGCCTCCAGGGGTACGTACGCCGGGAGTGAATTGCTTTACGGAGAGGCGCTTCTCTTCGGTCTGGAGGATGAGTGGACGCCAACAGAACTCCACTATCGTCCACCGCGGGAGAGCCCGTTTCTTCAGCAGATACTGTGGATACTCCGCGCTGCCGCCCGTTACTACTCCATTCTGCCCAAGAGTATGGAGTATTCTACCAGCATTGCCGCTCAGAGTGCCCACAACTATCTTATGGCGTTGCACGAGCTCGCTGAGGGGGTGTCACAACTTCTTTTGACCACAAGGGTTCTCGGTGATGTGGGGCGGAGGTCTCTGCTACTGGGCCTTCGCCTGCGCCACCGCAGGCCCAAGCTTTATAGTAGTTTGTACGCCAATGTTCCCATATGCTCACACGGTTTGAAAGGGCTAGAGTACTTTCTGCACGTGCGCTTCAGCTCGCCTACGGCGCGCCGCCCCTAGTGGATCCGCCTGCAAGCGTTTCGGATCCCTTTGATCTGGCGCGTCTGGAGTTTGAGGCCCACGTTTTGCCCTTCGTAGTCGTTGTGGAGTATCCAGATGGGCATACGGAGCTCAAAGGGGTGTGATTCATGGGTAAGGCACTCTCAAAGCGACTCAGGAGGAAGGTTGACGAGCTGCTCGAGAAGTATGGTGACCTCTTCAAGCCCGATTTTGAACACAACAAGCGTGTTCTCGATGCGCTCGGTGTTCGTCCTTCCAAATATGTGAGAAACGTTCTTGCAGGTCGCATAACGCGCCGCCTCAAGAAGCAGGCTCGCGCTGGCGGCGCGTAACCTTCTTTTTTGCTTCTCCATTTCCCGGGTGTTTTTTGTGAAAAATTCTTGCATATCCACGGCGATTGTCGGAGTGCCTTCTTCCGAGGGACAAATTCCCCTTCCCGTATTCCTTTTGCGTGTTGGCCTGTTAAGGTAAGCTATTTAAACAGCAAATCACTCTTAGTGATCGAGGGGTTTAGCCCCTACTATGATAGGGGAAAACCCAAGGTGATGCAAGATGAAGAGCATAAAGGTTGGAAAGCTGGCGGCCCTCGGTGTGGCTGCTGCTGTTGTTGCCGCACCCTTCGCAGCCGCCATGGTGCACACGGATGCACTTCCAACAGACAGGACTTGGTACCTCGATTCCCACATTGTTGTGGGCTACAACGCCATCGGTAGCGACGTTGTCGCTGCTGCGAACATAGCTGCAGCCATTGCGCAGCTCGCCTACAAGAAGGCAGAGGCTTCTTGCGGCGGTTCTGATGGCGAGGTCCAGCTCGCCGTGCCTGGCCAGGTCGTTGTTGGTGGTCAGGGCTATACGGACGCTAGGTCTGTGGACCTTGCTGCAGGCAACCTGGACTTCAACGGTACCTACACGAGCGTTAAGGTGCCTACCCTCGCCGACAACAAGGACCTGTCCTTCAAGTACTACGACTCTGCTGCTGGCGAGTGGAAGGACGGTTCTGGCAAGTACTCTGAGCAGCTCATCGTTGGCCTCGACGCAGTTGAGGCCCAGGTTAGCGACACTGACAAGGCTGCAATCCGCCTCAAGACATACACTGGCGACATGGCCTATGAGTACGTGATCTCTGGTGTCTTTGGCGACGAGCTCAAGGATGACGAGTCCTACCAGCTTAAGAACTTCTACGTGGACCTCCTCGGCATCAAGTACGAGGTTACGAACGTCGACCTGAACGCAAACACCATGACATTGGTGTCCTACCAGGAGACCAAGGTCGTTCCAGTGGGTAGCGAGGTTGAGTTTGAGGGCTACAAGATCAAGGTTGTAGACATCGACCCCGACAACCAAACCGCATACCTGCAGCTTATCGACTCCCAGGGCAACGTGGTTGCCTCTGACGTCGTGAAGGCTGGTGAGTACACGGACTTCGACGGTACCCTTGAGGACAGCATCAAGGTGGACACGGTCTTCGCCGGTACCACCGAGAAGTTCGCAAAGCTCGAGCTCAGGGCTGACAAGCTCGTCCTGCACAAGGGAGATGCCAAGGAGCTTGACAACTACAAGGGCTGGTACATCGAGTGGAACACCGACGACCAGAACGACATCGTGTTTAAGGTCTACTACGCCGGCGACGAGAACGATGACTACCTGACCTTCGACACCGGCATCGGCGTTGGTGAGACCTTCAAGTACATCGGCACCGCTGGCTACGGTGTGACCTTCCTTGGCTTCGAGAGCAAGCCCACCAAGACTGTGACCTTTGACGGCAAGTACATCAGCTTCATCGACAAGGACGGTGCGACACACCAGTCCCTGATCTACAAGGAGATCACTGACGCCGCGATCACGGATGGTGCCAACAAGGGCTCTGGTACCGTCTATGGCCTCATCGATGGCAAGGACGCCAAGGTCGTTGTTGAGGTTGGCGACTTCAACGACTACAACGATGGTGCGACCTACTACGCAGACGCGACCATTACCGTGAAGTTTGACCTTGGCAACGACGGTACCTATGAGTATTCGTCTGTGCCCCAACCTGTCCACATCGTCGAGGGTGACGAGGGCGCCACGGGTGCTGCTGACTTCAGTGTAGTGGTGCCCGTGACTGACCCACAGACCGGCATCGAGTACAACGTCTACGTGCAGTTCGACGCCACTGGTGTCAGTGCCGACAACAACGCTGACAACGATGCAGTCTCTGACTTCAAGGACATCAAGGTCTCCTTCGCCGGCAACGGCGTAGCTATCGTCTCTGAGGACACGCCCTACAAGATCGTTGGCGACGTGAACGCCGACTCTGGTGTGCCCACATACTGGACTGTGACCGAGATCAGCGGCGCAGCCATCACCGTGCCCTTCGACCAGAAGGACGTCGAGCTCGACTTCAGGGACTACCAGATTGACGCTGCAGGCCAGAAGCTCGACTACGAGTCTGACAACTCCTACCCCGAGAACTGGTGGCTCAACGACGGCACCTATGTGGAGATCGAGGGCGCTGACAAGGCCAAGATCGTTGTGCCCATCGCTCCTGAGAAGGCCCAGATCTTCGTGGGTGTCCCAGAGAGCGTCAGCATGGGCAGCAACGTGATCACCGCCAAGGCCGGTCAGACCGTCAAGATCGGTGAGTACGACGTCAACGTCGTGAAGATCTCCTGCGGTGCCACTGTGCCCAGCGGTGAGTACTACGAGAAGGTCGGCAACCTGAACCCCATCGGGTTCGTGGTTGACGACAAGAGCGTGCCCAGCGGCAACCTCATCGTGGTTGGCGGTTGGAACGCCAACGCCGTGGCTGCCGAGCTCGTGAAGCAGTACCCAGAGATCAAGAGTGAGCTCGAGAAGGACAAGGAGATCGTGAACAAGTACTCCCTCAACGGCAGCGACGTCATCCTGGTTGCCGGTTGGACCGCCGCCGACACCAGGAAGGCTGCCCAGGAGTTCATCCAGTTCCTGGAGCAGAACGTCCAGTGAAGGGGTTGAATCCCTTCCTTTCTCTTTCTGTTTCTTGTTGTCGAATTTTGATGCCCGTTTAAAGCGATTCCCGTTCCAGAGCTAATCGATGGACCTACGTGTCAATGAGCGGTACGTCATCGCAATTGTCTTCATCTTCGCCGTTTCGGTTCTCGCATACTTGCACTACTTCAGCGCTTCGCAGCCCAAGGAGTTCAAGTTCTACGACGACCCTGCGTGGTACGTTGCCGTGGCGGACAGCAACGCGGTGGTCGTCCGTATCGTCTACCCCTTTTCCGATCCCCAGCCCGCGGTGTATTCAGCGCTCTACGCCCTCCAGGTTTTCATATTCGCCCGGAAGGCCGTGTACTTTCAGGTGATCCAGGAGGGTAACTGCTGGCAGACCGTCTATGAGGTCAACCGGCCCGTGGAGGGGAACGAGGATGCAAATGTGCTCACACCCACTGCGTGCACCCTTGTGTCCACCAAGTACCCCACGCTCCAGATCCAGCAGGGTGCGCCGGTACTGCGTCTCACCCCCATGGTTGCCTACGTCCAGGGGCCGCCGGAGATGCTGCCCCACATGACGAAGTACCTCATAAGGCGCCTCTACCCCAACGCGGACTACGTGGAAAAATTAGCGTCCGAGCTACTCAACCGGGCTTTCAGTGGGCGGAAAGGATAGCTTCTGCAAGCTCCGGCTGCTTGTGGAGCATCTCTTCGAGCTCCCTTGCTATTTTCTCCCGTATTTCGTCCGTCTCGGAAACCAGTTTCTGCAGGGGGATGCCCGAAAGCCTCGATGTTGTCAGAAGGACCGTTTCTTGGATTGTCTTGGGTACCGTTCTTGCAATTTCAAGACCTATGAGCGCGCCATAGAGCCTCAGGAGCTTCCTTTGGTTCTCGGGCATTTCTTCCCTGAAGGCGGCGCGTTCTATCTCCTCAAGGAGTTCTATCGCGTTGTCCGTTCCACCGATAACTGCGTTGAAGGGGATGAATTTTATCTCCCTGTCCACGAAGTTCAGGCTCCCGGGCGCCTCGATGGTGAACTTGTCGCGATCCGTCTGCGCGATGACCACGTTTCCCTCCCTGTAGACGATGGTGCCGTCGTCAAGGACCACCGTACGCTCGTGGGGCGCGTAGTGTATCCTGTGCTCCCCGGTCCTCCTATCCCGCACTAGAACGAACATCGTTACTACTTGGGCTTGGTAGTGTATAAATGATGTGGTGCTTCCTTGCATCCCTGTTCCAGCTCCCTTTTAACGGGTAACCCCCCAATTACCACCATGGCAGAGCTTGAGTTTCTCTTCCGTCCGCGGAGCGTTGCTGTGATCGGAGCGTCCCACAACCCCGAGAAGATCGGCTACAAGATCCTTAACAATATCCTCAGCGGCGGTTATCAGGGTAAGGTCTACCCCGTGAACCCAAAGGGCGGTGAAATCCTTGGGCTGAAGGTCTATCGCAGAATTACCGAGGTTCCCGGCCCCGTTGATCTTGCCGTGATTGCAGTTCCTGCACAGATCGTCCCCGACGTGCTGGAGGAGTGCGGTCAGAAGGGTGTCAAGGCGGTGGCCATTATCTCCTCTGGTTTCAAGGAGGTGGGCAACATCCTGTTGGAGCAAAGGATTGTGGAGATCGCCCAGCGCTACGGCATGCGTGTCCTCGGCCCGAACATATTCGGCATCGCGTACCTCCCTGCAAATCTGAACGCTACCTTTGGCCCCTCCAAGGTTCGCCGGGGCAACATAGCGCTAATCTCCCAGTCTGGGGCTTTGGGCATTGCGCTCATGGGCTGGACGCAGACCGCTGGTCTCGGACTTTCGGCGGTCGTTTCCGTGGGTAACAAGGCGGACATATCGGATGAGGATCTTATTCGCTTCTTCGCGGAGGATCCCAATACGGACGTCATTGTTATCTACATGGAGGGCGTTCACAACGGCCGCGCCTTCATGGATGCGGTCCGTTCCTGCCCGAAGCCCGTTGTTGTGATCAAGGCGGGCCGTAGCAAGCGCGGCGCGATGGCTGCCTCTTCGCACACGGGATCCCTTGCCGGTAGCGACCTCGTTTACGACGGGGTTTTCAAGCAGATCGGCGTTATCCGTGCCAGAAACTACAGGGACGCCTTCGTGGTTGCCCGTGCCCTTGCCGATCTCCCCATGCCCAAGGGAGATCGTACGGTCATCATAACCAACGGCGGTGGTATAGGCGTCCTCGCAACGGATGCTGCTGAGGCAGAGGGCATCAACCTTTACTCTGGCGAGGATCTGAAGGACTTCAAGGCCGTGATGCCTCCCTTCGGCTCCTACAAGAACCCCATTGACATCACGGGGGGTGCCACAGTCGAGCAGTACGTCCAAGCGCTCCGCATGGCAGAGGATAAGGATACCGTGGACTCCATAGCACTTCTATACTGTGAAACTGCTGTATGTGACCCCGAGGAGCTGGCAGAGGCGATAAAGCGCGAGTATAAGGGCAAGAAACCCCTTGTTGTGGCTATGGTCGGTGGGGAAAAGAGCGCGCGCGCAGTAGAACTCCTCAATGAGGCTGGAATTCCAGCCTACGATGCCCCTGAGGACGCCATGCGCGCGCTGTCCGCCTTGCACCTCTGGCAGCGCTACAGGAAGAAAAGAAGGCAGGGTGGTGAGGAGCTCAGGTAATTACCTCTCCAGCTCCTCGCTTATCCTTATCAGCTCATTGAGCTTCACGGTTCTTATGCCCGCAGCGCCGATCTTTGCGAAGTCCGCCCCAACGCCCACGGCAAAGTGGGCCAAGAACGGGTCGTCCGTTTCTCCGGAGCGGTGTGACACCGTTACGGTCATGCCGAGTTCCCTCGCACGCTTCACCGTTCTGACCGTCCTGAGGAGCGTTCCCCTCTGGTTGTACTTGATGAGTGCGCCGCCGATCCCCTCCTGCAGCCTGTGCTCGTCCGTCACGAATAGGTCGTCCCCCACCACAACGGCGTCCACGCTCGCCTGAAGCCGCTTGAAGCTCTCAAAGTCGTCGTCGTGGAAGGGATCCTCAATGTAGCCCAGCTTGTGCTCCGTGGCGAGCTCCCGTATGTACTGCAGCTGTTCCTCCGTTGTACGCTCCACGCCTTCCGATTTCCAGACGTACCTTTTTCCGTCCCATAGCTCCGCCGCCGCCACGTCCACACCGAGCACTACCTCGTATCCCAGCTCCTCCAGGCCCGTACGTATCGCTGAGAGTATGTTTAGTATGTCCTCCGTCCCGAGCTCCGTGACAAAGGCACTCTCCAGGGTCAGGGCCCCCACGAAGTGTGGATCCGCCCTCTTTAGGAGTTCCTTAGTCTGTCGGTACGCCCAGGAAAGCGTGTGGACCATTTCTGCCATGTTTGTGCCCTTTACCGCGACGAGAAACTCCTGTATGTCCGTGTGCCCGCCGTGGGCGCCTCCGCCGATGAAGTTCTCCAATGGCTTTACTGGGCCGGATTTAAACCCGTAGGCGTTTGCCACCGCCTGGTACCACGGTATCCCAGCGTCCCATGAGAAGGCCTTCATGGCCGCTATGGAGACGGCGAGCGCCGTGTTGCCCCCTATTTTCCTGAAGTCCGGCGTGCCATCCAGCTGCTCAAGGAATTCGTCCACTTCTCTGGGCTCCCAGTCCCCTTGAAGGATTTCCGGGAAGACTTCGTTCTCCAGGATGCGCTTCGCCTTGGACACGGCCAGATCTATGTTGTCCGCAGGGGGCCACGGCTTAACCTCGTGTTTCCCCGCGGAGGTACCCGCAGGAACCGAAGCCCTTGCCCAATGACCCGATACGTTAAGCTCCACCTCGATGGTGGGTGCAGCCTTTGCGTTCAGAACGATCCGAGCTCTGGCACCGTTTATCTTCATGCAGGGAATAGGGATTTCTCCTTTTTATGCATCGTGGTTCATATTCTTTCATGCGTAATGTTGCCTATCGCGTTCCCCTTCGTCTTCTACAGGATGTTACCCCCCATACGCGGGATGGCGTGCAGTATTTTCGGCTACCCAACGGCGTATCTGTGAAGCGCGTGGGTGTGTGGGGTGTTGTCGTCCATAAAATCGTGGGGGAAAACTACCTGCGCCTCGTTCTCGACGACTTTACTGGAACAATAGCCGTTGTCTTCTTCCCGCCGTATCCGCCCCGCGCTGAGTCCGTGGAGGTTGGTGACACTGTTTTTGTTGTGGGGCGACTGAGGGAGCGCGATGGCGAGGTCTCCGTGGCCGGTGAGGCTTTAAAGATGGTGGATCCCATTGAAGAGTTGGTGAGGCGTCTCGACGCCCTTCGTTTCACCCTTTCACCACCGGCGCAGGCGGAGCTTCCACCCGTTTCCACGGCTCCCCGGTTGGAAGCCCCTGCAACAGCCCCCGAATCAGAGGATGAGGAGCTCGAGACCGTCGAAACAATAGATCTGGAGGGAGATGAATGGTAACTCTGCCCAAGGAGCTCGAGTATGAATTCCTGCTCAACAGGCTGTACGAGCTGCTTCCTGAGCAAGCAAAGGCGCCAGCCCGTTTTGAGATGCCCCATGCCATTGTTGAAATTCACGGTAAGTCAACACTCATTAAGAACGCCGCACAGATCTGCCAGCAGCTCAGGCGCGATATGAACCACTTCTTCAAGTTTATGACGAAGGAACTGGGTACCACGGGCGCCATAGAGGGCAGCGCCATCCGCCTTAAGGGCCGCTTTGGTCCCGCCACGGTTCAGCGCAAGGTGGAGCAGTACGTAAAGACCTTCGTGCTGTGCCCCGTTTGTGGAAAGCCGGATACGCACTTTATTGAGATGCGTGGCGTCAGGATGCTGAAGTGCGAGGCGTGCGGTGCAGTTTCGCCCATTCCGGAGCTGTGATACCGTGTTCTGGGCGCGCACCGTGCGTCACCAGTCTACCCTTCTTCTTTCCGCGTGCGACGAGGAGCATCTGGGCAGGACGTACCGCGAGGGCCAAGCTGTGCTTCGCGTCACCCGGGAATATTATGGAGAGCGCCTCATTGACGGAGATGAGCTGCGCAGGCTACTCACAGAGGCGGACATCATAGCACTCGTCGGGGAGCGGGCCATTTCCGTGGCGGTCGAGCTAGGTATTGCTGATTGGCGTTTCGTGAAGCGGTTCCAGGGTGTCCCTCACCTGAACATCTACCGTTTGGGCATTTAAACGGTTTGCACCAGGTTTTTCATATGCCCAAGAAAAAGGTACAGGAGCAGCCCCAGGAGATTGACGTTTCGCGTATTCGGCTGCCCAAGCGCGAAGAGGAAGAGATGTTTGCCGTAGTGGACATGAAGGTGGGCGGCCCTCACCTGAAGGTGATCTGCGACGACGGCAAGGAACGCCTCGCCCGCATTCCAGGTCGTTTCAGGCGCAGGATGTGGATACGCGTAGGCGACGTTATCCTAGTGAAGCTCTGGGAGTGGGAGAAGGACAAGTGCGACGTGCTGTACAAGTATTCCCCCGTTGAGGTGGAGAAGCTCAAGAAGGAAGGTTATCTGAAGAACCTTGAGCCCTATCTGGGGATGATCTTCTGATGTACGACCCGCGCCGCGTTGAAGAACTCATTGCCCGCTGGGAAAACGGCGAACGCGACGCGGAAATGCGCAAGGTTCGCAATGAAGTTTTCGACGTCCTTACCCTGAGGAATATTTACAAACTCATGGAGCGCCGCGTTATTGGACGGCTGCTCCGCGTAATCTCCACGGGAAAGGAGGCAAACGTCTTCGAGGCGATGGATCCCCGGGGCAACCCCCTTGCGGTCAAGCTCTACCGCGTGGAGACCTCGGAGTTTCGCCACCTGCGGAAGTACATTGAGGGGGATCCGCGGTTCGGTCGCCTTCGCAGGGATCGCAGGCATCTCGTCGATCTCTGGACCCGCAAGGAGTTCAAAAACCTCGATACTGCATATCGGCACGGTGTATCCGTCCCGGTGCCCTTTGCCGTGCGCGGAAACGTCCTTGTAATGGAACTCATCACAAAGGATGGTGCTCCTGCCCCCCTTCTCCGATCCGCGGAACTTGAGGATCCGGAGGGCTTTGCTGAGAGCTTGCTCGACTCGGCTGGGCGCCTCTACTTCGGGGCAGGTCTTGTCCACGCCGATCTTTCCGAGTACAACATTCTCGTTTCCGACAGGGGCCCTGTGATCATAGATATGGGCCAATCTGTCCCCTGGGACCATCCGCTTTCCGTGGAGTTCTTCCGGAGGGATATGGATCGCCTCCGGGGTATTCTTGCCAGCCTCGGCAGGGAATACAGCTTTAATGAGCTTGTCTCCATACTCAAGGAGAGGGGAGCGCAATGGAAGAAGATGTGAACAGGGAGCAGGATGAGCGCATAGGCGCAGACGTAGGCGATGTGGAGTTCCAGATGCGCCAAGTGGTGCGTGTGCCCAGGGACAGGATCGGAGCAGTCATTGGGAAGAAGGGACGTACGAGGAAGAAGATTGAGCGCGCAGCGGACGTCGAAATTCGCGTAGACTCCGAAACGGGCGAGGTTGAGATTGTTGGGAAGAAGGAAACGCTCCTCGAGAACTTTTACAACGCCATTAACGTGATCCGTGCAATTGGACGGGGCTTTGACGATAGGACCGCCATGCGCCTTTTCTCCGATGACCAGTATCTCGAGGTGATCGATCTCCGGGACTTGGTTGGGCGATCCCGCTCCGCTCTGCGCCGGCAGCGTGCCAGGATCATTGGGAGGGAGGGTTCTGCCCGCAGGAAGCTCGAAGCGCTCACCGATACGAGCATTCGCGTTAAGGGCAACACCGTTTCCATTATAGGCGATGAGGAGGGCATAGACCTTGCGAAGCACGCTATTGAACGCCTTGTAGGCGATGGGAGCCCTCATAATGTTGTATTCCAGGAACTGGAAGCAAACCGCCGCAAGCGCAGGGTAAGAAAGCTCCTCATGGATCTTGGGATAGAAATGCCGTAATTTTTACGGTTCCCGATCCTTTTTAAGATCTTTGATGCTTCCTTATCCTGCAGGGGTTCCTTGGAGGTCTCTGCATGGCAAAAAAGGACATGTTCGCCGAGTTCAAGGAGCATTCCGTGGCGGAGTTCTTCAAGAAGAACAAGCAGATGCTCGGGTTCTCGAGCAGGATACGATCCCTTACCACGGCGGTTCACGAGTACGTTTCGAACTCCCTGGATGCGTGTGAAGAGGCTGGGATTCTGCCGGAGCTTTACATCGAAATAACGAACATATCTGGCGATCACTACGTGCTTAAGGTGCGCGATAACGGCCCCGGCATTCCCCCGGACATAGTTCCCCGTGTTTTTGGAAAGCTGCTCGCTGGCACAAAGTTCCACCGCATGATCCCCACCCGTGGCCAGCAGGGGATCGGTGCCGCGGGCGTTACCATGTTTGCCCAGATGACTACGGGAAAGCCCGTGCACGTGAAAACGAGCCGGGGTGACGGTACCATCTACGAAATGGACGTTATGATCGACGTAAAGCGCAACGAGCCCATTGTGAAGAACCAGCGCAGCTATCCCGGCAACTGGAGGGGTACAGAGGTAACTGCGGAGATGCGCGAGGTTCTATACAATCGGTCGAAATACTCCGCCTATGAGTACGTGCGCAGGACCGCGCTCGCCAACCCCCACGCCCAGATCACCCTTGTAGAACCCGACGGGAAGAAAACAGTTTGGTACCGCACTTCCTTCGAAGTTGTGCGCATGGACAAGGTGGGTAAGCCCCACCCCCTTGGAATTACCGTGGACGACCTCATGACGCTGGCACACTACGTTACCAAGGCGCGCAAGGTCTCCTCCATGCTCCGTACGGAGCTCGAGGCCGTTGGTACAAAGTCCATTCAGGAGCTGGAGAAGCTCGTTGGCAGGGATCTTCTTGAGAAGAACCCTGCTGATCTTCAGTGGGCAGAGGCGGAGCGTATCGTTAACGCACTGAAGCAGATGAAGTTCCGATCCCCTTCAACGGACGTTCTCGTGTCTATTGGCGCCGAGCAGATCAAGACCTCGCTCCGCGAGAACCTGAAGCCCCGGTACGTGGCTGCCGTTACGCGCAAGCCCAAGGTGTATTCCGGCGGTATTCCCTTCCTCGTGGAAGTGGGCGTAGCCATGGATGGCGACGTCAAGGGATTTGAGCTCATGCGCTACGCCAACAGATCGCCCCTCCTCTTTGAGCAGGGAGCCTGTGCTATTACGCAGGCCGTAAATTCTGTGGGCTGGAAGCGCTACGGTATTTCTTCCCTGCAGGACGCCAACGTAGTCATCTTCGTTAACGTCGTTTCTACACACATTCCGTACGTTTCAGCGGGCAAGCAGGCCATTGCGGATATTCCAGAGGTGTACAACGAGATCCGTGCGGCCCTTATGGAAGCGGGGCGTAAGATCCGCGAGTATACTTTAAAGGTATCCCAGATGCGGGAGCTCCTTGCAAAGAAGCGCATCCTGGAGCACTACTTACCGGAACTTTCCACTGCTCTGGCGCGTATACTCGACGAGGATGAACAGAGGATCCATCAGATCTTGAAGTCTGCCCTGGAGGATCGTTACAGGAGGCTTAAGGAGCTTGAGGAGAAGATTGGAGCGGGGGCTGAGTAATGGAGGACTTCTACTCAAAGCTAAGGAAGACGGATCAGGCTGTTCTTCAGAAGCTCAAGGAGTGGGCTCGTAAAATCATTGAGAACGCTGAGAAGGAACGTAGGGTTTACATGGAACTTCCCGTGAGGTCCTTCTCGAACGTATACTTTGACGAGGAGCAGGGATTGATACAGCTTGGCGACCGCATGGCCCGCAGAGAGTTCCTGAACGTGGGTCACGCCAAGAAGTTCCTTCAGACGGCGCTCGTCGCCTCCGCCATCAAGGACCTCGTTGAGGAGGGCATTACGACCTCGCTCCGTGACGTGTACTACAGGATAAAGCATACGATTCCGGGAACGAAGGAGAATACCGTGGACGATCAGCGCGAGTCGGACAAGGCAATTGAGGACCTTGAGACCATGCTGGGATTCGTCAGGGAGCAGCTCCACGTGTTCTCCAAGGGCGGAAAGGGCAAGCTTGCGGGGCCCATAGAGATAGAGGAGATCGTGCCCGATCCGGATGGTGGGCGCCCGCGTGTTGTGGAGACAGACGGTACAAACGTGGGTATGGGTGGCTGGGCGATTCCTCCCATCACGGAGCCCGAGAGGGTTCAGATAAAGCGTGTAGATGCGGACTTCGTGCTCGTGGTAGAGAAGGACGCTGTTTGGACGCGCTTCCATGAGGATCGCTTCTGGGACAAGTATAACTGTATCATCGTTACCGGTAGCGGACAGCCAGACCGCCCCACGCGCAGGCTCGTTCACAGACTCCACTACGAGTTTAAACTACCCGTCTACGTGATGACCGACGCGGATCCATGGGGATGGTACATATACTCGGTCTACAAGCAGGGTTCCATCAACCTCTCCTATCTATCGCCCACCCTTGCCACGCCAGATGCCCGCTTCATGGGACTAACCATTAGCGACTACCACGAGTTCAAGTTCGGCAAGGAGGTAAAGATCAAGCTCAACGACCAGGACAGGAAACGCCTCAAGGAGATGCGCAGGTATCCCTGGTTCAAGCACAAGGAATGGATCCGCGAGTTCGACCTCATGGAAAAGGAAGGCTTCAAGATGGAGCTCGAGGCGACGTCTTCCAAGTATTTCCGCTACATTACCAAGGAGTACACGCCCGCCAAGCTCGAGGCAAAGGCGTTCCTGCCGTGATGCGTGCATTATTTTTCCGCACGGCTCCCTTTATAAAATCCCCCTCCCACACTACACCCATGGCACTTCCTGAGTTCCGCTCTGCCACAGAGCTTCTCCAATACGTTACGAGGTATTTAGACGATTTGGTGGGCAATCCGCCTGATTCCATTAATGACGCTGTTCGCCGAGCCAAAACGCTTCTCCAATTGCGTGAGGAAATGCTTGCGTTCCACTTTAACCACCCTCGCTTCGCTATCGGCAAGCTTGCGGAGATTTTGAACCAGAAGATGGCGGAAATGGATCGCGAGGAGATTGCAGAAATTTTACCCGAGTTGCGTACCCTCCGATATACCTACGAGCTTCGGAAGAACACGTATGAGCGCGCTCGTGCTGCGTACATTGCCAACCGTGCCGCAGAGCGCATAATGCGCACGGGTGTCGGCCTCTGGCTCTTGGAATATTTGCCCTACGGCGGAGAGTACCTGGCGCAGCTTGAGCCCTATGGCGGAACTGCCATTCTCGTTTTCCGCGATGCCATGCGCTCCCTTGGGGCTCAGCCCCCACGTACCGAGCTTGATCTGGAGGGGGAGTTGGAGGAGAAGCCTGCTCAGCCCGGCATCCTTGGGGACAGAACGGCCACCGAAGTGTTGCTTTCTGCCCTTGTGCGGCGGGCGGTGGAGGAAAGGGGCCCGGAGATCGAGGCAGAGGTCCGCAGAATCCCCAACATCGAGCGTGTTCTGGAGTACGAGCGGATCGTACGCAGGTATCCCTTGGACAAGCTCACGGAGCGTCCTGACCTTCTCTGGGACCTTCTCTCTACCCTTGAGTCAAGAGGATTCCTCAAGGATGGCGATATTGACCCCGAGATCATAGAGGGGCTCCGGAAGAAGCGATCCATTCGTTACAACCGGCTCATGGGGTATACGTTGGAGGGGCTTTCAGACTTCCTCTACGAGTACTATATGCTCACCTCTGCCCGCGAACGCAGATCATACCCCGTGTTCCCCGGTCTGCCC
>JALVAT010000048.1 GCA_027011045.1 Microcaldota archaeon | reverse complement strand
CGGTGACTCCGCCTACGCCCTGTGGGATCGCGTGGTGAACGACCTGGGTGTGCCCACCACGTCCTTCAAGGCAACGGATATCGTTGTTGTGAACGCTCCCATTCGCTTCTCCGGCTCGCTCCAGCGCCATAGGAGAACCATAAGCATCACGGAGGTCCGCAAGCACTGGAAGAGCGATCCCCTTGAGGAGGGCGGTTTCCTGGACCTTATGCGCTACGATGCCAGCAAGGACGAGCTCCAGCTCATGGAGGACGAGATCAAGGAGTCTGACCTCTTCTCAAAGATCATGAAGCTGCGTGGAATCGGCTACGAGGAGATCTGGGCGGAGATCAAGGCCCGTGCCTTTACGAAGAAGTACCTCGTTGATCTCAAGCGCCAGCACGGCGTTCCAGAGATTCTTGAGGGTGTGTACACGGTGCCAGCCCACAACAAGTTCCTGCTGTTCAAGGAGGAGAGCATAGAGCAGTTCGGCCACGTGGACTACGACTGGGTGCTCGAGCAGTGGAAGAACTGGGTGAATGAATCCCTGCTAAAGGATGTGCTGGCCAAGCGGGAGGCGAAGAACGCATCCCTGGGCAAGTGAGGTGTTTGTGTGGCTCGTACGTCAGGAGCGAAGGGCAGGGGTTCCAAGGCGCGCTCCAAGCCAAGGGGCTTCCACCTTGGGGGCATCTATGAGCTCTTCGCCCGGGCAGCCAGGAAGGAATCCAGCGCCGCCGAGGACGAGTTCGAGGAGATCCAGAAGAAGGCAGAGGGCTTCATAAAGATGTGCAAGGACGCCGCCAAGCGCACTAAGTACAATGGTTCCGTACCCGATGAACTGAAGAATGCGCTGGCCTTTCTCGAGTGGGATCTTAGCCCAGAGGAGGTTATGGCTGCAGCCCAGCTCTACGCGGTTTACGGGTTCGTCCTCGGGCTCGTGCTCGTCCCCATCCTCTGGCAGGTAATGGGCTACGTGGACTTTACCTCTCCGGGAACGATCCTGGACGACATTATGAACTCCCTTGGCGATCCCCTCTTCCTCTTCCCCCTCATCTTCCCCGTGATCCTCGGTGTGGGCGCGTACTTTACCATCTACTCTTATCCAGTTTCCCTTGCCCGCAGCATCTTCCAGAGGGATCTATTGCCGTCGCTGCGCGTGATAGAGAATATCGTCCTCTCCATGAAGCTCGTCCCTAACCTGGAAAAGGCCATAAACTTTGCGGTGGAGCACGGACGCGGTTTTCTTGCCAGAATACTCCGGCAGATGCTTTGGGATCTCCAGCTGGGGGTCTATCGGTCCGCAGAGGAGGGGTTTGATCATATCGCCTACCGCGTTGGTCGGTTCTCCGCCGAGTTCAAACACGCCTTCATGCGTATAAGGACGTCGCTCCTTGAATCCGACGACGCGAAGCGTTATTTCCTTTTGGACAGCGCGCTCCGCGAGGCTGTGGACGGTGTCCGCGAACGCATGGTGCAGATGGCTGCCTCGCTCTACATGCCCTCCATCCAGCTCTTCTACCTCGGTATCTTCCTCCCGCTCCTCCTGTTCATCATCGTTCCCGTTGCTGCAGCCTTCTCGCCCGGCGGACTCCTTGGTAACCCCATCGTGATGTTCCTCAGCTACGACGTTGGCCTGCCGCTCCTCACGTGGTACTTCGCCAAGAGCATCCTGTCCAAGAGGCCCAACGCCTACGTGCCGCCTCAAATTCCCGATAGACTCGTGAAGGACTACGAGAGAAAGAGGAGAAACGCAATCATAGGCGCGCTCGCCATTGCAGTGATTGGAGTTGGCGTTTCCTATTACCTGCACCTGCTCCTTGATCCCAGTCTCGCTAAGATCCTAGTTTCTGCCGGGGTTTGTCCACCCGACAACGTGGATGCCTGTATGGCATCGATGCCCCAGGATCGGCTCCAGTTCTACGCACAGGGCGTCGATCTTACCCCGTACGTATTGATCCTTGGCGTTATGATTTCCCTTGCCCTTGCCGCGGCGTACTATCTCATAACCATTACGCGGGACAAGCTGCGCATCCAGAAGCGTGTTATGACCATCGAATCGGAGTTCAAGGATGCCGTTTACGTCCTCGCATCGCGCATGGGTGAGGGAAAGCCCTTGGAGAGCGCACTTGACGCTGTTTCGGAGAACATGCCCGAGAGCCACATTGCAGAGGTGTTCAGGAGAATCGCCTACAACGTAAAGTCCCTTGGGCTGCCCCTTCGCGATGCCGTCTTTTCTCCGCAGTTCGGGGTTATGCGTGACCTGCCCTCGCGCCTGCTGAATGATGCCATGCGCCTCGTCGTTTCTGCAGTGGAGCTGGGTACGGAACTCGCCGCGCGAGCCCTTGCATCCCTCTCCGAACAGATGAGGAACGAGGAGGAGGTTGTCAAGCAGATACGGAACAAGACCGGCGAGATCGCCATGATGATGGGGACCATGGCCTTCCTGGTGGGCCCCCTCGTCCTGGGCATCACCGTTGCCCTTGAAAAGGTGATCGTCTCCTCCGTGGCGGGGCTGAACATACCTCAGATGAATACGGAGCAGCTCTCCGGAATGGGCCAGATGGCCCAGTTTTTCTCCGCTCTGAACAATCTGCCTAAGCAGCAGGGCCCGCCGTTTCCTGAATGGGTGTTCCTGGTCGTGGTGGCGATATACAACGTGGAGGTTGCTGTAATACTCACATGGTTCTCTGTCTATCTCCACGATGGCCCCAACGTCATCGGCGCGTACCAGAAGATCGCCTATGCCCTTGTGGTATCCACTGTGCTCTTCGCCGCGGCCACGTGGGGGTCCATGGCCATGGTATCCGGTATGATGGGTGGTTGAGGTGAAGGGGCAGGCGTACACGCTTTTTAATTATCTCGTCTGGGCAGTCTTCGCCGTTGCTTTCCTCCTCGCAGCGGTGGCTGCGTATCGGGCCGTCGTGAGCCAAACCGCCTCTGTATCCAACGTACAGTTCATAAAGCTCCTCCAACAGGCGGGCAACAGCAATGGGCACTGCGTCTATTCCGACAAACCCCTCTACTTTCCCCCTGGTAGTACCTATAGCCTCGGCTTCTTCTGCCGCCAGATGGGGCTTCCCCGGGGCACTCCGATCTACGTGTATCTGGGCAACGGCCTCGATGCGAAGGGCAGCACTGTCGTCTCCCCCAACGGCGCCCGTGCCCTCGTCGCCGTCTGTGGAGGTAGCCCCGCCAAGGTCTGCCTAGGGAACATTTACCCGTGCCTCGGCGGTGGATCCACGGGCAGTTCCAAAATCTCCGGCAGCTGTCCGTAGTCCGTAATCCATTTATATGCCGTAGCCGTTATCTATGCGAGGTGTTGCCCATGCGAAGAGGACAGGCTTTTGAGGTTTTCAGGCTTCTGATCGCCGCTGTCGTGGCGGGAGCAATTCTAATGGTCCTTTTGAACGTTCTGAACATCATAAAGCCCCCCAGCACCAATCCAAAGGACGCCGTCAAGACGCTCATCCAGTCCTACATCGACACGGGCGGCGGTAACGGCCAGGAGGTCGAGTTTCAGCAGGGCGAGATCATCGACGTCAAGGGCATCGCCATGTCGTTGGGTCTCAGTCCCGAGTCGGTGTGCGTGAACCCAACTACCACGACGTTCCAGAATGCCATCAAGAGTGCTGGGACGAACCTGTGCGGCGAATCTAGTATGTTCGAGTGCGATCGTACAAACGAAACAATAACGTACAAGGGAACCGCCCGTCGCTACAAGGCGAAGATCTTCGTCTACTGTGGTTCGAAGGTCTGTGGTTCCGACAACGGCATCTCCTGCGGAGTAACTGTGCTCTCTCGCTGATGCCTACCTTTTTATTCTTCCCTTGCGTTTTCTATGCATGGGTCTTCTCGGTATGGATGAGCGTGGCGGGGGCGAGTGGAGCACCATTTACCTTCTGGTCATAGCCATAATCGCTGCGATCCTGATCTTCGGGGTTATTAAGCCCATGTATTCCCAGGCGGCGGCAGCGGTGGGTCCATGATGGCTCGGCGTGGTGTGGAGGCACCATTCCAGCTCCTCGTGTCCGTAATTACCATGGTGCTCGTTATAGCCATTGCTTACCAGGTCCTCATGCACGGAGTGCAGCAGCGGTGTAGCGAGCAGTGGCAGAGGAGCTTGAATGGCCTTGCCCTTGCCCTTTCGGAGGTGGCGAACTCGGGGCAGTTTACATCCAAGGCCGTGAAGCTTGAGCTCGCCTGTGGCGGCGCGGATAGTGTTAAAATTTACCTCCAGCAAAGGCAGGGGGCCTACTGTCTTCGCGCCTGCGGCGAGGCCATGGATCAGTGCTACATACTCACGCTCGTGGCCCAGAAGACCCAGGGCGGGCGCACGGTGAACGTTGGTGTGGTTAACCAGTGTATAAAGGGCTTTTCCAATGCGGCGTACTGGATGCTCAGCAGCAGTTCAAAGCGCCCTTGCCCGTCCATGTCAACCTCCGGCATCACGCTGGAGCCCTTCTTCACGGGTTCCACCGGTTCAGATCACAAAGATCCCGGGGTTTATGGTGAAGGGGTCTATGGTGAAATCTCCCCCGTTCCCCCCACCGTGGTCCTTTACATCTACAGGGGCGGCCCTCAGAAAATAAATGTCTGCCGCGTCAAGTACGTGTGATTTTTACGACGGGCAGCTCCCGAAGCTCCCGCCCGGTGCTACCACCAGTAGAAGCGTGCCTGCAAGGGTCCCGCTTTTCCCCTTGATGTATAGCGGCACGGAGTACGTGTATAGCTTCGTGTGCAGCGAGAGGGCGCTCAGCCAGTTTCTTAGTTCTTGCTCCGTCGTTTCTCCGCTTTCCGTGGACGGCGTCGTGGAGCTCGATCCAAAGTAGCTGCACACGTAGTATACCTTGCCCCCCACCTCCAAGGCCATAATGTAGTCGCTGCTCTGGGCAAGGGGCTCCATGATCTTTTCACCCACGCTGGAGAGGATATTTTCAATGGTGGCGCCATTCCCGTTGAAGTAAGCGAGCTTCAGCTTCGCCAGCGCGTAGTCCCAGTCGCTGGATCCGCAGTCTGGAGGATCGCTCACGCTGACAAAGGTTCTGACGGCCTGTCTGACGTAGTAATCCACGAATAGGCTCTGGCTGTGCTGGATGAGTGTTTTTCCGTAACTGCCCGCGGCGTAGAACAGGATAGATGCGGCTATCATCGAGAGGAGAATGAGGAAGATCGTGTCCATGAGCGTTGCTATGCCTTTGGCCATACAACCACCCAGAGGAACCATAGCCTGTTGCAGGCGCTTCCATGCTCCTGGTACGTCACGGGGAAGACCCTCACGATCACGTGCTGGCCCGGACGCGGGTGTACGCTCGCATTGGTGCACACTTTTGATGAGTTTCTTGGAATGGTATTATAGAGATCTCGTATCGCGGGCGGCGGAGCGGTTCCCGAGTCGCTGAGCACCACCACGAAGTACACGGACTCCTGGCTCCCCCGCACGCGCTCGCAGGTTGCCTTAAAGTTATCGGGGGTTATGATGCCCTGCTGCGCGAAGGAATCTGCCACCTGGAGGAGCGAGAGGTCCAGATCGACAGCGCTGTTCGTGCTGTTGACTGTGTTCACGGCCCACGCCAGCGCCCCGAAGAAGAGGATGAGCGATGCTGCTATGGGCACGATCATGGGCACGTCTTCCAGCGCGGAATATCCCCTTCTCATGGCCATCAGCTCGAACAGCTTATTGTTTTCCCACCGCCGCTGCAGCTACCCGTGGTGCCCGTCGATGCGCAGATCTCCACATCTATGCTGCCGTCCAGGTTGACCGTGCGCGTAATGTTCAGGAACGTCCTATGCTCTGCCCCCGGTGTTGCCACCAGGCAGGTGCTCCCATCCTTTTTCTCGCAGTATATCGTTACCTTGCTCTTGGGGACGTTCACCGTTTTCAGGGCGAGGAAGCGCGGCTTGGTACCGTTACTTGCCTGGGATGTTATGGCGAAGGCAACCACGCACGCACCGTTCTGGGGGAACGTGAAGGCGTAGAGGCGGTATGGCATTGTGGCGGATCCCCCCTGTATGTATGCCGGAAGGAGTATGCTCTGCGACTCCGTCGTTGAATTTACGGTTGTGACCAGCTTATAGAGGCGCATCCCGATGTTGTCCACAAGGTTTTTAGCTGCCTGCTGGATGAAATAGCCGTTGAGTGCCTCCTTTACAATGCCGAAGGCTGAGAGCAGTAGTACGAGGAAGATGAGCAGCACGAGCTTGGAGAGTATGTAGTCTAACATCCCTTATCCCTCACAGCCCGCCTAAGAGGTCCTCTAGGTCTTCGTCGGAGCCGCCCTCGTCTCCCCCAAGCAGGCTCATTATATCCTCGTCCTCTCCCACGTCCTCCGCGCCTTCATCTCCGCCCAATAGGCTCATGAGGTCATCATCTTCGGGCTTTTTCCTTTTCTTTGCCACCTTTGCCCCTTTGCCCTCTTCCTCCTTGCCTTCTGTCCCCTTTCCCTCCTCCTTTTCTGCGGAGCCTGATGCTTTCCTTGGCCGCGCCCTCTGGAGCACCTTCTGGGCAAGCTGCCGTACCTGCTCCTTTGTGGCCCTTACGTCGCCGAACTCCGCTGCTACCTCGCTAATCACGGGCATTAGTTGCTGGACCTCCTGATCCGCATCCTTGCGTATCTTACGGACCTCCCGCCACGTGACGCGGTCCAGCTGCTTCTTCTTTTCCTCCACAATGATGCGCTTGACTTCCTCGGCGATTCTCGTGATGAGTGGCCGCAGCTGTTCGAGGGCCTTCTGTTGCTTCGACTTCCCCTCCTCGTGCGGTGCTCCCCTTTCTCGTGGTGCTTCCTGCGGCTGTGGCTGCGCCGTCACACCAATTTTTGCTCCTGGTTTCTTTTCTTCACCCTTTTCGGTGCCTGTAGGCGTTTTCCTTGGCTGCACTGCTACTGGGGGCCCCTCGGGGGATTTCGCCGTACCTACCTCTTCAGCGCCGGTTTTTTCAACCTCTAACCTTGCTTCCACAGCCTTTTTGGGCGCTTCCATCCCTGTTTGCTGCTCTGCCTTGCCTTCCTTCTTACCTTCCCCAAGGTATTCCTCCCTAAGATGCCTTACGAGCTCCCTGAACCTTTTCACTTCCTCCGTTTCCTCCAAAACGATCTTAGCGACCTTTTTTACCTTTTCAGGGTTTATTTCGGGCTCCTTTGTGCCCGACGCTTTTTCCTCTTGCTCTCTACTTTGCTTTTCTCTCGGTTTCTCCATCTTTTCGGGTAGATCGACTTCCTCCACCCTTATGGTTGGGCTTACGCGCTTTCCGATTTCCCTCACTATGCTAACGGATTGCTTTTCACTTGTTGTGTCGATTTCCTCGATTTTCACGGCGGGCCCTCTATCCGCTTTTCGCTCTTCTCCTTTCTTCTTGCCCTCCCCTCTGCTGTGCTTCCACTTCCCGAATAGCGCTCCAATTATGCTGCCAATGTTTGGCGTTCTCTTTGCGGTCTTTGCCTTGCTCCTTGGCTGCTTCTCGATATTTTGTTGCGCTGTTACTGGCTTCCTTTCCCCCATCTTGCCCTGTTTGCCTTCGCGATCGGGTTTCTCTGCCCTTTCGTTAACTGGCGCACCAAGCACTTCAGCAGTTTCCGCTGTTCTTGGTTTTTCCGCTCTCGCGGATGCCCCTTGTGGTTCTGCCTCTTTGTCGCGCTGAGGCGTTGGGAGGAGCTTTGAGATGGAAAAATGAATTGAGATTTTCCGTTTCGGGGGCTGCTCTTTTGTCCCTGGCTTCTTTGCTGTCTCGAGCTTCTTTTTCTCCCCTGTCTGCTTTTTATGCTCGGCGTCATGCTTTTCTTCTACCTTTATCGGCTTAGCCCTCATTTTTGCGGCGCGCTGCAGGTCGTCAAGGGTTATGCCGGTTGTTTTTGCCGCGGTCGATTTCTGCTTCTGTGCAGCGCGCCGCCTGCTGCCTGATCTGCCTATCCACGCGCCCAGCGCGCCTGGAATTCCGACGAGCGTGACTACTGGAACAACAACAGGGGCGTAGCCCCCTGCAAAGGCAGAAGCAGTGTTTGCAACGGTGGCAAGACCCACGACGATGGCCTTGTAACCTGCCTGGGTTTGTGGGCTCAGCGCCCTGAAGTTCTTACCGCCGAGCCGCTCCAGGATGCCCTCCGCTATGGGCTTTCCTATGAACACCGTGCCAAGGAATTCAGCTCCAGCTACCGCTGCCGTCGCGGGAATGTTTACGTGAAGGGTTTGCTGCAGGATTTTCCAGTAATACTCCAGCGCGCCCTGGAGGGCCGATGACATCACACTTTTTATTCATCCGGACTATTTATACTTGATGGATTTCCTCTCGGTGGCCCTTGACGTTCTGCGGATCGCAGTTTTTTCGGTACCGCTTGCGATAGTGCTGGGGGCCATCCTCTACGCGATTCGGAGGCACGTTCCGCTTCCGGATAACGGTATTCTGCGGTTCCTGCTCGTGTATGTGTACATAGTTGTATTCGCTGATCTTCTCCTGTTCGCCTACGCGCTATCGGCCCTTTCTTGCCTGTTCCCATCCGTGGATTCGGGTACGTACGTGGTTGAGTGTGACGTGGGTGCCATCGTTCTTGGGGCGGCTAGCTTCGCCGTTCGTCGCCTTGCGGCCCTTGCAGCGATTCTGTTTCCCGGCTGGATCGTGGGGGCTTACGTTGCCCGCCGCTTTGAGGAGGATTCCCCCATGAAATACCTTGCTTCATCCTATGCCTTCGCGCTGGTGGTGGTCCTATGGATATACGCGTTTCCGTGGTTGCTCTTGCGCTTATCCTGATCCTTGCAGCGGGTGTCTTCGCCCTGGATGAGGGAACCGCGACCAGTGGTACGTCCTCGCCCTCGGGAGCCTCCACTGCATCCTCCGCGCCCTCTGGAGCATCCGCAGCCACGTGTACCACGCACAGTATTTCCCCGCAGGAGTATTGGGACTTTCTGAGCGCCATATACAGTACGAAGGGCGTGGTAACGCTGCAGAACATCGGTTCCCCAGACCGCCAGCCCGTTTCCACCGTGAACCGGGATAAGGTATCCCTTGCTCTTCCCGAGCAGGGTGTTTATCGCGTGGAGGACGTGGGCAAGTTTGGCATTGACTGGGAGCACGCCCAGGACTTTTTCCTCAAGCACTACACGTTCAACGGCCCCTGGTACATCGTCGCGGAGATTGATGACACGCTGCGCGTGGGCATAGACGCCCCCGGAGTAAGCTACACCTATGGCTCCCAGCTCAGGGAGCGGTTCTCGGGTCGCGCGGAATACTCGGGCATTACGGGCATGTTCAAGTCCATCTCGGGCCTGTTGCAGCAGACCGTTCCGAAGCTCAACCGTTTCACGCCCCCCATAAAGAACGTCATCCGCGGCCACACCTTCACCGTTACGGCTACCTGCGCCTCTGATAGCTGTGATAGGTTCATGTACTCCCTCCTTGAGAAGTATGTTAACGTGGGGCAATCCCTTCAAATGGTCGCGGAGTTCTGGGGTGGCGCCCTTCTGAAGAACGTGGACATCGTGCCCTCCAAGCTAAAGGGGAGAATCTCCGGGGCCGTTGAGAAGATTCGCATAAAGAAGCCGGCGGCGTCCTTGGAGGAGCTTGCGGATCACCTTGCGGGGAAGACCCCCTCCACTGTAAAGGAGTCCGTCTTTTCCAAGCTCTCGGAGAGCACCCTCAGCGCGGACGTCGTTAGCGAGCTCAGCTTGGCGGACAAGGAAGCAATCGTTGCTGACTATCCCGCTATTCGCGAGACGCTTGATGATCTGCTGGGAAAGGTCGGCGAGATCTCGGCATCCACGCGATCTACAAGTCCTTCTACGACCTCCAATGTCCAGGGCACCATTGAGATCCTGAAGAAGGACCTCGATCTGCTGGAGAAGTTCGGGATTCCCGTTCCGAAGGAGATCCAAATTAAGAAGGAAATAACGGGGAATGGCAAGGTGAAGGCACAGCTCTTAAACCTATTTGATGCGCTTCAGAGCTCTGATGAGACAACCAGAAAGCTTGCTGTAGAGCAGCTGGAGAAGATCCTCCAGACGGAGCGCCGCAACCTTGACATCGTCTACACGGCGGCTGCGAAGGACGTGGGCATCGGCACCAGCGCCTGGGCCAAGGCGAAGGCTGCGGGGCTCACGGGCAAGGTGCCCTCCGCCACGAAGAACCCTGCAGGCGAGGCGGCCCATGCGGCGATCTTTTACGTGGTCAAGCGAATCTCTATGCCCGCCGCGTCCAACCCCTTTGCCGAAAACGGTACGTACTCTGCGGCGCTGGTTTCCTCAGTTCTTAGCTCCGTGGGTTACAGCGGAACGTACAAGATCCCCGCAAGCTGGAAGTACGTACAGTTCTATCCCCCTGGAAAGGAGAACCCGCTGTACACAGATGCCTTTGTGGACATACTTGCCGGCCACGGCTCCGATCCTGGAGATGCGTTTAAGTCCGTCATGGGTGTAACGATACCTGTGGTTTCTTCGCTTCTCTCGCACACGGGCGCCGGTAGCTCTATCGTCAAGGTCCTCTCCGTGAATGATCGGGAGATGCAGATGGGCCCCGCCATTGTGGCGGCAGGGGTGCCGTCCCAGGGCTGCGTGAGCTGTTCCATAAGTGCTGGCAAGGATAATACGCTCCTTATGTCCGGGGGTACGGATGTTCCCCTGCTCGGCGTGGTAACCGAGGACAGCTCGCCGGAGAACGGATCCCTCGCGATACTCTTTGGCCACCACGTAGACATAGCCGGCCCCAACGTCAGCCTGCGCCTCGAGGATGCCACGACGAAGGAAAACGCGTGCTCTCAGAAGTGCCCGTACGCCAAGCTCTTCGGTTCCGAGCACGCGAAGACGGTGGCATTCTTGGCGTCCACTGCACAGTCCCTCGGATTTGCTCTTGGTGCTGGAGCCGGTTTTATTGCCACCGCTGCATCCATGCTCTATTTCGAGGGCTGTTCCTCGTGTGTTGACTACGATGGTGGTTACTACGTCCACGTTTTCATGCCACCCGTCACGGCATCCGAGGGGAGTTCCTCCGGTGGATCCGCCCTTGGTCAGTCCCAGCAGGTTGCGTCTACGGATCTTTCGGGCGTTCTGAAGACCATCGCGGCGGCTTCCGGCAAGATCTCCAAGGATCTGGAGGATAAGATAAACGAATTTGCCCAAAGGATTGCTGCCCAGAGCGTGGAGAACTCGGGCGTCTTCGTGCGGCTCGACGTCAAGTCTTTGTCCACCGCTACCCTCGCCCCCACCAAGCTCATGAAACTCTACGCCAAGCCATCTACGGGTTCCCCCACCGATTTGGACACTGAAGGAAGCCTGCAGGGTAAGTCCCAGACTGGTGATACGGTTACCTTCGACAGGCAGAGCGGAACCATGAGTGTTGACGGAAAGACCATCGTACAGGAGCCTAACCTGGTGCGCATGGCCTATCAGGACTACTCCATTCCTGGAATCGTTATTCCGAGCTTCTACGTAGAGACAGCATTCTCTGCTAACCCTGCCATGGTCATAAAGCCCACGGCATATTCTATCCTTGATTCGGGATTCCTCTCCTGTCTCGCCTCTCAGATTGAGGGTCTGCAGCCGAGCTCACAGGCCTTTGCGAAGCTTTTCGGTAAGGTAGTTTCCCTCACCACGGATTCGGCCAGCGTTTCCTTCCCCAACGGCCGCATTGTCGCCGTCGTGAATGGAGTCGCCTATCCGTGTACCGAGATAGACGTAGGTCCTGCCCCCGACTACCGGGTTACCTGCAAGGCGGTGGATCTCGCCCCCACGGAGCAGGACGGAAAGGTCACGGGAACGCTAAAGGAGAAGAGCGTGGACATGGGCTCCCTTGTGTCCGTAGTCCTTGACAATGGGGCACTCTATCGCCAGGGAAGCGCGATTTACGTTGTGGTTTACCGCTTGGCTTCTGCCCCCGGTCAGTACGTGAAATCCGTGGCCCTTTCGCCCAATGAGAGCGGCGATGGGATCATCGTCAAGTTTACGGCATCCCCCGATGCGCCCGAGGACGTTAAGAAGTCCATAGACACGATAAACAAGCTCGTGGAGCAGATGGGTGGTGTCCAGTCGTTCCTCGCACAGAACGGTGTTGTTGCCATCGTCCGCGGCCCCGACGGACAGCTTTACCTGCGGACCTACGACAAGAACGCGATCATAAAGAACGTGCAGGATGCAATGAACCTAATCCTTGGGTTCCTGAGCGGTCAGCTGAGCTACACCCAGATCTACACTGCTGATGGGGGCTTCGTGCTCCGCAGGGAGGCCAACGGCTCTGTCATCCTCCAGTATCGCACGGATACGGGTGTTACAACCACGGTGGTGACGGGATACCGGGTTAATGGTCAGCAGATCGAGCTGCAGACGAAGGATGGAAAGCACACCATCAGCTTCAGCCAGCTCAGCTCGGGCGGCGTGGTTGTCCTGGTGGACGGCAAGCCCGAGGGCATCCTCGTGGATCCCACCGCAGGTTTCAAACAGGAACGCATAGAATCCATCGAGCAGAATCCCAATAACCCCAACGGCATCATCGTGAAGACAGATCAGGGAACCCATGAGATCTCCATCAAGCTCGACGCCAACGGAACCCCCTACCTTACGCTGGACGGAAAGAACCTCGGCACCGTTTCGGCCATGCAGGGCCCGCGCGGCATGGTGGCGTACAACCCTGACACGGGGGAGTGGTCCTTCATTGCAGGGCTCCTCACACCGCTTGCCGACGCCTTCAAGAACGGCATTAAGATTACGGTAAACGGTGCGGGCATAGCCCAGGCTACACCAAGCAACTACTGGCTTTCCAGGAATCCGTACGTGCAGCAGCAGTCTTCAGGTGGGTTCACGCTCCCGCTACTCGAACCTCAGGACCTAGTCTTCCTACTTGCAGCCCTTGCTATTATGTACTACAGCTATGCACGCAGCCAGCGAGGGTAGGGGAGGAAAAATCAGCCAATGATCGCGTGGGCCGATGTCTTTACCTCTGCCCTTTTTTCCACGTCATTATATTTGGATATTCTTGCGTGACCCTCGAGGCGGAGCCGCAGGCGCACCCTTTGGATTTCCCACTCGTCGTCGTAGGGGCTGGTGTTTCTTGCGAATCCCCTGTGGATTGAAATCACGGAGCAGACAAGGCCCTCGGTACCTCTTCGGATTTCCTCCGCCCCCGTTTCCGTGATGAAGACCACGGCCCCCGGGCCAACGCCTTCCACCGCAAGGACGTTGTGGGGCGATTCCATTTCCAGGACTGTCTCTCCAGTCCGCAGGAGCTGCTTGATCTTGTCGCCCCTGATGGCAGATATTACGGGCATCATAGGGCTCACCCATACATGTTGTCCGCGCTACCTACGCGAGTGCTGGCCGCTATTGTGGCCACCTCGTGCTCTATCCTCTCTGCCCGCTCGAGGAGATCCTCCACGGTCACGTCTATGCCCAGGAGCTCGTCTATCTTGCGAATAACGTCAGCTGCTGCCCTGTAGTCTTCCTTGGAGTGCAACGTGCCGAGAATGAGCATTACGGGAATGCCGCGGCGCTGCCCCTCGCGCAGGAGGATAGCGGAGATGCCCGTTGTTATCCCCTGCTTTATGGGGCTGATCCCGTGGTTCTCCAGATATTCCACGTCCCTTGGATCTGATACTGCCCCAAAGATCTGCGTATACTGCCCTTTCTGCCCTGCCGGCATTATGACGCCCGCTATGGAGAGGATCATCTTTACGCCTTCCCGTTCTGCCATTTCCATGAGGGCGGCGCCCACTGCCCTGGCAGTCTTTTCCGAGAAGAGGATTTCCGAGACCACCACCGCCGTCTTTGAATCCCTGTCCGCGTAGATCCGAACTGGCGGCATCGCGGCTCCCGCGCGTATTGGGGCCACCGCCGGGAATGCGGGGCTCTCTATGCTACCCACGAGCTTCATTTTCCGTGCTTCTATGATATGCCTTGCGGCTATGGGTCCGATGAGCCCGATCCCTGGAAAGCCCACAATGAGGCGGTAGCCCTTTAGGCTGCCCGATAGGTTGACCTCTGCGTCCGTCACGGAGTAACTACAGCTCGCTCCTTTATATTACTAACCCTCCCCCTGCAAGGGCGTAGCTGAGAAGGGCTAGCGGCACTGTTATTGCCCCGTACTGGAGTGCGTACCGCACGTTCCCATCTATTAGGGCAGCAAATACGGCTCCCGATATTGCAACGATTCCAATATTTATCGGAATCGCGCTCAGAACGGCGAGCACGGTTGCATTTGTGGAAAGGCCGGACCCCACCATTTGGGCAACCATGCGCTCCGTGAGTCCCAGCACTGCGGGGACGAAGACTCCTGTGCTGGCCAGGACGCTGTATTTCTGCAGGGTTAAGTTCGCCCTTCTTGACCGCTCCATTTCCAGCTCTTCTTCTATGTCCTCCGCCGCCTGCCGCAGGAGTTCTGAGACGTTTGCACCGGATTCTATGCCCGTGAGCAGAATTTTCATGGCCCGCTTTAGCAGTCGGCTTTTGCATCCTGAAATTGCAGTGAGTGCCCTGCGCGGCGGTATGCCCCTGTCCAACGCCCTCTTAACGCCCAGGATCTCCTCCGAAAGCGGCCCGTATCCCTTTGAGAGGTGATCTATGGCGGATCTGAACGTGATGTTAGGTAGCGTTGATACGTCCAGGAGCGCTGCGGGGATCCGTTCCTCGATTTCCTTTATTCTCCTGTTTTTCCTCTGCTCCCTCAGGAGCAATATCGCCCCTGCTCCAGCAGCGATGATTCCCAGGATCTCAACGAGCATACTATCGCCTCAGGAACGCGGGCATCTGGTAGTACATGAACGCCAGACTCGCCACGGATAGAAGGGGGAGCAAAATCGCCGAGATAAGAAACGCCGTGGTTGCATCCATCCTTTCCGTCAGGAAGAGGCTTCCTATTGCCGTGTACATTGTGAAGAGGGCTGGCAGCAGCGCCGCGATCCCCAGGAAAAACAGGCTGTAGAGGGCCAGCTTGGCGGAGAATCTCTTGGATTCTGCCCTGTGGACGGACAGCATCGCATCCGCTATGTGCCTGAGTGTTTGTGCCTCCTTCCCCATGTGGTAGAGGGCAGCCACGTGTACCAGCGCTCTCCTCACGCTTTCAGAGTCAAACTCCTCGCCGGCGGATTCGAGCGCCTTTGATATGGGAATTCCACGCCTGTACATTCTTATGGCCTTTTTGACTGCCTTTCCGAGCTCCGGGCTGTTCTCGCATGCATCTTCGAGCGCTTGGATATATGGGATTCCCGCATCTACCTCTGACGCAAGCGTTCTGAGGAAATATGGTAGCTCGGCCTCCGCCAGCTCCGCCCTTGCCCGTGCCATCCTGTAGGGCAGTGCTATCGCCGTTGCTATCGCGAGGATGAAGACCAGGGCTCCCGCTTGGAATCCCCCTGTGATCGCCGCCAGTGTACTGAGCGCCGCGGCAACGAGCAGGCTGTACTTTGCGTAGTCGTCCACATGGATCCTCCAGCCCGCTTGTAGTATCTTCCTCTGCAGACTATTCGAAAATTTACCCACGCCTTTCCCTCCAGCGCTCCACAGCTTCCGCATAGCTCCTAAGATCGTATTCTCTTATCTTGCGGAGCACCGATGCCCTTTCGTCTATTTCCTCCTTCGGGGGTTCGTCGTTTCGGAACAGAATCTCTACTATGCGCCTTTCCTCCGCCTTGCCGCTACCCCTTCTCCTCTGAACTATGAGCACGTCGAGGGCGTCCAGATCCTCCTCTGGGATCCCCATGCTTCTAATTCTGCGGATAGTCTCCTCTGACGTCCTGCCGTGCATTGTTGCGAAGGAGCCCTTTCCCTGCCCCGCCAGCATTGTGTCGAAGAGTGCTCGCATTTCCTCCGGACGGCGGACCTCTCCGACAACGATTCTGTCCGGGCGCATGCGCAGCGTGTCGTAAACAAGCTCCTGCATACTTGTATTTTCGTCGGGAACTAGGCGGATGCTGTGCTCGTGGAAGTCCCTGATTTCGGGCGTTTCCTCCACGATAACAATGCGCTCCCATGGGGGTACGAACGCGAGGATTGCATTGAGGGTTGTTGTCTTTCCAGAGCCCGTGTTTCCCGCGATCACAACGTTCATCTCCTGGTCTATGGCCCACCAAATGGCCGCCAATTCCTCCGGTTTTGCCGTGCCGCGCTCTATCAGGTCCCACGGTGTGAAGGGACGCACGTTAAACCTTCTTATGGTTAGGCTGTGCACGTTGGAAATGGGGGGTACCACTGCGTGCAGCCTCGAGCCATCTGGGAGGATTGCATTTACGCGCGGTGTTTTCTTCGTTAGGCGCCTTCCCAGTGAGCCGGCCAGGCGGTTTACAACGTTTCTGAAGTATTCATCCTTCCAAAAGGCAAGGTTCGTCTTCAGCCAGCCCTTTCCACGGATGTACACGCGTATCGGTTTTCTTAGCCCCACGACAGCTATTTCCTCAATGTTTTCGTCCCTCAGCAGATCCAGCGGCCCGAAACCCTCATAGCTGAGCTTGATCCACCGTAGAATCCGTTCCACAGTGGACTTATCGAATTCTCCGCGCTCGTACTGTATCCCGTCCAGTATTTCCTCCCAGCTGAACTCGCCGCGGAGCTGCGCGTATCTATCTACCACCTCTTTCAAGATTTCCGCTTCCCACAGTCTTATTTCGGGTACTTCGACCTTGTACTCGCCATCCTTGAAGAAAGCCCATCCTATAACGTCCCATATGCGCTCCAATTCCCTTTCATCGTATTCAATCCTTGCCAAACCTGCCAGAACACACTGGGGCTCCTCGTAGAGCTTCAGGCAGAGGTCACACTTTGCCGCTGCGCCGTGGACCATTTCTATGGCTCCGTACGGGCAGGCCTCAACGCATTTTCCACAGCCGTCACAGAGTTCGTGGTCTATGGCCAGGATCCCCTCGGCTATTTCGTAGATAGCCCCCTTGGGACACGCCTTTACGCAGGGAGCTTCCTGCGGTGGACAGTGGCGACACTTGGATTCCTTGAGGCCGTAGGGGCATACGTTGCTCAAATCAGCCTCTGCTTTAATCCTCATTCCAGATCAACTCATCCCCTGGTTTTATGTCGTATTTCCTCCGCGCGTCGAGTTCGATCACCGTCTTACAGTTCACGGGCACCACTTGCCAGGGATCCAGGCGCTTGAGCTCAACGACGCGATTATCCCCGTCAAGGCACACGAGCAGTATGGGGAAGAAGCAGAAGAATCCGTGAAAGCTCGTTTTTCCCACGTTTGGGAATACGAGTGCCCCATCAAATGATTTCTTGAACATAAGGCCGATACCTCGCTTCCAGAAGGTATCCGCCACCTCGACGCGTTCAACAATAGGTTTTCCAGTTCTGGCGTTTACCAGCACAATAATAATGGTTTTCACTCCTTTAAATCCCATGAAGTCCTCCGCCCTCGGCGTGCTCTTCGATCTTGACGGCACGTTGGTAGACTCTACAGAGCTTCATCTACGCTCTTTCTTGGCTGCTCTTGATGATCTTGGCATTCCGCACGACGAGAATACAGAGGAGGAGTTTTATCGGCGCGTTGGTGAGCGGTTCTTGGATATCGTTCGCGCAATATATCCAGATCTCGATGAGAAGACTCTATCGAAAATTCGGGAGCTCAAGTGGACCCACATGTACGAGTACTTAGATGAGCTCCGCGTTCTGCCCCACGTCTACGAGGTACTTGATTCTATTTCGGACTATCCGAAGGCTCTGGTTACTTCGGCGTCTCGCCAGTTCGTGGAGTGGGTGTTTGAGCGTACGGGGCTGGGGAAGTACTTTTCTGTTGTGATCGCCGCGGAGGATGTGAAGCAGGGCAAGCCATATCCTGATCCGTACCTGGAGGGTGCCCGCCGGCTGGGGGTTCAGCGCGCCGTTGTGGTGGGGGACACGGTGTTTGATCTTCGCTCAGCTCTTTCCGCAGGTTTTCCCTTCTTTCCAGCGCAGTCCCTTTCCGTACTGCCCCAGTATCTTTCGGGGCTCCAGAGGTGTTGGGTTTAAAAGGTTTTTAACACTGTTAAAACCGTGCTGCGCGTAGAGGATCTCCACGTGGAAAAGGACGGTCGGCGCATTCTCAAGGGTATTTCTCTGGAAGTGGCCCCCGGCACGATCGTTGCAGTCCTTGGGCCCAACGGATCGGGAAAGACGACACTGCTCCGTGCCATTATGGGGGATCCGGGCTTTGAG
>JALVAT010000047.1 GCA_027011045.1 Microcaldota archaeon | reverse complement strand
ATAATTGGGGATCGCAGATCCCCAGTTAGCTCCGCGCCAGCCGAGGATCGGCTGCGGCACTTCAGCCGCACGCACACCCCGTTGGGTATGGGGTCGAGCGAAAGCGAGCACCCCATGCACACTCACGTCAACCGGGACACGGTTGGGGCCGTGGTGTAGCCTGGCCTAGCATTCAGGCTTCGGGAGCCTGAGATCCGGGGTTCAAATCCCCGCGGCCCCACTCATTGCACTATTGGACAACTCCGTACTTCTGAAGAATCTGCCACATTTTCTGGAACTTTTCTGCCGCGGGGGCGTCTGCCGGTATGATTTCAACCCTTTCGCCCCTATCCGCCAGCTCCTGGGCCATTTCCCTGAACTGCAGGTTTACGAACTCGATGTAATTTGGGTTTGTTTCCTCCGCCTTTACATTTTCGTCGCGCTGCCGCTTGAGGATACGCGGTATGAGCCGCTTTGGATCCCTTCTGACGAGAAAGAATATGTGCACCATGTCGGCATCCCTTTCAAGCCGCTCTGCTGCGTCCGTTACGAGTTGCTCTATTTCCTTTGCAGCGGGTTCATCCAGCCACCAGCGTGCGTAGGGGATGATCTGCCGCGGTCCGAAGTCGATGATCACGTGTTCCTCCCGTGCGATGCCTGCGGCGTACGCGTACCCCGCAAGGGCGGCGTGGGCGAATCCAAGCTGTCTGTTGAAGCTGGGAATCTTTGTTATCTGCGGAAATAGCTCGATGGCATCTGATTTAACGTATTTTATGCCAGAATCCTCCGCAATTGGCTGTGAAACGAAGGTCTTGCCGGAACCGTGCACCCCGTGGATGGCGAAGAGCATACATATGGTTTTGCAGGGGTGGTTTTCACTCTTGCGTATGTTTTTCGAAGGGCGGCGTTAGAATTCTGAATGGTTATGTATACGCGGCGGAACGGCAACGTTTAAAATAATCTCATATCATTTTGGCAAGGCGCGGGCTATCCGCTTCCATGGCTGTGTTGTGCCCGCATGCCGCTTACAAACAACCGGCAGCACACCCGGTTGTGGGTTTGGGGCTGAAAGCCCCAGGGCCGCGCTCGCGCGGCGCACTGACTCCGTCAGGCGCGCTCGGAGGAACTCCGAGTCGCCAGAGAAGCTGGCCTGGGGCCGTAGCTCAGCCTGGTTAGAGCGTCCGCCTGATAAGCGGGAGGTCGCCGGTTCAAATCCGGCCGGCCCCACTTGTTCAGATTCTTACCTGCTTGTGCACATTTCGAAGTAAAGGTTCAAAACCACAGGTGCACTCTGCACAGCATGTGGGTGAAGATCTGTGGCATCCGGGATTCTGGGGAGGCTGAGCTCGCTCTTTCTTACGGCGTGGATGCGCTTGGCTACGTGATTGGGGGGCGTCGCCTGACAAACCCCGTTGATCCGCCCACAGCCCGCGAAATCGTGGAAACCTTTTTGGCCACCCACGTCCTCGTTACGCATATCACTGATTCCTCCGTTCTATCACTTGCAGACTACCTTGGGGTAGACGCTGTCCAGCTTGCGGAGCCCGTGCCTGTCAGTTTGCTTGAGGAGCTCTCGGATCTTGGCTATACGATCGTCAAAACCATCGTGGCGGACGGTCCGCGGAGTCTTTCCTCTCAGATCAGCAGATATGCACCGTATTCAGATGTTCTCCTTGTCGATACGGCGATTCCTGGTAAAATAGGTGGAACCGGGCGCAGACACCCGCTTTATTTAGATATTCTCGCCGTGGAACTCTCTCCTATTCCTGTTGTCGTGGCAGGGGGATTGAACCCACAGAATGTTGCTTCCGTGGTCCGCTTTGCCAGACCTTGGGGTGTGGACGTTCTCTCCGGGGTGCGCCGTGCCGGTTCGTTAGATCCCGTGCTGCTCTCGCAGTTCTTGAGGGCGGTCCGTTATGCGATCGTACCCCCTCCTTTTAATACGGCGGGCGCCACAATCTCTCCTGATGGTGTATCCCCGTGAGCGCGACACCGGTGAGACCCGCTTTGTCGTTGCGGATGATGGGGCGAGAATAGCGTATCGTATCATTGGTGAGGGCCCGCGGGCGCTCTTTATCCACGGGTGGGCTACGGATTCCAACTACTGGTGGCCCCTTTACGTTCTGGCACGGCGTTTCACCCTCATACTTGTGGATCTTCGCGGTAGCGGTCAGAGCGAGAAGAAACCCCCGTACACCACGGTCAGAGTGGCTAAAGACGTCCTTCTCGTGGCTGAGCGGGAAAAGCCAGACTTCGTTGTGGGGCATTCTTGGGGTGGTGCCATCGCCCAGCGTGTTGCCGTGCAGTATCAGCCGAAGGGCCTTGTGCTCATGTCCACCTTTGCCAAGCTGTCCTCCTTTTCCGCAAAGTTGGCTGACTGGGCGCTTCCATTCCTTGAACGGTCAGATATGGAGAGTTTCGCACGTATCGCCGTGAAGCTCGGCGCTCATATGGCCCACGAGAACGCCGACTGGCTTTACGATATTTACCGGCGTGCCGACCGGGACGTTGTCCTCCAGTCCGCCAGGGACATCCTCCGCTACGACGGTAGGAATCTCCTCCCGCGGATCCAGTCCCCAACGCTGATTCTCCACGGGGAGCACGACGGTGTGGTCTCTCCGGATCACGGCAGGTACTTGCACAGGCGCATAAAGGGTAGCGTGATGCTTTGCGTGCCCGACGCAGGCCACGATATCGTGATGGAAGCCACGAAGGCCGTGCATCTTTCCCTGCGCGGATTCTTTGAGAACGTCCTCGAGGAGTCCGCCGACAAAAACAACCAATAAAAATCCTTGCATCACTACATCTTTTGGATACTGAACAGGAACGCGTTGGGCCCGTAGCTCAGGGCCGACGCGGCCCGCGGGTCCGCGAGGCCGGTTGAACGCAACCGACCACACACCCCGTTGGGTATGGGGTCGAGCGCAAGCGAGCACCCCATGCACGTTCACGCATCGCGAACTCCGTTCGCGTGCACGCAAGCTCCGCTTGCGATGTCAACCGGGACACGGTTGGGCCCGTAGCTCAGTCCGGCAGAGCGCCCGCCTTGCACGCGGGAGGCCCCGGGTTCAAATCCCGGCGGGTCCACTGGCAGGGGTTTCCGCCCCTGCGTTCATCATCCTTGGCTGTGATGGCCTCCCACATTGGCGTGCTCTGCAACACACGGTCCTTGAAAATATCTTGGTGCCGCGGTAGCTCAGTCCGGCAGAGCGGCCGCCTCGTAAGCGGCAGGTCGCGGGTTCAAATCCCGCCCGCGGCTTTTTTATCTGTTATCCGGTTGGGTATGGGGTCGAGCGAAAGCGAGCACCCCATGCACACTCACGTCAACCGGGACACGGTTGGTTTGGATCCCGCCCGCGGCTCTCCTTCTCTTCGTTCAAGAGATGATTTTCAACGGGTGCGTTCGCGAGACCCACAGCCTATTTATACCGCCGCGATGCATTCTCTTTGTGGAATTGGAGTGGGTGCTTCTTTTGCTGGCGATGCTTGCAGCCTTTGCGTACTACGGCGGCGTTCCAATTTCTTCGACTGTTCCCGTCGAGGGGAATGCCTTTACACGTTTACCGGGCCCCTCCTCTGTCCAGAGCCTGGAGATCAACGTATCTCCGATTCTTCCAGGGTCTTCCAAGGAGCTGTCCACACCCATCGTCCCATCCGGCGTTTTGGACAACGCTCCACAGCCGGTGCGAGGTACCGTATACCTTAATCCCGTTCTTATGGAGCTGAACCGGCTAACTCCCACCGATTCTTATGCCGTTCGCCGGTTTTTGGAGGAATTCAATGTTTCTGGTCGAGATGTCATTTCATACTCGTGGTCGCTGCTCTCAGCGGAGGGCAAATACTTTACGTACGATGAGGGGCGAGCGTCTGCCGTTCTATCCCATGAGGCTCCCCTCGTCCTGTCCCCAGCTCGCTTCCTCCAGCTCCGCCGTGGCATATGTTCCGACTATGCGGTTTTCACAGCTGTTGCCCTTTACCTTGGCGGGTATTGCCCCCTCGTTCTGGATGTAAACCTCACGGGTCCCGTGGGCCATGCTGCTGTCGCCGTCGATTACAATGGACATCTCTTCGTTTTGGATCAGCACCTACCCCTCTGGCCCCTTGCGGGGTACTGTCGGCGGCCCTTCGATAAGACGGAGAGGATTCGCGCGATATACGTCTATGGGCCCAGAGGTGATGAGATCAATTCGGGCTTCGCTCTCGCACGGGAGATTAACTGCGTGCCCCTCTGGTATGACACGGACCACGATTTTTACCTCTCCCCTGCGGAGATCCAGACCGTTTCCCGCGACGTTAACCTTTTCCTTTCGGGGATTATGGTCTACAGTCCGCAGCTTACAGCTGTAGCCCGCTCGGTTCTGCAGTGTCAGCTAAGGGGCGGGTCCATAGGTTCCTGCACGGCGTCTGCCTCCGTTCCCTGTCCTGGCATGTATTTCTACTCCCAGCTCTTTGACGAGTTTTCATACGCGCCGGAGACTGCCGACCTCCTTGTCAGAAGGGCCCTTTCCAGTGTTCCACAGGGGTATACAAAATTCGGCTACGCCATCACCCGCGAGGTGAATGGAACACATGAGTACTACGTGGTTGGCGTTGCCCTTGGCCGTTGTTAGACTATTTCTCCCTTCAGGAAGAGGGGGCGTGCCTCCTTCACGCGAACGTCGCGGAACTCGCCGAGATTCCCACCCGTTACCACCACGGGCTTGTAGTGCTCTGTTCTCCCGATAAGTGCGCCGTGTCTGCCCCTTTCTATCAGTAGCGCTCGGAACGTCCTCCCAACGTACTGTTGGTTCCACTGCCGGCCTACCCGGAGATGCACATCTGTCAGGTACTTTGATCTGCGCTTTTTCTCGTTGGATGAAATCTGTCCCTTCATGCGCGCCGCCACGGTTCCCGGAATTGCTGAGTAGCGTGATATGTTAAGCACGTCTATGTTTAGCTCCTCGATGAGCCGCGCAGAGTCCAAAAACTCATCCCACGTTTCCGTGGGGAAGCCCACGATGATGTCTGTGGCTATGCTCGACAGCGGGAAACGCTTCCTTATCCTCTTCACAACCTCCCTGAAGTCGTCCACCGTGTAGTTTCTCTGCATGAGCCTTAGTATTCGATCATTACCGCTCTGGACGGGGATGTGGAAGAACTTGTAGATGCGCGGGTCTTCGAATACGTCGAGCAGACCCTCGTCAATGAGCCTGACTGCGTGATCCACGTTCATCATTCCCACTCGTATCCTGTAGTCCCCCGGTACGCTGTCCAAGATCTCTCCGAGCAGTTCTACAAGGTTCGTACCCATGTCCACGCCGTACGCGCCGGTGTCCTGGGACGTGAGCCGTATTTCCTTCCTACCCTCTTCCACGGCTTCCCGCACGCTCCTGACGATGTCGCCGGGTCTGAAGCTGGTGATGTACTTCCTTGCGAGCTTTGTTGCGCAGTACGTGCACGCCCCAGTGCAGCCCTCTGAGATCACTACGGATGCAATGTAAGGCTCGGTTCTCAGCTGGGGAACGCCCGCCTTTCTCTCCGGCAGCGGAACTCCCAGGATTTTCGATAGCTTTTCCCATTCCTTCGGGCCTGCAATCTCTGCGTTCGGTGCGAGCTCTCTTATCTTGTTAGGGAGGACGTTGGCGAGGCAGCCAGTGACCACGAACTTCTTCCATTCCTTTGGCAGGCGTCTAATGCGCGAAAACATGTGTGCGATGGTCTTCTCCTTCACTGCGCAGGTGTTGAGTATGATAATGTCGGCGTCCTCCGCTCGCTCGACCCGTTCGAACCCCCCGGATTCGAGGGCAGCCATGATGATCTCAGAGTCCACCTTGTTTGCCACACATCCGTACGTTTCGATGTAGTAGCGCAC
>JALVAT010000046.1 GCA_027011045.1 Microcaldota archaeon | reverse complement strand
GGGCGGCGGATTCGGAAGGGGCTGGTGGTGAGCATGGAAGGGCTTGAACACGGAGAGCACACCGCAAAGAGGGCGACGCTCATCGTAGCGGGGCTTGCGGTGCTGAAGGCTGTAGTGGGTGTGATCTCCGGGAGCGCTGCCCTGCTCGCCGACGCGTTGCACTCCACGGTAGACGTTCTGACGGCATTTGGGGCGTGGATAGGCCTTAAAATCGCAAGAAGGCCAGCAAACGAGCAGTTCCCCTACGGCTTCTATAGGGCAGAGTCCCTCGTGGCGCTTCTCATCTCCGCAATAATCATCGTAGGCGCAGTTGAGCTATTCCTGGACGGCATTGCGAGGATCAGGCACCCGGAGAGCATCGAAGTTGCCTGGCTCGCCGCGGCGGTCGCCCTCATATCCTCCGCGGTGTCATACTACCTCTCTAAAATGGAGGGGGAGGCAGCAGAGGAGTCTGGTTCCCACGCCCTGCGCGCCATATCCGTAGAGGCCATGGCAGACACGCTGTCGGCGCTCGTGGTGTTCGCGGCCATCGTGGGGGATGCGTATCTCCACGTGGGCTGGGCTGAGGGCGTTGCAACGGTGCTCGTCGCGGCATGGGTTCTAAAGATCGGACTGGAAACGGCATGGGGCGCAATAAGGGCGCTCATGGACTTTGCGCCGCAGGACGTCGTGAAAGCAGCCAAGCGCGTGCTGGACGAAGCGAAAAGAGAGGGTAAAATCCTTGGCTACAGGGATCTGCGCGTCAGACAGGCGGGTCCAGCCATATTTGGAGAGGTAACGGTCATTCTGGGGACAGACGTGGACATAGAACGAGCAAACACCGTGGCAAGGGAGCTATCGCAGGCCCTGGTTAACGAAACGGGCGCTGTGGAGTTCCGCGTCTACGTGGAGCACGAGGAGCCAGAGGAAAAGCGCATAGTGGTTCCCCTGACTGAGGAAGGGAAGATTTCTCCGAGCTTTGCATCGGCGCCGCGCTTCGTAGAGTACGTGGTCAAAGATGGGCAGATCTTAAGCAAATCAGAGTTCCTCAACGAGTTCCTCACCAAAAAGGTCAGAAGGGGTCTGGCCGTGGCAAAGCAGATCCTCGAGCGGAGACCGTACGCAGTGGTGGTCAAGAACATCGGAGAGATATCCTTCCACACGCTCAGGGATGCCAATGTGATCATATACAGGGCGGAGAACGTAGAATCTCCAGAGGAGGCTGCAAAACTGGCGGCGGAAAAGCGCCTGCAGGAACTACACCAGCCAACGGTGAAGCGGGAATGATTGTGGCGGTAACGGGGGGCAAGGGGGGCACGGGAAAAACGAGCGTGGCTGTATCCCTTGCCCACCACCTCCAATCGATGGGAAGGCACACCGTACTTGTTGATGCCGACGTGGAAGCGCCCAACGTGCATATCATCACAGGGGCGGAGATGCGGGAAGTAGAAACGGTGACCACAAAGTTCCCACGCATCAACGAGGAAAAATGCATAAAGTGCGGGCTCTGCGCAAGGGCCTGCCCCACAAGCGCCCTGGCATTCATTCCCGGGAAGATCCCTCTGTTTTTCAAGGAGAACTGTGTGGGATGCATG
>JALVAT010000045.1 GCA_027011045.1 Microcaldota archaeon | reverse complement strand
CCAATAACTCCGATAATATCACCACAGCCCATTTCACCGCCGGTATTGTACACCGCGTAAATCTTTAGCTAGAGGTGATCCCTTGGTGAGGAAGCTCTATGGTGTCCTGGCAGGTGCCCTTGGCGTGCTGTTGGTCGTTGTAGCATACTTCGTGCTTTCTTCAGGTGGTGTCCGTGCATCCGAGGGGGCTCGCTGCGCCCTGCCGCCCTGGGATGCCAACTACTATCCGGGTGCGCGCCTGATTGAGGGGAACGGCTGGGAGTACTACATTATGGTCTTTGAAGCCAATAGTCCGAGCCAGGAGCCCGTGGGGGCCATCGTTTTCAGCAGGCTTGCCAGGGAGTATAACACCACGGTCAAGCGATGCTCCAACGGTTTGCTGCTGTACGACGTTTCCATCCGTGAGGGTAATCCGCGCGTAGGTGCATACGGCATTTGTAGTGTGGATCGGTGCACAGTGTTCGTCTTTGCAACGTGTGGCGATCTTCCTCCGGCGATTTCCACTGCACTTCGCTCCTGCTCTAGAACCAGTCCGTGATCTTCCTTTGGTTCATTGCCCTGCGGAGTAGGACGCTCCTGTTCACCCAGCGGTGCAGCGGGATGCGCAGTTTCCCAGAGATTGCCTCGAGGGCTTCCTTTATGGATCCGAATCTTTCTGGATTTTTCTTTAACGCGTCCCTTACGTTCTCGCGCACCTGCCAGACGCCAAGGGGTACGTAGTAGCCCTCGTGGACCTCCCGGAGGATTACCGCTCTGGCTTGCCTCCTTTCGCGCCGGAGGTACTCGATGACTGCCATTCTTGCGGCGTAGTAGGATCCCCCCACGTTGTCTGCGTATGCCTTTCTGCCCCTCTGGTCCTCCCAGTCGTTGAGTATTACCGTTTTGCCGCTGGGTAGCCAGGCGGACCCTGGGGCCCACGCCTCGAGCAGTTCGAAGCCCCAGGCTTCGGGGAACAGAATTATGTAGAAGTGGTTGTCGAAGGCGTGGGATTGGAAGAGCAGAACGTCGTTGATCTGGGGGAACTGCAGGATTTCCCTTAGTGTCCTTCGGTATATGATGTCGTCCGTGGCTGTTATCGCCCACCTTGTGGGTACCAGCCGTCTGTTCCGGGGAATGCCGAAGATCCCCACCGTCATGGCCTTTGATAAGGTGTACACATCGTAGCCCCTTTGATAGAGCTGCCAGATGGCCTCTTCGGCCTTTATCTCATCGTAGTACGTCTTTTCCAGCAGCCGGTCTGTTCGTGGGTTCTCCTGCAGTTCTATGCGCTTGGCAGGTGCCCTTGGGCCCATGGGGGCTACATTAAGCCCGAAATCGACCTTTCTCTTGGGCGGCTTTAGTAGCAGGGCGTCGACGTCCACGGGGCGCTTCGCCATTACTATCTCCTGAACAGTCAGCAGCCTTTCGTCCGGATCCCTTGCGCTTTCCGGAGAGAGCTGGAGCGTGGGGCGTACGGTGGCTGTTCTGACCGATACAATGTCCTCTATGCTCATGTTCTTCCACAGGATTGGGTTATCAGCCGTTTCAGGATCTCTCGTGGCTACAATTGGGGCTACGTCTAGCTTGGGGTACCCCTTCCATCCTACGAAGGCACTCTGCGGTGACGGCGCTGTTATCTCTGTGGACTTTGGCACGCTTTCCGCTATGATCTTTTTCTGCTCGAGAATTGGGCATTTGGGCAGTCCGCACCACAGCCTCCCCTTGCAGCGCACGCAGAGCTTCGGATCTATGATGCGGACCACGCAAGTATTTGCAGGGGTTTGTTTTTTATATGCGGGATCCCATAAATGGGCGTGGGCTACCTGAGGGATTTCATCGAGGAGGCGAAATCTGCCGAGAAAAAGAGGGACGATTCCGAGTCTAGCGAGTTTTCGGCGCAGGGGGAGCAGGAGTTCCTGCCAGATGCTGAGAAAATCCTTGTGGATCAGTACGGCGAGGTGAAGATCTACCGCGTGGTTGGGGATCCCCTGTACTGGTACGTTGTGCCCGTTCCCCGTCCGACGAGTGGGGAGCGCAAGATCATTAACATTTTGAAGGAAGCTGCAGCCCGCCTCGTCTCCATGACCACATCCAAGATACGGGATATCGAGGCGAAGAAGAATATTTACCGCCAGAAGGTATTGGAGATCATTGACGCCGCTCCGGAGCTGGGGATTCCAAGGACGAAGCGCGAGTTCTACGCTGAGATCGTTGTCCGAGAGATGATTGGCTATGGCCTCCTGGATCCGCTCGTATCCGACGATCAGCTTGAGGAAATCATGGTAATCGGCCCGCGGAAGCCTGTTTACGTCTATCACCGCAAGTACAACATGTGTAAGACCAATGTGGTTTTCTACGACGACCAGGAAATCCGGAATATCATTGAGAAGATTGCCCGCGACGTTGGGAGGCACATCGATGCTGTTCACCCACTTCTGGATGCGCGTCTCCCGGACGGATCCCGTGTGAACGCAACCATACCTCCCGCTTCCGTTGACGGATCTACGATCACCATTCGTAAGTTCCGCAAGGATCCCTACACTGTGGTGGACCTCATCCGTTTCGGTACCATGGACTACGACGTGGCCGCTTTCCTCTGGCTCGCCGTGGACGGCATGGGGGCACGTCCTGCCAACATACTGATCTCTGGTGGCACAGGCTCTGGAAAAACAACCACGCTCAACGTGCTTGCGACGTACATTCCTGCCCATGAGCGCATAATTACCATTGAAGACACTGCAGAGCTTAATTTGCCCCTGGAGCACTGGGTGCGTCTGGAGGCTCGCCCCCCGAGCATAGAGGGTACCGGCGAGATATCCATGGACATCCTCGTCAAGAACGCCCTGCGCATGCGCCCCGACAGGATCATCGTGGGTGAAGTTCGCCACAAGGAGGCCATGACGCTGTTTACCGCCATGAACACAGGTCATGACGGCTCCATGGGAACCCTGCACGCCAACAGTGCCGAGGAAACGATGATCCGCATAACGACGCCCCCCATGAGCGTGCCCAAGATTATGGCCACCGCCCTTGATTTCATTATTGTCCAGCACCGTATCTACGATCGCCGTAAGGGTGCCATTCGTAGGATTGTTGAGCTTGCGGAGGTTCGCGACGTCGACCACGAGCCAAAGGTCTTCACCCTTTGGACCTGGAATGCGGCAAAGGATGAGCTTGTCTTCCTCGAGCAGAAACCGGAGTACCTCAGGCTCCTCTCGGAGTACACGGGTCTCACGGTCACGGATCTTGAGGATGAGGTGCAGCGCCGTTCCCATTTCCTCAAGCAGCTTGTCGATTCCGGGAAGCGCGAAATCCACGAGGTGAAGCGCGCCATACAGCAGTACTATATGGAGGCGGAGAAGCGGTGGAAAAGGGCGTGAACCTGGAGGACCTCAAGAAGCAGATCGTGGGCGACTCCAAGAGGGAAAAGACTAGTGCAGAGCGTAAAAAGGTGCTGAAGGAAATAGACACGAGCGTTGACGAGATTATAGAGCGCGTTAGAGAGAAGTACGAGCAGGAGGGCGCTTACATCCGAGAGGATGATCTTTCTGACGCAGAGATTGACGTTAACAAGCTCCTTACCCCCGAAATTACAGTCTCCGGCTCCCCTGAAGACCTTGCCGAGCACGAGAATGCCATTATTCGTGCCATAGGTCAGCTATACCTCCGCTTTTCGGGGCTCTTCGACCGCTTGCTACATATGTTCACCGATAGCTCCGCGCTCAAGCGGCTGGATTGGGATCTTTACGCCGCAAATATGCCCTTTACAGGTGCACAGTACGCCGCCTTTTTGGCTGTTCTATCGGTAATCCTTGGTGTGGTGTCCTTCGTCCTGTCTATCCCCTTGTTCGTTCGGTATCCCTCGCTTGTGGCTGCTCTGGCGCCCATAGCCATTGGTATTATGGTCTTCGCCCTCACCTTTATCATAGGTCTTCGTTATCCGAAATCCCGGGCCGCTGCCAGGTCACGCGCTGCTGAGCGCTACCTGCCCTTTGCCCTGCGCCATCTTGCTGTAGAGATCCGTGCCGGTGCTGGTCTTTACCAGGCGATGCGAGCCGTTGCTGAGGCCGATTATGGGGTGCTTTCTGAGGAGTTTCGCCGCGTGCTAAAGGAGATAGATGAGGGTAAGTCCACCGAGGCAGCGCTTTCGAACTTTGCTGCCCGTATGTACTCGAAGGGCATTCGGAGGGCTGTTTCCACATTGCTGCGCGCCGTTAGGATTGGTGGGAATCTATCGGAGCCAATCATGGAGCTTGCAAAGGACGTGTCCTTTGAGCAGCGCATGAAGGTGGCAGCCTTCGGAGAGAAGCTGAACTTCTTCTCCGTTCTCTTCATGTTCGGCGCAGTGGTTTTCCCCGTGATGCTTGCCATGATCGCCACCATTGGGAACGCCCCCACCGGCGGAAATCTCCTGGCAGCTTTCAGGCTACCCACGCCACTGCTCGCCGTTATCTACGTGGTTGCCTTCCCCGGATTCCTGCTGCTCTTCCTGTGGTTCATACGTATGCTGGATCCAATGAGGTGATCTCGTGCTCAACGCATTCCTCAAGAACTATCGAAGGGTTGCCCGCCTCGGCGGTTACAAGGGATCTCCACATATACTGCTGGGCGTGGCGATCCTTGTACTCCTTACGTCCATACTGCTTTCCATGGTACTCTACAATTTGCTACCATTCCTTTTCGGCGCCGTGCTCGCTACTTTCATCTTCTACAAACCGTACAACGATGGCCTTCGGCGCATTCAGGAGATTGAGGAGAACCTGCCCGATGCCCTGAAGCAGATATCCACAACCCTGAAGGCTGGTGGTACCTTTGAGATGGCTGTTCGCGAGGTAGTGTCCGCCGATTACGGCTACCTTTCCAAGGAATTTCGCCGGGTTCTCAACGATCTTGAGTCTGGAAACACTATAGACGTTGCGCTTCAGCGTATGGCAGATCGTGTCCCGTCGGATCTTCTGAAGCGCGTTGTTACCATTATCGTGGATGCCTTCCACGCCGGTGGCGGTATGGCCGCCGTGCTGGAGGATGTGGCGGACGACGCCAGGGAAACGTGGAAGCTCATGGAGGAACGTAAGACCAAGACGACGATGCAGGCGATGTTCCTCGTCATGGCCTCCGTGGTGCTTGCCCCCTTTATCGTTGGGGCTGCCTTCGGTATCATGGACTTCTTCGTGGCCATGGGCAAGCAGTTCGCCGCCGGCGGTGTTACCTCTGCCCAGCAGTACGCACAGATCCTCTCCTCCGTATCGAGTTTGAAGCTCTTCTTGACGTTCTACGTGCTCTTCCAGGCATCCCTTGCAGCCCTCATGCTCGCGGCCATCCGAGAGGGCAAGCTATCCCCGGGCATTAGCAAGGTGGCGCTGTTCGCCCTCGGTGCGTACCTAGTCATGATGGGCTCGGAGAACTTTGTCCGCGGTCTGCTCCACGGGTAGCAACCCTTTTATACTTCCACTACCTTATGCTCACGGTGTTAGGAGGGATCATCATGGATAGGAAGGGTCAGACAACCTTTGAGTACCTGCTCCTCGTGGGCGGTGTGGTAATCCTGGCAGTTCTGGTTATCTACATGCTTACCCAGAGTATGCAGAGCAGCGCCAAGGACGTGAACCAGACAGTAACAGGAGGTACTAAGAAGCTAACCAGCGAGGCCAACGAAGTTATTCAGAAGATCGACGTGTGAGGGGGTTTCCATCTTTGCTATGAATCCCCTCCCCGTTCTTTTTTCTGCGGTGGTTCTCCTTCTGGCTACGTTCTTTGATCTGAGATTGCGGATAATCCTGGATGAGCTAACAATCGGCGGTACACTCTTTATGCTGCTCTTTTGGCTGGCGATGCACTGCTACGCATCCTTGCTCCTTGCTCTGCTGAGCTTTGTGGTGTTTTACATACTGTACCGTCTTGGGGTGGTGGCGGGCGGCGATGCCAAGCTATTTACCTTTTTGGGGGCCGCCCTGCCTTTATTGATTCCCCTTGCAGGTATTCCAGTTCCCTTTGCGATCTTCGTCTTTCTGCTTGCGCTGTTTCTATCCTTTGCTTACATCGTTCTGGTGGCGTCGTACCGACTGTTGAAGGATCGACTGATGCTCCACGATGTTTTACGGTCCCTTTACCTTGCGATCCTCAAGTCCACCCCTGTTATCCTTGCGTATCCTGCTCTGGGCGTGCTTTCCCTTGTCCTTGCGTTCCTGCCGCTGCGCGTGGGGCTTCCCGTTGCCCTTGTTGCCGCGCTCTGGAGGCATCCGTCGGTGTCCGGGGTACTTTACGCCTACGGCATCCTCATGGCGACAACGTTTCTCCTCCAGCTCCTCTTTAGGCGGTCCTACCTCTTCTCCCGCGTGGTGCCCGTTTCCGATCTTAAGGAGGGTGATGTGCCCGGTGTTTTTGTGCTCGAGGATGGTAGCACCTTGGCTCCAACCCCTGTAACCGTCGCCCTGGCTGCAGTGGGGCGAATCCCCTACGTGGCCGGTCCGCTCCGCGCGGGGGGTCTGACGCGGGAGGATATCGATCGTTTGAGGGCGCTTGGGATCAGCGAACTGCCCGTTATGGAAACCCTTCCCTTTGCGCCCTTTGTTCTGTTGGGCTTCGTCTTAGCATTCCTTTTGCTTCATGGGGGCGTCGTGCCGTGGACCTTCCTCTGCTCCTAGCACCCTTTCTGGGCTCCCTAATGGGTTTGGTTCCTGGAATTCATCCCCTTCTGTTCAACTACAGCTCTGATGCGTTTTCAGTCGCCGTGTATGCCTTCTACACGGTTTTTTCTGCGCTTCCAACGGTCGCGGTGGGTGCCTTTGTAGCGGGGGCTGCCTTCTCCTTTGTGGTGTCCCATCGGCTGGCATCCCGGCGCGGTGTTCGCTACGCCGTGGTTCTGCTCCTCGTGGGTATTGTGGCTGGTGCCCTGCTTTCCATCCTTTTCTTTCCCCTTCGGTTTGCCCTGGCCCAACGCCCTCCAAGGTTACTTGTGTTCTTCGCCCTCATTCTCACGGCTGCGCTGCTTGTTATTCGATCGGAGCGGATTTTGCGTAGTTCCCTTGTTGCTTTGTTCTCTGGGACCCTCGGCCTTCTCGTTCTGGGATCTGGCGGGCACATAGTTCCCCTCGTTTCCGGTCTATTCGGTGTTTCCACGGCCCTGCTCGCGCTGTTATCCCCATCGAAGAGGCTTCTCATCGGAGAGGATCCTCCTTTGTCCCTTGTTTCCGCGCTGAGGGGCAGCGTTGCTGGATTCCTTGCGGGCATTCTCGTTTCCGTTTTTCCAGCGATGTCCGTTTCCATCGCATCGCTCTTCGTCGTTTTGCTGCTCCCGCTCTCCCCTGAAGAGGCTGTGATTTCCGCTGGAAGTGCTACCTCTTCCTCCCTGGCCCTTTCTGTGTATACGCTCTCCTCCGGCGTTAGAAGAACTTCTTTGGCGGCGGCTCTTCATAGTGGATCCTTCTCCCTTGTTCTTCTCTTCGCTTCCTCTGTTTTTCTCGCAGCCATCGTGTTTTACCTCCTGCTCCGCCGGTTGGCCCCGCTGTATTCCAGCCGTTGGCTCCCTTTAGTCGGGATCCTCGTGCCCCTTATTGTTGTTTCGGCGCGCTTTGGGTTTTCGGGCGTCGTCGTGCTTGCGGTGGCCACGGTGGTGGGTGTCCTCCCCAATGTACTCGGTGTGGAAAAATCCGTGCTCATGTATTCCCTGATCGTGCCAACTCTTTTCTACTACGCGCCGGTGTAGTAGTACTCGCCGCGTTTCTTCTGTTCCACGTCCTTCTGAGAGCCTGGTTTATTCACCCTGGGCCTCCCTGTGCTGGGATCCCTTCGGAAGGTTATTCCAATGGACCTTAGGAACGTGTTCATACCCTCCCTCATTCCAAGGGGCCGTGTTGCATGGCCTCTGCGTCCGGGCTCCCCCGAGAACACGATGAGGCGGTCGGAGACATAGTCTACCATCATGATATCGTGCTCGACAACAAACCCTGCACGCTTTCGGTTTGCCACGGCTCGTTTGATGAGCTTGGAGACAATAAGGCGCTGTTCAACGTCCAAAAATGCCGATGGTTCGTCGAGTAGGTATATATCCGCGTCCTTTGCCAGGCACAGGGCAATTGCAACGCGCTGACGCTCTCCACCAGATAGCTCCGATGCGTTGGACTCCCAAATATCCTCGAGGTTCAGGGCACGCTTCAGTTCTGTCTCAAGGAACTCCTGATCAATGTCGTCGCCGCGGAAGAGCTGCCATACTGGGACGTCTGGCAGGTTGATGTACTGGGGCTTGTAGGATATGCGCATGTTTGTCTGCACGACTCCTTCGTCGGGCGTGAGAACCCCTGCGAGTAGCTTTACGAATGTGGTCTTTCCCGTGCCGTTTTCGCCGAGAATACCTATGATTTCCCCTTCCTTTAGCTCTCCTGGCTCTACCTCAAGCTCAAAATCGCCCAACCTCTTTTTCAGTGCGGGATACTTCAGATATGTGGCGCCCTTCCACTCCCCAGGGGGCTTTGTCTCGAAGCGGATGGGTTCCGGCCTTATGCGCATGTTCTCTTCCCGGAGATATCCTTCAAGGTACTGGTTTATGCCCTCCCTTACGCCCTTGTAGCCGGAAAATATACCGTATGCACCCGGCTTGCCGTAGACGATGAACACTCCGTCGGATATGTAGTCAAGCACTGCTAGATCGTGCTCAACCACCACAGTCTCCCTCTGTTCGCCCAGGGATCTTATGAGCTTTGCAATTCGCAGGCGCTGCTTTATGTCCAGGTATGATGTCGGCTCGTCGAAGAAGTAGAGGTCCCCATCCTTTATGAGGGCGGCGGCGATCATCACCTGCTGTAGCTCCCCGCCGGAGAGCTTGTCCAGGGTTCTGTTTTCCAGGTGCTTGATCCCCATTGTTTCGAGGATCTCGTCTACGCGCTCCTTGTTCACCTGTTCGAGGAGCTGGCGCACGGTCCCCTTGAAGAGTTTTGCCACGGGCTCTATTTCCTGCGGCTTGTAAACGAGCTTTACTTCCCCCTTGGCAACCCTTTCGAAGTATGCCTGGAGCTCGGTTCCCTTGAAGCGCTCTATAATTTCGTCCCAGTCTGGGGGGTTGTCGTACCTGCTGAGGTTTGGCTTGATGATGCCTGCCAGTATCTTCATGGCCGTGGACTTTCCAGCACCGTTTCTGCCCAGGATGCCCACGACCTTGTTTTTCTTAGGGTATGGGAGTCCGTAAAGCCTGAAGCTGTTTGGCCCGTATTGGTGCACGGGTTCCCCAACTTCCTCGGGCAGGTTGACTATTGTTATTGCTCCGAAGGGGCACTTTTTGACGCAGATACCGCAGCCGATGCAGAGGTGTTCGGATATGACGGGCTTTTCGCTGCCTTCCGGGATAAAAATAGCCGGATCGCCACCACTTCTGTTTACTGGACAGACGGCTACGCAGATTTGGCCACAGCGGTCTGGCTTACACTTGTCGTAGTTGATTACTGCGATCCTCATGCTACCAGGCCGTCATGAACAGTATTCCCACGATGATCAGCAGCAGTCCCACGGCAGCGATGCCGCCGATGATAACGTCCCAGAAGAGGTTTACAATCGCCTGTACGCAGTTGTGCCCTGCGAAGAAGAAATACTCCACACCCCATGCGGCCACCAGCAACAGGAGACCTATGAGCAGGGTTATTACGCCGTCCTTGTCGATGGGCATGATTAAATACGCTCCCACACGTTCTTTAAATAATGCAGGTTATTGCCCTGAGCAAGCGAGATAAGATCATCAAGGTGATTCCGGAGACTCTGGAGGATCTCTGGGTTCTGGAGAAGGTCATATCCCCTGGCGACGTCGTTAGCGGCGTGGTGCTTAGAAGAATGAAGCGGGAGGGGGAGCGCGGCAGCGGCGAGGTCCACCGCGTCTTCGTGCGCATCCGTGTGGAGGATGTGAAATTCCACGAGTATTCAAAGTCACTCCGCGTTGGGGGTATCGTCATAGAAGCTCGGCCCGAGCGCTTTATCGGCAAGGGAAAGCACCAGACCATAGAGGTTCGCCCTGGAAGGGAGGTAACCGTGGAAAAGGCGGAATGGGATGATTTTTTGGTGGACGAGATCCGAAGGGCCGAACGGGAATCAAAGATTCCGAAACACATCCTCGTGGCTATGGATGACGAGGGAGCCACTGTGTGCACCCTGGGTCAGCGGGTTGAACGTGTGGGCTACGTGCGGAATCCGAACCACGGCAAGCGCGGCGGTGCATCGGACCTCAGGCAGTATTATGGGGATCTGCTTGCCTTCCTGGAGCAGCTGGAACCTGAGCTTGTGATCGTTGGGGGGCCCGGGTTCTTCCACGATGACTTTGTCCGGTTCGCTAAGGAGCGCGGCAGCAAGAAGAAGTACCGGTCCGTGTCCACGAGCGTTGCAGGGATGAAAGGAATTCATGAAATAATTGCGGACTATCTAGAGGATATTGTGCAGGAACACCACCTGTCCAAGATCGCATCTGTGCTTTCGGAGTTCCTAAAGCGCCTTTCTAAGGGTGAACCTGTTGCAGTTGGGCCGGAGGTCCCACAGTATGCGGAAATGGGGGCTGTTGAAGCCCTTCTAATGACTGATGAGTTTTTCCTTAAGAATAGGGAGTCTGCAAGGCGTATTTTGGATGCTGTGCGGCACGGGGGCGGATCCTTCTTCATTGTGCCCCGTGGAACGGAGGAGTACTCCACCGTTGCCGGCTTGGGCGGTGTTATCGCCCTGCTCCGCTACCGTTAGCCAAAGGTTTCGTCGTACGCCTGCAGGAACTCCTTTCCCACGGGGCTCAGCCAGACGCGCTCCCCATCCCCGTCCACCACGCCGAGCCGCTTCAACACGTAGAGGGCCTCGGCGAGATCGTCCTCCGTTAGCTCCGGGAACTCGCTGTGCAGCTGTTCGATGGTAGCATCTCTTTGGAGGCGCCTCAGGAGCCGCATCATGAGCTCCGAACGTGGCAGATCCTTTGCCCATGGGTGGTCGAGCACGAACTGCTCCATATCCATTCAATCACCTCGCGGCTCCCAGTATTGTCATCAGCGGCCAGAGGAACGGGTTACTGAAGGGGAACCCCCACTGAACGAGCTTGAAATCGTTGTCTATGGTGGGGTACACGAAGAGGGCAATCTCGGAGCTCCTCTGTTCCCCATCACCGAGGTTCCTCGCCGTCAGGATCACGCGGTATTCGCCAGGGAAGGGATACCGTATCGCAACTTCCCCCGTTCTCGCCGAGAATGGATTCATTTTGATGGTTGTTCCCCTAAAGAACTGTGCTGGCAGGCTGCTTAGCACCCTCACGCTGTAGCTCCCGGCGCCCCTGTTGATCACGATGAAGGGAACGGAAACGGTATTTCCTGCGCCGACGTACACCGTTTTCTCCGGCACGTTGAAGTCCATGAGCCCTGTGGTTACCAGGAGAGCGGCACAGAAGCTTTCTGAGCTGCTGTTACCCAGTAACTGGAAGCACACGGTCTTTGCGCCGCTGGCATTCCGCGGAACATTCACCTCTATGTACAGTCTATTGCCCTGGACGAAGTAGCCGCCGGCCCAGCTCGCGGGGGTTGTGATTACCTTGGACCAGGGGTCCGACTGTGGCCCGCGATCCGTTATTATGGTTACCGTGCTCCCCGGGCTTACCTGGCCAATATACACCGAGCTCCCGCCGCCTGCGCTCCCGCTAACCGGGTAGTATATCTGAACGGCTGCCAGGGCGCTATATGCCAGAATCAAAGAGAGACTTAACGTAATCAATAAGCGCGTCCACATCACCTGTCACCTCCACCCAAATTGGCCCGAACTCCCCCTCATCGCCAAAGGAAGTCCTCTTTACCACCAACGGTTCCCTTGCAAGGGGAAATCTGATCGTGTTTCCCTTCTTGTACTTGCGCAGGACTATGGCTGCCCTTCCCAGGATGCTCTCCCGCTTCCACATCTCAATCAGGTGCTCTATTGCTTCCTTCCCTGCCTTGCCCACGATGTAGTCTCCCCTTCGCTCGAGTTCTATGCCTGGAAACGTTTCCTCAAGGATCTTCCGTAGCTTTTCCTCGCTCTCCGTGGGGTATACGTGTACGAACACCTGTAGCTCAAGGTCTGGTAATTGCATCGAGTATTCCCTCCGGGTTTGAGTAGTATGCGTTTACGAGCTTTATGAACTCCGCACGATCCTTAACGTGGCGCTTTGCCCAGCGCAAGACCTTTTCTCTATTTACGATCTCTTGCATGATTTCTTTTTTGTCCACGCCCACGATTTCGGCCATTTCCTCGATTGTGTGCGATGGTACGTCTGTTCGGAGGAGCTTCTTGCGTGCGGGATCCCATTTGTACACGTGGGAGAGGAGCACCTGTTCGTCCATTCTTGCGACCTCTGCCACCTCCATGAGCCGCCTGATCGTCCCTTGGGGCGTTCTGATCCTGTGTTGTATGAGTATGAGGTTTACGAGGGGCAGCAGATCCTTCGGAACGTTCATTGGCTCCGAAGTTAGCCTGAGCAAGACTTCCCTTGCGCTGTTGGCGTGCAGGGTTCCCATGGTTCCCTGGTGGCCCACATCCATTGCTATGAAGAGCGTTTCAGCCTCCTCCCCACGCACCTCACCCACGATGATCCTGTCGGGGCGCATACGCAGGGCGTTCTTGAGGAGATCGTTCATGGTTACTCCGGGGGCCCCCTTGCTCGCCGGCCGGGTTACCATGGGGATCCAGTTCTCGTGCAGCGGTATATCCAGCTCCTTCGTATCCTCCACGGTTATTATGCGCTGATCAAGGGGTATGAAATCTATTAGCGCGTTGAGCGTGGTTGTTTTTCCAGAGCCTGTGCCACCTGCTATGAGTATGTTCCGCGGAGCAATGCCCATGCCGTCCACGGCGAGCCAGAGGAAAGCGGCAACCTCTTCGGGTATTGTTCCGTTGGACATGATGTCTATGAGCGTGAAGGGCCTTCTTCTGAACTTTCTTATGGTGATGCTTGGCCCCTTTATCGTTACTGGCGGGATTGCAGCGTTGAATCGATCCCCCGTGGGCAAGTGCGCGTCTAGGAGCGGCGATCTTTCTGATATGGACTTGTTAACGAAGGTCGCCACCCTCTTGATGTACTTCATGATCTCCTCGTCTGAAAGAACGATATCCGTCTTACACATGCCGAATTTTCTGTGGAAGACGAATACCGGACGTCCCCCGCCGTTTACCATCACCTCTTCCAGCTCGTCGTCGCGTAGGAGTGGTTCAAGTTCCCCGAGACCAAACACCCTTGCCAGTATGAGGTCCACGACGTAGCTCCTGTTTTTTACGGGGAATTTTGCAAGGTATGTGTCAAGAAGTTCCCTTATCTGCTCCCTGATATCTTCTTCGGGCAACTTTGAGAATGCTTGGGGTGGTATTTTGAGCAGCACCTCTTCCCGAAACGTTTCTTTGAATTCCTCCTCGAACTCCTTTGGTAGCACCTTAAAGCTGACGTAGACGATCGATGTTTTCTTCAGAAGGACGTTTATGATCGTATCGAGGAGCTCTTCCTCCTCCTGTGTTAGCTGGGGGCGTAGCGGTTCGTATATGTTGTAGGGCCAGCCCGCTATTATCCTCGCGTGGTCAGACTCGTGGATGACGTTTCCCACCATTTAAAATAGTCCCTCGCTACTTTAAATTGTGGTGCGGGATATTCAGCAGATCCTAAAGGAGGTTCTCAGCCGCGTTAAGCCATCGGAGGATGAGCGACGTAGGATATGTGAGGTTGCAGATTCCGTTGTTCGCAGGGTTCGTGATATCGGAGGGCTTTTCTCCGATGTCGTAGTGGTTGGTTCTGCAGCCCGTAACACGAATCTGCGCGGATCGTCCGACGTGGATATATTCATACTCTTTCCGAAATCTGTTTCTCGAGAGGATATGGAGCGGGAGATCTTCAGAATCGCCTCTGAAGTTTGCGGGGAGTTTGAAAAGAGGTATGCGGAGCACCCATATGCCCGATGCTACATTTCCGGAGTGGAGGTGGATCTTGTTCCAGCCTACGCCATTGAGCCCGGCGAAAGGATTATATCTGCCACGGATCGCACCCCTCTCCATCAGAGGTACCTTGAAGAGCATTTTCCACAGGAGCTCAAGGACGATGTGCGCCTGTTGAAGGCGTTCCTTAAGGGTATCGGTGTTTACGGGGCTGAAATTCGTACAAAGGGTTTCTCAGGCTACCTCTGCGAGCTCTTGATAATGACGCACGGCGGTTTTGTTCCTCTGCTCCGTGCGGCTGCAGACTGGAAGCCTCCCGTTCGCGTGGATACTGGCGTCCGCCCCGCCAGGCGTTTTGAGGACCCCCTCGTGGTTGTTGACCCCGTTGATCCTTATCGCAACGTGGCGGCCCCTGTGTCCCTTGATTCCCTCGCAGTGTTCGTCGCAGCGGCCAGGGAGTTCCTGCGGCGGCCGTCTCTCTCATTCTTCTTCCCACCGGATCCGCTTCTTTCTCCACAGGATGTGAAGCGCATTTTCCTGCAGCGGGGCACCCTGTGGATCTTTTACGTTATCGGCTATCCTGCTGGTGCATCTCCAGATATTGTTTGGGGCGAGCTGTACCGTTTAAGGGACGTCATCTCCCGCGCCATGGTTCAGGAGGGCTATACTATCATGAACGCCTTTGCGTGGACTGATGAAACGTCTATTGCCGTTATTGCCCTTGAGCTGGCCACGGACGTTGTAGCTCGCGTGGTAAAGCACCAGGGTCCCCCCGTTTTCAAGCGCGAGTTTGCCGATCGCTTTCTCGAGAAGCACAGGGACGCCTTCTTCGGGCCGTATATCGAGAAGGGTCGTTGGTACGTCGATATCCTCCGGACGCCGCCCTCTCCAGAGATAGCGGCGTATACCGTGCTCCAGCGCGTGATCGGGCAGGGGTCCGTCAAGGAGCCGCTTCTGTCCTCCCTGCGGGCCAGGACCGAGATCTATCGTGGGCGCGCTATCCTCCCCGTTTACGTTAAGAATCGATCCTTTGCCCGTTGGCTTTCTTCCGTTCTTGTCCGCAGGCCTGCATGGCTAGAACGGTAGCTTTTCCCGGGGCACTCCCTTGCCGTACGCTACGCCCTCTATTTTTCCCTCGCGCACGAGCTGCCTTATGAAGTCCTCGCTCAGGTGGTGCGCGAGGTAGAACGGGACGTGATACGCTGGCACCTTTTTCTTCCGGAGGATTACGGGAATGAACTCGTCCGCGTAGTACGACATTCCTATGGTGAGGTATGGCTTGAATCGCGTGTGCTTTCCCAGTGCCGCAACCAGCGCCAGCGCCGCGAGATCGTGGTAATTGCCCCTTACCTCGAAGGACAGGTATGGGAGCTTCGCGCGTGCGGGGAGGTCGTGGGTCGCCTCTATGTGTACATTGGGCTCGCTTTCCAGCTCCCTTGCAAAGTAGTGGACCGCCCGTATTATCAGCCCCATTGTGCCCGGATTCGTCGGTGCCACAGTCTTTGGAGTGTATCCCCCGCCCAAGGGGTTGATGCCCGTGACGTTGCCCGCCGTGTGGATAAATATACCTTCTCTCATGTCTGCAATGTGCGGATTTATGCTTACGACTATTTTTGGCTCCCCTATGCCCTCAAGGATTGCTTTTTCGAGCTCAGCCGTGTGGATTTCGTATGTTCTGTTTATCTCAACGAAGTACACGGCAGAATCGCGCGTCTCATACCTCCAGGCCCTTCCTAACCCCCTGATCGCCAGCGGTTCCATTCCAAAGTATTCCCGGGCCGCCTCCACTATTGGTGTTGAGTATCGCGCCTTCTTGTAGACCACGACGGATATCACGGGAAGCACACCCCGCAGAGCGAGCATTTTTTGTGGCACGGAGGTGTGGGGATTCCTTGCTTTGCCCGTTCCCACTCCTCGCGCAGGAACTCTGGTCGTACTCCGGTGTGCACGTAGTTCATCCACGGTGTTTCCCTCTCCTCCTTCAAGTATTTCTGCGGGTTGATGCCCACGCTACTTATGGCCTCAAGCCAATGACTGTAGTTGAGATCCCTGTATGCCCTTAGTAGGACTTCCCCAACACGTTCATCCCCCATGGATAGGAGCGCCTGTATGAATGCGCGCTTGGGGTTCATCGTGTCTGCGTGTAGCTCCCTCTTTAGCATCTTGTTGACGGATTTCACGTAGTCTATGCCTGGAAATGCTGCCCACTGGAACGGTGTGTACGGCTTTGGTATGAGCGCGTTTGCGGAGATTTCTACGGACATTTTGAGGGCTTTTATCTTGGAGACGACGTCCTTCAGGGCAAGCAGATCCTCCTTTGTCTCCCCTGGCAGTCCAATGATCTGGTATATCTTTACCCGCCGCATTCCAAAGCGCTTTGCCCGTGCTGCGAGTTCTACTACGGCGTCGTTGGGTATCATCTTGTTTATGACTGGTTTCAGACGCTCTGATGCCGTTTCGAGGGCAACGGTTATTGTTTTGGTCCCGTTCTTGCCAAGGATCTCCAGCATTTCGTCGTCAAGCCTGTCCAGCCGCATGGATGCGAGGGAGAAGGGTATTCTTAGTTCGGCAAGCGTTTCCAGGACTTTTTTCATATGTGGGTGGCCTAGAACGTCCGATGCGTAGAAGAATACCTTTTCTCCGCCGTTTTCTAGCCCTTCAGCTATCCAATCTAAGATCTGTGAGAGCTTTCTGTCCCGCCGTGGCCTCTGGGT
>JALVAT010000044.1 GCA_027011045.1 Microcaldota archaeon | reverse complement strand
TGCAGATGTCCTGCGCGGTGTGGAGCTCGGCTATTACTTCTCCTTCGGCCCTGCCATCATACACTATGAGGCCTACGTGCCCATTGTGGAGGCGGTACCCCTGGACAGAATTCTCCTGGAAACGGACGGGCCCGTTCGCTTTAAGGGCAGACCGGCGGAACCTTGCGACGTTGGTGCAGTGGCGGAAAGAATCGCATCCATTAAAAAGACCTCAATTGAAAATGTTATGGAGGCCGCGCGGCGCAATGCACGGAGGTTGTTCCATGTCTGAAACGCTCCTCCTTCTCGTAATTGCGTTTCTCGTGGCTAACATCATAATTGAACTGTATTCACGATCATCGCGATCAAAAAGGAGGCGATAAGATGAGGGTTGGTATTTTTGGAGCTGGAAGAGAGGTTGGCAGGAGTGCGATCCTGCTGGAAGCAGGGAACAACAGGGTCCTCCTGGACTATGGTATAAAGGTAACGGAGGACGCCCCTGAGTATCCCCTGCCCTTTGACGGTCTGGTGGACGGAATAATCGTTTCTCACGCCCACCTGGACCACACAGGCTACGTGCCGCACTATTTCCGCGAGTCCCAGACCAACGTCTTCATGACGCCACCCACGAAGGACCTGTCCTACCTGCTCTGGAAGGACCTCATCAAGGTGGCGAAGCGCAGGGAGATTGAGCCCGCTTACGAGATGCGCGAGGTGCGGGAAGCCGCATCGTACGTGGTGACCTCTGACTACTACGACCCCGTCCCCGTGACCTCCGAGATAACCGCGGAGTTCCACGATGCGGGGCACATTCCTGGATCTGCCCTAACGCTCCTGGATACGCCCGAGGGATCCTTGCTCTACACGGGTGACTTCAAGGTGGAGAGCACGCGGCTCCACAGGGGTGCTGACTTGACGGGCATCGAGGCGGACGTGCTCATCATGGAATCCACCTATGCCGATGAGGATCACCCGCCGCGGAAGCTCCTGGAGGAGCGCTTCGTGGAGAGCGTTAAGGAGACCCTTGACAACGGCGGATTCGTTATCCTTCCGGTCTTCGCCGTGGGCCGCGCCCAGGAGATCGTGGATATCCTCGTCACCCACGGCATCGACAACATATGGTTTGACGGTATGGCCAGGGAGGCCACGAAGATCATCCTTCGCCACCCCGACTACATATCCAACGCCCGCAGGCTGAAGAACGTGATGCGCAAGGTCCACTGGGTTCGTACCAACACGGATCGCCGCCGCGCCCTTGAGGAGCCCAGCGTCATCGTCACAACGGCGGGTATGATGCAGGGCGGGCCTGTCCTCTTCTACACCACGGCCCTGCGCAACGATCCCAAGACGAAGCTCATCTTTACGGGCTATCTTGTGGAGGATACGCCTGGCCGTCGGTTGCTGGATGAGGGCATACTCGAGGCAGATGGCTACGAGTTCAAGGCTGCGTTCTCCGTGGAGCGCTTTGACTTTTCAGCGCACGCAGGTCGCAGTGGGTTGCTAGAGATGGTACGCAAGGTGAATCCACAGCACGTGATCGTCGTCCACGGCGACGAGGACAACGCGGTGCGGTTTGCCGAGTATCTAAAGGAAGAGGAAGGTGTAGACGCCACCGCGCCCAAGCTGGGGGAGTGGGTCGATCTAAAGCTCCACTAACCCCTTTATTTTTGCCATGCTTGAGGAAAACGGGGAATAGCAGGAAATGGGGCGATGATGACGCCGTCCCAGACTGACGGCGTGATGACAGGTGGTAACTGCTGAGCCTCACTCTATTCCTTC
>JALVAT010000043.1 GCA_027011045.1 Microcaldota archaeon | reverse complement strand
GAGTAAGATAACCTGCAGCGAGCCGAGCGGAGAAGAGGGTCAGCTGGCCGTCAAGGTCTGCAAGAGCGAGCTCCCTATCAGCATCGGCGCGTGGATGTGGAGGGCAAAAACAATACGGAAAAGTATTGAAAATGTGGAAACGGGGGAGAGTGGACATATGCAGAAACTCCTAGCAAAAATAGCACAGGATCAGACAGCCTCGCTGAGGGAATACCTAGAAAAAGAGTATGGATGCCCGCAAAACGCAGATGTAGAGGTGTCCCCTGAGCCGTATACGTCGGAAACCAGGATCTTCGCTAACTACGACGTAAGTCTTACCATCAAGGGGGAGTGCGACGGTACGCAGAAGACAAAAGTTACAGTGCAGAAAGCATATCCGTTCTGGGTGCAACAGAGCAAGTATGCCATAGATTTCTTCAAAATTACTGAAGGCGAAGAGGTGACTGCTGAAGGCATTGTTCTAGAGGATACTAGCACCGATACAAAAATATGTGTGATCCTCCCTCCCGGATACGCAGACTGCTTCAAAGAATCATGCAACAAGACCTTCGATATCGGCACCGTATGGGCAGTGAGGGGCAACCAGTTTGTTGCAGGGTGGCAGCACACGTCATATATGGCTGGCAAGAAAAACAATATATCCCTCGGGACTGCGGAGACTACATGCAGCAATAACAGCTGCAACGTGTGCCTCGTGCCGGAGATAAAGGAAAAACAAAATGCGGGAGGATAAGTGTACATAGTTTTTTGCTCCCGGTAAGCACACCGCAACCCTAATTAACCCCTTTAACTCTTTTCTTCCCGTGGGTCAGCGCAAGGGATTCTCAGTATTCTCACCACTGCTCGGGCCGGTGCTGCTCGCCATAGCCATATCCGCTGCAGTCTCATTCATGCAGGCTACCCATGTCCGTACGGATCAACTCTTTGACCAACAGGCCCAGATATATACGTCGCCGCTATCACAGTTCTTCAAGTGGGATATGATTACGTACTTCGACGAGGCCCTCCACACATGGTTCTACTCTCACAGCGGGCCCGTATTTACCATCGATTGTCAAACCCGCACGGGAAGTTGCTTCAGCAGGTCGCCACCCCTGAACATAAGCAAGAATGTCCTCGCGGACGCCTTCGTGACGTACCTCTTTGCCAACCCTAAGCCGGAGGACATCAAGTACCTCTGGAGGAGAATAGGGGCTGTAGAATACCTGTTCTATGTGATTACGGGAAGCGGGTATGGTATTTGGGTGAGTAAATGCGTGGACGTGGAATACAGCATCAATTCGGTCAAATTCACGCTTCACGGCGGGGATAGGGGCACCCTATGCGCCCAGAGTCAGCCAAAGCTGAAGGGGGAGTTAAAGGCAGGTAGCCAGACTTCCCAGTGGGAGATGCCGCTGCTGGGGGACTCAGCCATCCAGATCTCCATCCAGTACCCCTGGAAAAATGCGTGCACATCGGCCACGGGAACCTGCTCAGGAGCGAGCGGTGCTGCACTCTACTACGGGGCAATGGGCGATGAATGCGGCGATGCATCGCTGGCGTGTGGTATTGATGGCAGGCTACCAGTCGTAAGTCGCAACGGGGAGATGGGAGAATACCTGAACGCGTGCAGCGATCCTTGGGGATCCGACTGGGCCAAACCGAACCACTGGGAGGCATGGAGAAACGACCTCATCAAGGACTTCTTCAAGAAGAAGGGATGGACTGTGGATCACTTCGTCAGGATAGCCACTAAAACGAAGAGCACGGGAATTAAATACATACGGCTTCTCTGCTTCGGGGGCGAGGCTGGCAAGCTCCTGGGCGCCTTCTTTGGCGGCGGGGGCGGGCCGTGGTGCGTGGAAATTGACCGGGGCAAGTATTACGATAATGGGCCCAACGGTGGAAAAATCTCCGTTGGATACGTAACGTCGGCGGAGGTGGTGGCATACAGGGACATCGGCAGCACGCGTGTGTTCGTGGATTTCAAGAACGTCCAATTCAAGAGTCCCAACGTAAGCAGTGTGAGGAGTATCTCCACGGGGAGCAATAAAAACGCAGAGGATGAGATATCAGAATCCGGTTCCACCTGTGAGGCTGCCCTTGCGAAGATCTCTGGGGCGAGTGCGTTCTTCAAGTGCCCGCAAACAACAGCCTGCTCGAGCACCCTGCCGTGCTTGGACGATGCCTGCCAAAATACCTCCGAGAAAAAAGGATTATATACAAAAAACGGCAGGTACCTTGGCGACTACGTAACGAAAATCTGCTACTACGAAAAATCCACGAAAAACGGAAAGTGTAGCTGCGAGTTCCAGCGGAAGGAATATACCGTGAACATCCCCATAGATGCGCCGAGAAAGGCCCTTCAAGAAGCCTGCGAAAAGACGTACAAGGGAGATGCAAGGGATGCGTGCGTTCATTTAGCCAGCCAGATCGACTCGGCGAAGTGGATAGACCTTGCGGGTGTGAACGGAAAGGGCGTGGCATCCGTCACGGTGTTCGTGCTGAACGGGATGGGCAGCGGCTGTATACGGAGCTACTGCGGTGGTGTTAGCGGCATTAAGAACGCAATAGGCCACCTGAACAACTGTTGAGACTGGAGGATGGGGCAGAGGATGCGGGGCACCATAAAAGCTGTTAAAGCAGAAGGGCACATTTCTTTACGTGAACAGGTGGCACGTGATTGGCGCGTTACTGGCGGTGCTGGCCATTCTCGTACTTATAACACAGGCAGGGCCTCCCCCGCAGAGAATGCCCATCGAAAAGAAGGGTGCGGTGAAGGCGGCGGGATACCGGCTGATTACCGTGCTCGGGGAGAACAACGAACCAGTAACGGCGAGGGTCACGTTCCTTGACGCGAATGGGGAGGTTCAAACCGTAACCGGATCCAAGGCAATGGTGTACGGGAGTTTCTGCGCCGAGGCTCCCGGGTACTTGAAAAGCTGCAGCGACGGAAACGTGGTTCAGCTTATCCCAGACCCGGAGAAGAATATCGCCACGCTAACGGTCATTTGCCCGGGCTACTTCTTCATCGGGCCCCACGGGGCCCCCGTGCTGGTGAAGCGATACGAGTGCAACGCACCCGTGCAGATACCGCCGGGTAGATACAGGCTTGTCTCGGTGACGCCAGATATGAAGCCAGTAGAAACAATGTGCATCCACCCCGGACCAGGGGAAAGGCTCACGGTGCACGCACAGGGTCATTCATGCGTTGTGGGCAGCGCTGGCGAGTGCAACGGGGAAGACGTGACGATTCTACCCCTAGATGCTGAGAGCGGAGGGCGCGCCACAGTCATCTACACGGACGGGAAGCTCGCGTGGAGGGCATCGGAGCAGAACCTGTGGGCCGGTGCCGCCCGCTGGGTCTTCCTCTGGGGCGAAGGGTACAAGAGGGCATCGGCGTACATCAGCCCGGGTGAAAGAAACGCAACGGTGTTAATGCTACACCAGCAGGGCGGAGGCACGCTGAGGATCGACACAAACGCACCAGTGGTTGCAGTTATAGACATAAACGGAGCCGTGCTCTACTTTGGGGAGCCGAGGACAATAGAGAACGTACCTCCGGGAAGCTACAGGGTAATAGCGTACAGCGGGGCGGCATACGCAGAGGTGAACGTAGCCGTGGACAACGGCGCAAAAACGGTGGAGATCGCACGCCCAAGGGGCACGGGCACAATCGTGGCTCGAAGCAACGTGAGCATCTTCGCGCCTGGGGAGTATAGCTGGGTGCTCATCGCCCAGGGAAGCGGGAGGATAACCGTTCCCGCGGATACGGTGCTGCGCGTGGTGCTGCCAGACGGCAAGGCCCTTGAAACGGTGGTGCTGCCCGGGGAGGAAAAGGTTATATAAGAGGGGCTCGTTGTTCTTACGTGGGGCTCTTCACGGACATTCACACGGTGCTCATGATATTCACGGTAGTGTTCATGTTCTACATAGTCTACTCCAAGATCCAGAACAGGCTCGTGGCCACGCTTGTGCTCATGCTGGGCCTATACTACATCTTCTTCTACAATCCGACGCTGTGGGGGCTCCTCGCCGTCATGGGCATCCTCATAATGTTCCACGGGCTCAACATGGTCCAGGATCTCATCTTCCAGTACGACAGCGCCACCAGGGCTGAGAGTGAGTTCTTCGGCATAGGTGCAGGGGAGGAAATCGAGAGGATGCGGAAGATGCAGCAGGAATACGTCCAGACGCCCTATGGGATGATGAGGAGGTGAAGGGGTGCGCCGCGGCTTCGTGTGGTTCCTGCTTATCGGTGGACTGGCCCTGCTCCCCTTCATACTCATGGGTATCCAGCCCCAGTTCAAATACGTCATTGCCTTCGCGGCGCTCCTCTCAGTATACGGCTTTTTCAGGCAGTTCTTCGGCGACGGGGTGCTCACAGTGGTGCTCACGGGCGTTGTGGCGTATTACCTCCTCTACAAGCATTTTTGGCTCTTCAGCAGCGCGTGGTGGATATACACGCTCCTCGCGCTGGGTATATTCGGCACGGTGGGCTGGCTCTGGATTGGCATCGCCCAGGCGGGCGCCGTCATGCGCAGGAGGAGATAATGAATGGGGGATGATAAGAACCTCAAGCCGTTGGGGTACTTGATCGCGCTCCTCGTGGTGGGATGGATCTTCGTAACGCTGCAGAACATTTGGGTGTCCATGAGCAACGATCTGCGCCTAGCACTCACCATGATCTTCTTCGTTTGGATCCTAAACTGGGCAAGAAAGAACCTAGGATCCCCAAGGCTGGCAATCGTCTACGCCCTGGTCCTGGCATACATCATCTTCTTCAAGCACCCGGAGGCAGTCTGGCTGGTCTTCGGCATACTCGTGCTCTCCATCGTGGCACCCAACATCTTCAAGGGGCTGGAGGTCAAGGGCGGCAGCGACAAGATGGATCCACTCACAAAGGCCCTGAGCGAGGGCAAGGCGACGGTGGTCATCACGGTACCCACCTTCGGTGCACCGGGGTACATGCCCGTCTATATCCAGCAGGGGAACACAGGCAACAAGAACGGCGATAACAAGAAGTGAGGTGATCCCGTGGAGCCCGTAATAATAACGCTCATGTACTTCCTTGCGATGATCGGCATAGCCAAGGCCCAGTACATCCTGATAGCCGCGGCCGTTGCCGTGATCCTATTTTCCGTGAAGGAGTACACAGTACCGTTTCTCATCAGCCTCGGCCTTATGTGGGGGGCGTTCTTCGCGCTGGGCGGGGATCTAAAGACGTGGGGCGCGATCTCCATCGCCATAATGGGCGTAACAATGACGCTCACAGGCGTTCTAACCGAGAGAAAGAAGAGGCAGGAGATTCCCCCTGAGATGATCCCATACCTCATGGGCTTGTACGGCGGATACGGGGGAGGCGTACGATGAGGGACGCGCTGGTGGCGCTCATAATAGCGGTGATCCTCCTGACGATACTGGGATACGCTTGGCTGGCGCTCATACTGGCCTTCTCCGGGGCTCTGGTGCTCCTGGCGGCGCCTCCCAGCAAGCCCGTTGAAAAGAAGGAAAAAAAGTGGCAGGATGTCCCCGTTCCCGATGCAGGGCCGTACCCTGACTTCAATTTCTGGAAAGAGCACGTGGGCAACGCCACGGAGCAATTTATGAAAATAATGCAGGCCTTTGGCGTCCACTACGCCTACAATGGCATCCAAGGCAAGCTGAAGGAAACAATATGGGGGATGAAGGGCAGCGACGATCAGTGGTTCTACACGCCGTGGGGAACGGTGAAGGCCAACAAGAAGATGAACCCCCTCTACCTCCACGCGATGATGGACCTCGCCACGAGGCTGGCGAAGCGCGCCGCGGAAGAACCCGATCCCGAGAAGCGCAAGCAGATACTCCAGGAGCTCGAGGACATAAACAAGAAGATAAAGGACATCGTGGAGGGCAAGTATCCGCCGGAAGAGGAGGACAAGGACAAAAAAGACAAGGACAAAAAGTGAGGGAACTATCGCTTCTTGCGCACGTCTTCATAGAGGTTCACGAGCAGGGAGCGATCCGTCTCGAGGATCTGCTGGAGAATGCGCTGGATGGCAGAGTACATGGCCTTCAGCTCCTTCACGTCAGAGGCTACCTCGTGGAGCAAATCGTTGATCTCTGCGATTTCCTCTGCGAGGCTGCCCGACGCCACTGCGCTGTGGATCTCGTGCACCTTCTCGTGAATCTCGGAGAGACGCCGATCCTCATCCTCCACGAGCGGCGGTGCTGTGACGGTGGCGTGGAACTCCTCGGCAGGCGCTGCTGGGGGCGCTGAGGGCATACCTGGTGCAGGGGCATTGGGAGTTTCCGTTGTAGCGGGGGAGAGGGCAGCATTGTTGCCCGTGATGGGCTGAGATTCTGCCGGGGCCGCGGAAGTACCGCCAAGCATTGTGGACAGCACGTCCTCCACCTGTGGCGCGGTGGGTATGGGTGGCTCCACGGATTGCCCCGTCTCATCAACGCTACCTGGCGCTACGGGCTCCGCGGGATGCGCGGATGCCGATGCGAGGGTCTGCGCAGAGGGAACGTCCTGTTCGGACGGCGGCTCCGTTGGCTGTGGGGCAGCAGGGGCTCCCACGATCTGGGCCTTGATGCTGAAGAGATCGTAATCGCTGGAC
>JALVAT010000042.1 GCA_027011045.1 Microcaldota archaeon | reverse complement strand
GGCAAGACATAGTAATTGCCTTAAAAGAAATGGGATTTAATATAGAGGCTGCCCACCACGAGGTTGCCCCTTCCCAGCACGAGATTGACTTCAGATACGGACATGCCCTCTATGTTGCCGATAATGTGGTTACCCTGAAACTGGTTGCCAAGACCATAGCCATTGCCAATGGTCTTGTGGCAAACTTCATGCCCAAACCCATATTTGGTGTTAATGGATCTGGCATGCATGTACATATGTCACTATTTAAAGGAGAAGAAAATGCATTTTACGATGAAAATGGTGTTTATGGTGGTATAAGTCAGGACATGCTTTACTTCATAGGAGGTATACTGAAACACATAAGGGCTATCACAGCCATTACCAACCCCACGGTAAACTCTTACAAGAGACTGGTTCCTCACTATGAGGCTCCTACCAATGCATGTTGGGCTACCAACAACAGATCTGCACTTATCAGAGTGCCTGCCGCCCGTGGAAAGGGTACCCGTATAGAACTGAGAAACCCAGACCCATCGGCAACCCCATATCTGGCATTTGCCGTCATACTGGCAGCAGGACTGGATGGCATTGAGAATAAGATTACACCACCAAACCCTGTCAATAAGGTCAATACCTATGACATAGATGATGATACACGCAAAGAACTGGGAATAATCCCACTACCGGCAACGCTTGAAGAGGCATTACAGGAACTCAGTAAAGACGATCTTATCAAGGAAACATTAGGAGAGCACGTATATAAGATGTTTACCACTATCAAATGGCAGGAATGGAGGGAATACAACACTATCGTTCACAGGTGGGAAATAGAAAAATATCAGCACATATAAAAGACATAAGGGGAGCATCTGCTCCCCTTATTTTTATGGTGGGCGGTGTAGGTTTCGAACCTACGACCTCCTGCTTGTAAGGCAGGCGCTCTCCCGCTGAGCTAACCGCCCACATCACTCCCCACTCCCATGGCTGGGGGAGGAGGACTCGAACCTCCACGCCGGGATCCAAAGTCCCGTGTCCTGCCACTTAGACGATCCCCCAACCGAGGATCATCCATGCGATATAGATTATAACATATAAGCTCTGCCTATTCAAGTGGGAAGTGACAAGCAACCTTTCTGCCACCAACATCTTTCAGTGGTGGTTTTTCTTTAAAGCAAACATCTTTAGCATAAGGACAACGGGTAGAGAACGGACACCCCTGTGGCGGATTTAAAGGACTGGGAACTTCACCTTTCAGGATAATCCTCTCTCTCTTCCTCGCTATCTTAGGATCGGGTATAGGCACGGCAGAAAGCAGCGCCTGGGTATATGGATGGAGTGGATGGGAAAATAGTTCATTTGATGGAGCCTCTTCAACAACATTTCCCAAATACATGACAATAACCCTATCGGATATATACCTAACCATTGACAAGTCGTGAGCAATAAAGAGGTATGTAAGACCGTACTTTTCCTGTAAGTCTATAAGAACATTGACAACCTGCGCCTGAATGGAAACATCAAGTGCCGATATAGGCTCATCAAGGACTATCATTTCAGGCTGAACAGCAAGGGCTCTGGCTATGCCTATTCGTTGACGCTGGCCACCGGAGAACTCATGGGGAAAACGATTGGCATGCTCCCTAACAAGGCCCACTGTCTCCAAAAGTTCATATATCTTCTCCTGTCTCTCTTTCTTGGAAGTGTACAGTTTGTGAATATCAAGTGCTTCGCCGATGATCTCTGCAACAGTCATACGGGGATTCAACGATGCATAAGGATCCTGAAAGACCATCTGTATCTTTCGGCGATATGGTAGAAGTT
>JALVAT010000041.1 GCA_027011045.1 Microcaldota archaeon | reverse complement strand
GCTTCCCATCCTGCACCCAGACGTTGCGGACGATGCGGTCCCAGGCGATTTCACCAACAGCAACCCCTGAAAAGTAGGAGTCCCTGAGCAAATAGTCCAACCTGTCTGAACCGGCGCCACCGGAGACGAATAGCCGCGCCTCGGACCTCAGAACCTCGGAGGGCGAGAAAACGCTGTCCTCAAGGATCTCTGGGAGGATATCCCGCAGCCGCTCGTCGTGATCAAAATGTACCCCGTTCCTTCGAAGCGCATACTCAGAAAGGTGCGAGAGGGGGCCGTGAGCTGCATCGTGGACCAGAGCATACACATGAGCAAGCACATCGTCCGTGGCAAACCTCGTTATGTGGTACACGCCTAGGGAGTGTGCAAAGCGCGTGTGGACGGCGGACGGGTATACAATGTGGGCGAGGGCCAGTTGCTTCACCCGGCGTAGGCGCTGAAGGTGGGGGCTATCGAGAATCGGCAAGAGGTCGGGAGAAACACGGATCTCCCCGAGAATGGGATCGCGGATGAAGATGGTTCCATCAACCATACATAAAAGGGGGGCCACGGAAAATATATACGTGATTCGGATTGGCACCTGTGGCTGGGGGTTCCTGCGGCCGAAGCGGCTCGGAGTTACGGGGACGAGCACGCTGAATGCATATTCGAAGCTCTTCGATGTGGTTGAGGTAAACTACACGTTCTACAGGATACCGCGCGAAGACACGGTGAAAAGATGGCGGAAAGAAGTTCCAGAAGATTTCGTGTTCACGGTAAAGGCATACAAAGGCATCACGCACGAAAAACGGTTCGAAAACTGCGACGAGGATGTTGAAGCGGTTCTAAAAATTGCCAAGATCCTGAAAGCACCTATAATACTCTTCCAAACGCCGAAATCATTCAAGCAAACGCCTGAAAATGAAAGCAAGGTCCTTAACTTCCTGGAAACCCTGCCGGACAAGATTCAGTACGCGCTTGAGCTAAGGGGCTGGAACTGGGATGAGCGATTTTCAAAATGGATTTGGGTGGTGGATCCCTTCGCCCAGGAGCCGCCGGAGCAAGATGTGTATTACTTCAGGCTCCACGGATCACCCCCTGGGGAGCGCATGTACCACTACAGGTACACGGATGAGGATCTGAAACGCCTGGCGGAAGTGGTGCGCAAGTTAGAGGGGGATCGTTGGGTGTTTTTCAACAACGTGTGGATGTACGAAGACGCCCTTCGGTTCAAGCAGATGTTGAAGACGCAAGAGACGCAGAGGGATCCGCATGAAGGAAATACCTGAAAACATCGACGCCCGACTGGAGAGGGCAGGGAAAAGGGGACACCGTTACGTCAAACGGTCATTCAAGCAGAGGAAGGAGAGGATACGGAAAGAATGGCTAAGGCTTGCGGGGGAAATCATAGAAAGATTCGACAGCTACCTTCGCGAGAGAATGGGGTGCTAACATGGGCGTGTTCAAGGGAAAGCTACAAGAGGTAGAGGTCTTCGAGCGGAAGCTGGCAAAAAAACTGGTGCACGTTGCCGAGAGGAACTACGAAGAAAAGGTCCGAAGGGAGATTGCGATACTTGTTCTAAGAAGAATGGCTGAGCTCGCAAGGGCTTGCGAGGAAAAAATAGGGGAAGATCAGCTGCTGGGGAAGATTGGAAGGCCAAGATAAGGGGCCTCATGGAGGACCACGTCATCATCGCTCAGAAGGGGTAAATTCATCATCGGCCCCATAATTTTTGATCATTCAAAAATAAAAATGGTGAGTCCCAAATTATATGGGGGTGATCCCATGGACGGGGGGTGGCGCGAGATCGAAAAGGGGGCTATACTCACGGCAGGGGAGGCGGCGGAGCGGGCTCCCCGGATATTCGGCATTCCCACAGGGGTAGAGGGGCTAGACGACCTATTCTACATAACACGAATCGAGGACGGCCGCCCCGTCAAGGTACCCCTCGGAGGAATCCCCTCCCGCGCCGTGATTAACATAACCGGCGTTCCAGACACGGGCAAATCTCTAATAGCAGAGCAGTTCACGGTCAAACAGGCAGCTCTGGGCTACCCCGTCGCGTTTATCACCGTTGAAAGCCCAGCATCCTTCGTAACTCAAGGTCTCATGCAGCGCGCGGCGGCGATGGGCATCAACTGGGAAGACATAGAGGACAACATCGTGCTCATAGACGCGGCGTCCAACACCCGCCTCAGGGAAGACGTGGATGTGCTCCTGGATACGCTGGCATACGTCATACGCAACTACGACACAAAATCTGTGGTCATAGACTCCATCACGGGGCTCTTCGAATCCAGGGAGATGCTCGCAAGGAACATCGTCCGGCGGATCTTCAACTTCCTGAAGAAGTGGGGGCAGACAGGCATATTCATCTCGCAGAAGCGCAGCAACCAGGAGGAGGAAAGCGCAGAGGCTGCCGGCGGATACGCGGTGGCCCACATCGTGGACGGAACCATCGTCCTCCATAAGCGCCTGATCACGAGGCCCTGGGAAGAGGAAGCCTTTGGCGTGCCCATAGGGGATGTGCTGAGGACGATACGGATCGACGGGATGAGGCTCTGTGGCCACGACACAAGGACGCACGTCATGGAGATCACGGAAACGGGCTTGGTCAAGGTGGGACCCCCACTCTCCGAAGTCATAAGGCGCAGAAGGGGGTGATACCATGGTAGTGGTGGTGGATAAGCCCGTGGTCCAGGAGAGTGTAGATGACCTTGCCTTCAAGGTTTTCATCAAGTCCTTGGAGATCCTTGGCGGCCCAAGAAAGCTCGTGGAGTACAGGAACCTCACGTGGGTCCCTTCGCTAATGGCAGCAGCATACGCGGTGGTGCTCCACGACAAGGGTAAAACAGCGGAGGAAATAGCGGAGTTCCTGGGAATGACCAAGCAAACGGTCAAGCGAATGCTGTCCGCGGATCCCGACGAGGTAATGGCGAAGCTAAGGGGAGAAGATGTCGAAACGGACGAGCACACGGCAGGAGGCATAGCAAAGGAGGCGTGGCGCAGAATAAAGGCTGGAGAGGACATAAACATAGCATTCAGCGCCGCTCAGAAGGCAGTAGAAGCCATTGGCCCCGCCTGGGCGGTTCTAGTGCTCACGAAGATAAAGGGCGTCGACTTCCCAGTGACGGGCCCAGAACAGCTGCGAGAAAGGCTACAGGGCATAGAAATAAACGGCAAACCAGCAGAAGAGCTCGTAGAGCGCATAGAATACCCCGTGAGAACACCTGCAGAGCTCCTGCACAAGCTGAAGCGCGCATCCGAACAGGCCTGATGATAACAACCCATACAACTTCTTTTTCAAAAACAAAATTAGAGGGGGGAGATTTTACACGTTCTGCGGCAGGTTCAGCTCCAGATCCTCGGGAGATGCAACGGGGATGTCCACGTTGGATTCTATGGGTGCATTGACCTCAATGGGCTGATACTGCCCCAGAGCGTTGATCTCCTCTGGTGTAACGGATACACCACTGTGCACCGGCGCGCGGGGAGCCGAGATGTAGAGGTACGCACCCACCGCAAGCACTACCGCCGCAAGTACCAGGAGACCGATTATCGCAGCCCTCATGCGTTCACCTCCTCCGCCACGTTATTCTCCTCAGTCGCGTTCACCTCTGCGGTGGCCGAAGCATTCACCTCGGCACCCCCTGCAGCTGCCGGCGTAGCGTTGGCCTCGATCTGGACACGTGCCTGTGTGTGAACCCTCGCCTCAACACGGTATCTGAGCATCTGGCGGTAGAGCTCAACGATTTCCCTGTATATCTCCCTGATCTGGGTGCGCAGCTCGGCAACGGACTTCAGGAACGTGGCAGTGTCGATGTTTCCTTCTTGGAGCTCAAGCTTGAGCTTGTTGAACTCGTCCTGGACCTGGGCGATCTGGGCAAATATGCCCTCTATCGTCGCCTGGGTGTTCTGATCGAGCTTGCCCTCAGCGTTAAGCTCCGTGGATATGGCCGTCAGACGAGCCGCAGCCACCTGGAGCTGCATGGTTATGGACTCGCCGTACATGACGGTGAGCTGTGCGTAGTCCCTCAGCACGGTTTCCCTGTTAATCTTCCGTATGAGTTCACGGATCTCGGGGTAGATCGCACGGATCTCATCGATGCTCTGCGCGGCATTAACCTCCTGTGCCAGCTGGAGCAACTTGTTAAGGTCTGCGTTCACCGTGGCATTGACGTTAAGATCCGTAGATGCCTGCTCAAACGCCTTCACGCGCTCAGCAGTCGCCTGAATCGCCGTAAGAAGGAACTCCTTCGTTGCAGAGAGGTACACCTGATCGTTTACCTCGCCGCGCAGGTACATCCTCCGAACCTGCAGCCAACGCTTCTCCGCAAGACGGAACTGGTGTGCCGTCTTTGCAATGACACCGTTCACGCGCATGTACGCATGAGCCACGTGCTCATAGCGCCTGCGGATTTCGGCAGAGCGGAGCACCATCTGACGGACGCGCTTCAGAGCCTCCCTGCCCATACGCATGTAGCGCTCGACGTGCTTCTGGATTTTCTCTGGAGACATTCCACGCGCGCGCATCGCTTTCTCCAGCATCTCTCGGGCACGGTCGGAGTACTGGCGCATCTCCGTGCGAGCAGCGGCGATCTGAGCCCGCTTGCCGTGCCCCATACCGTGCTTTATTTCCTCCCTCGCCCTAACGGCAACAGGTCCGTTAACCTCTCCGTGCACGTTCATCTCCATGTGTGCACGAACGGCTACCGGCGCACCGGGGGTCGTCACGTTTGCATCTTCGCCGGTGGTCACGGAAACGCCAAAGGGTGCCGCCAGCACCAGCCCGGAAAGGGCAACGAGTGCCAACAGCGTAACAGCAATTGCTGCTATCCTCATAGCTATCACCTCCGGTATATTCAGGGCTGCAACAAAAGATAAGGGGCGCGGCAACTGCATGCAACTACTCTTTGAGCGGAGAGGGTAGGAACACGCGCTTCGATATCCCCTTCTTTACGCGAACAACAGTCCCCTCCGCCTCGAGCCGCGAAAGTATCCTGCTAACCTGATACTTTTCCAGCCCAAGAGCGCGGGCAACCTCCTTCTGGGTGCAACCGGGGTGCTGAGCCACGTAGCGAAGAACGGCGGCCTCCTTACCCTCGTAACCGACCGGTAACCGGGAGTTCCTGCGCTTTTTGAGAACAAGGAACGCCAATACACCCGCAACAAGTAGAATGAGCACGCCAAGGATCGCCGGAAGCAACCACAGACGGGCATCAACCACAACGGCGGTATAACCCCCAACCCTACTCACATAAACGGGGAAAAGGGGGCTGCCACCCAAAACGTTTGCCTCCGGCACGGTGAAGCTCAGGGGATATCCACGGAGCACGATCTGGAATGCTGTATTCCCCGGGACGCAGAGGTAGTCGTTTACATCCACTGGAATGACTTCCGGGCCCACAATGACGTCCGCGCGGAGCACCTCGCCGCTACCAACAACAAGACAGCCGGGGCTATCCGCATACCCATAAACAACGGTTTCACGAACCCCTGGATGCACAGTGATTGACCAGGACGCCCATGCTACCGGAAAAATGAGCAGGAGCAGCAGGGGAAGGTGCCCGCGCATCCTCGGCATCCATAGAAAGGGGCTCGTTGTATTTTTATTCCCCGTCCAACCGGTCCTCGGTTGACGCGGAGCTAACTGGGGATCTGCGATCCCCAATTATGCACCGGATGCGTGATCTCAGATTCGGGGGGACACCTGCAAACCTGCGCAGGGATAGTGAGCGCCGGGGCTGGGATTCGAACCCAGGCGGGGTTTCCCCCAACGGCTTAGCAGGCCGCCGCCTTAACCGCTCGGCCACCCCGGCACCCATTACACTGATCGCAAAAACTTCGAGGGGCAAAGGGGTTTTAAAATCACTCGATGTAGCGCAGAATGCCCTCGCGCGGAGGAGTGGGGTTCTTACGGCTGTTGGGTTCAGTGCGTGGAGCACCACCAACATCGGAACGCTTTTCCTCGTCCATCTCCACCGAATCTGGTTGCGCATCCCGATCTTCCTTGGTACCCTTGTTCCACTCCTTTGCGACCACAAAACAGTCCTCTGAAACGAGAACATCGGAAAGCCGCGATGGATCCAAGTCCTCGGGATCCAAAGAAGAAAGCTCGCGGAGTATCTTCGAAAAGGCAGTGGTGGTCTTATAACCGGCTGCGGACAGCAGTTCGGAGAGCGTCTTCCAAAGGTATTCCTCCGAAAAGACCTCCGAAGACCGCATCTGCGAAAGTGTTCGCTCAACTACCTCTGAAACGGACGTAGTAGTCCTGTCGAAGACGTAAACCAAAAGGCGATCCGAATAGCGCGATAAAACCCTGGACAGATCCGGGACGACGGACACTCGCCCCTCCAACACGAGCTTCACAATGGGCTTCTTCTCATGGGACTGCGCCGCAATCCGTGCCAGCTCCGCGTCGATCTGCTGAACAACGTCGGGGCTGGACGCATCCACCCTCACAAGATATCCAGCGCGGGCAGAGGGTAATACAACCTCTTCCACGGTGCCCTTCTCCGTATCCAGGATCCAGAATGCCCTCGGTGAGACAACTTCGCGGTCCGTAAGCTGCGTTCGGATCGTACTGCCGGGCACGATGATCCAGCGATCGGATACGCGCTTCTCAACGTGCCAGTGCAGGTGTCCTGTGACGTAGGCGTCAAAGCCGGGGGGCAGGTAGGACACGTCCAGGGGGTTTCCACCCACGTAGCTCCCTATGCCGCGAAGGGGCTGGTGAAAGAGCAGAATGTTAAAGCAACCCAGCTCAGGGGCGGGGACGCGCTCTGAGAAAAATCGCTGGGGAACGCGAGGGTCCGCATCAGGTATCCACCCTACGCCAACAACACGAACGCATTCATCGCCCTTCCGCATAACTGCGGTGCGATGGTGCTTTCCGAGGTAAACAAGGCGATACGCCTTCTCCAAGAGCAGAACAGGATTTTTATGGATCTCCGCAGGCACATCGTGGTTGCCGTGAACGGCTATAACGGGAACCCCCAAGAAGCGGGGCTCCGTTCCATCGGACAAGGTTATTGAGACGTCGGAAGCCCCTTTTGGGGAAAACACGTCTAGAGCACGGTTAAAGATCTCCGTAGAGAAGCGGGGGCGGTCAAAAATATCGCCCGCAACGAGAATAACGTCGGCGCGCTCCGCAGCTAAGCGCATAGCCTCATCGGCCAGCGTAAAGGCGTCTTCGAAGCGGGGATCCGATGGGTTGCTCCCCTTGAACCCCAGGTGAAAGTCCGCAAGAAGGGCGATGCGCACTCATAAAACCTTGGGCGTAAACTTTTTCTGTGGTCCTGAAGCGATGCGAAGTATGCATCAACGATGAAGGAACAGCCCGCATAGAGGAGGTGAACGGGCGATTTCTCTGCTCCGAGTGTATAAAGCAGCTTCCGCACCTGCCAGACCCTGAAAAGGTTCGCAAGGAGCTTGACGAGTTCATGAGGGGCGTAGATCGAGCAGTGCTGGCATTTTCTGGCGGAAAGGATTCAATCGTAGCACTACATCTTGCAAGAAAGCGTTACAACGCCGATATAATCGCAGTAATGGTGGATCACGGCCTTATGTCCGAAAAGGCAATAGAGAACGCCAAAGCAATCGCTGAGATGTACAAGGTACCCCTGGAAATCATGCGGGCGGACTTCACGGACATCTTTCGGGACGCCATACGCAGGTGCGAGTCGCCGTGCTCTCGCTGCTCCGACAGGACAATGTCCCTCCTCCGACAGTACGCCAGGGAACACGGATTCCGATACATCATCACGGGTCACGAACTTCCCTTCGGCAGTAGCGCCGTGCGACGGATGCGTGGAGGAATTTACCAGATCCGCCTGCTAGCAATGATGCCAGAGCAGGAGCGCATGGAGATTCTTAAGAGAATCGGCGTTGAGCTTCCAGAACTTCCCGGATACACAACAAACTGCCTGGTGATCGGCGTTGCGGGAAAGCTCTTCTGCAGAAAGTACGGGTTCAGCCCAGAGCACAGGAGGCTGGCGGCGCTCGTCCGGCTCGGGCTAATGGACAGAAAGAGGGCTGAAGAAATGGCAAAATGTCCGGAACCCACCAAGGAGCAGTGGAACAAAGTCCTAAATAAGCTTGGAATCCGCGAAAGCGAGATAGAATGCCTAAAAACAGGCCAAAGGGAGTTCGTCTCCCATGAAAGCAGAGGAACGCAAAACACAGGAGGGGGATCAGGAGTTGCCAAGAACTGAGGGGGAGGTGTCCTCCCCCGCGGTTCGGGGAGAGAGCCGGGGGCGGGATTCGAACCCGCGTAAATGGGATCTGCAGTCCCACGCGTAGCCGCTCCGCCACCCCGGCACCACAATGAAAGTGGGGGAAACGATTTTTAACAATGGTTGCACGAAGCCGTCCAAACTCCAACAGCGCCCACCATCGAAAACAACACCCTTGTACAAAAACAACACCAGCAAACAAGCACCAATTCTTGGACAATATGTTAGCCCCGAGCACCTACGGAAAAACGGCGCTGCGACCGCCTCCGCTCTAGCTCCTCTCGCTCAAGAAGTGCGAATCTATCGGGGGTTATCCTGTGAACGGGCCTGTGAAAGTCCTCTGACCAAACGGTGACGAGGGATAGCGGCGTATGGACCTCCGGACGGAAGGGATGAATACGCGCCTCCTCATGGTCAGCGCCGCGGTGGTATTCAAGGACGTAGACAGCACCAGGGCGAGGGGTAAAGACATTGGAGCTGGGCTCTATCTCCTGGAGAATGCGATTATGCTTGTAGTCCCCGGAATACTCGGGGATACCGGGATACTGTCGTTCAGCTCGGCGAGTAGCGGCCCTGGACAGAACGGCATCGTGAACGCGATCCCCATACGCCGGTGAAAAGGTGCCCGCATTCAGCGTATCCTCAAGAAGCTTCAGAAATGCCACGCCATAGGGAATGCTCAGACCAAATCTCCGGGCAACGGGATCCAAGGTTTTATCCAGGGGCAGAGGATGAACAAGGGCCGATTTACCCTCGTACTGCTTAAACATATGAACAAACAGGGGAACGTAGACGTTTCCACGCCGGGACTCGATGCGGTGAAGGAGCAGGTACTGCCCAGGGGCCAGGGAGCCCCTATGGCGAAGGAGTGCCCTGAGAGCAGCCTCAGCGAGCCGCGCAAATGCTGGCCCGTAGTGGGGGTGCTTAATATTCCGCTCCACGAAATAGGAAGGGGAAAGGGGGTTAAAATAGAAGCTCCCTGGATTATAGCGTGAGGGGCCTCATCGTGCGGGAGCCGTGGGCCTCCCTTATAGTTGATGGAAAGAAGAAGTGGGAGGTCCGCAGAACGAATACGCGCTACAGGGGACCCATAGCAATCATATCTGGCGGCAAGGTTATTGGGATTGTGGAAATCGTCGACGTCATCGAGCTCCCCGTAAAGGAAATGGCAGCCCTCGTTGAGAAGCACTATGCCGACCCGCTCCTGATCATAGGCTACGGAAAGGGCAGGGATACGCTATTTGCATGGGTTCTGCGCAATCCGCGGAGGCTAAGGGAACCCCTGAAGATTGAGATCCCCCGCGGCGCACAGGTATGGGTGCAGCTGGGGCCCGAGACGGAGGAAGAGATATGGAAACGCGTGGAAGAGTCGTAAGGCGCTACGTGCCAAGGTACTCCTTTAGGTGGAGGGGCTTTGTCGACGTAGACACTGGAAGGGAAACCCTGCGCCTCGCAATCCCTGGATCCTTCGTCCAGTGGCTGCGGGACGGGGAAGAGGTAATACTCGTTGAAGGCAACGGTGGCATCGAGCTCTACAGAATCTGGGATGGTGAGCGCGTACCCGTGTGGCCCCCCTTCCAGAAACTCGTCGAGCTCCAGAAAAAAGACCCAAGCACAGGGGAGCCGCTCTACAGCTACAGGATAGCGGTTCAGGAGGCGACCACGGAAGAGGAATTCGAGAAAATTGCAGAACTCGAGCAGTACCACTACGCCTCAAAGAAGGAGACGGTTGCCCTGTGGGTATGTCCCGAAACGGGGGAATTCATCGAATCCAACGTGCGCCCCGACTGCCCCAATGCAAAGCTCGTGGAAATAAAGGGATCGCTGCCCGTATCTAGATTTTTGGTGCTCAAGCTTGTTGATAGGCAGCCATACGAGCCAGAGATAGTGGGGTACGTGCGTATAGACCCACCAATACCATTGATGCACCGCAGACTCCCCGATGGAACGGTGATAAAGAACATAAGGGAAAGGGTCTTTCCCTACGAGTGGTTCCACCCAACGTACTGGCCAGAGCGGCTGATACGAGAGCTAATACGCCAAAATGCCAGCTATTACGAGCGGAGGAAAGCGTTTCAGGAAATATGGCGTAAAGCAGTGGAGATCTGCAATACGGCAGCGGCGCGTATATCCCGTGTAGTGATACACCCGGACTACCGCGGGGATGGCCTGGGAATGCTCGCCGTGAGGAGCGCCATCGAGTGGGTTTCAAGCCGAAGAGCGCCGGAAATGAAGAAGAGGAAGCACCTCGTAGAAACAATTGCCCAGATGGCAAGATACAACCCGTTCTTCGAGCGAGTCGGCTTCAAATACCTGTGGGATACGAAATCCGGAAGACCCGTCCTATACTATCCGTTAACGGAAGAGGCGCGACGCATAATCGAGAACTTCCTGAAAACAGACCCCATAGCACGGGAGCACGGCGGTAAGCTATACCGTGAGGCGTACAGACCGGCAGATCCGATAAGCGGGCCAATAGTGCTTGATGGGGTAACAAAGTTCTACGAAAACGTGCTGGACGTGGAGGGGCTACCCGAGGAGATACAGAGGGTGCTCCTGGCCTTTGGGGTCGACCGCAGGAGGGTGCAGAAGTACGTTCTCAGGGGTGCGGAGCTCCGAATCGATCCCGGGGAGATTGTTGCAGTCGTTGGGGCCTCTGGAGCTGGGAAAACAACGCTTCTACGGATTATATCCGGACTCGAGGCGCCGGACGAGGGTGCCGTTTACCTCCCTGAAAATGCAAGGATTTCCACACTGATCCCATGGGAATCTGAGCCGGAGTTCGGGGACGAACCCATACTACAGCACATGTACGAAAAGCTGGGGGATATCGTGGCCGCAATAGAGGTGCTCAACCTTAGCGGACTTGGGGATGCCGTATACTACAGGGCACGCTTCTCAGATCTATCAACGGGGCAAAAGGAACGGGCAAAAATCGCATCTGCCCTCGCTGACCGACCAAACATCCTGATCATAGATGAGTTCGCGGCACACCTCGACAGCCTAACCGCCAAGCGCGTGGCAAGGAAGATCACCCAGATAGCACGGAGATATGGAATGACCCTCATCCTGGTGGTCCACAGGCCAGATGTGCTCAACGTCATACGCCCGGATAAGATTGTCTACGTTGGATACGGGGGTCTACTGGTAAAGGAGCAAGGGGAAGGCGAGGATGCGCAGGGGGTTTAATCTATTCGCCGCATTCATTGGCACCGCAATGCTGCTCATCGCAATAGGCTTCTCCATATATGCTAATCAGCAGAGGATCAATAGATCGAATCAGATAGCCCTAAACCTAGTAACGTACGACACGCGCGGCGTGGCAACGGTAATAAAGGCGGATGCATACAATACGGTGCTCAACACGCTCCGGAAGAACTTCCAGGCGTTCTTCAGCTCCACCACGATCACGGTTCCCTCCAACTATTTGGGTAGCTGCGATTTGGCAGAGAAGTGGTTTGAGAGGGACTTCGCGCAGACCGATCAGTTCGCCAGCTGGGTAGCAGACCAAATGGTCCTTGCGCTGCAGAAGTACGGGACTGCAAACATCTACGGCAGCCAGTACACGATTTCCGTAATCGTCAACAAGGAAAAGCTGACGGAGGCCATAAAGCGAGCCAGCGAAATAAATATGAACAGGGACGGAACGTTCACGTACATCATAGACACGAGCAAGCTAAGCGAGAAGGACTACCTCTCCCTCCCGAAGATCATGGTGAGCGAGGAGTTGGGAAGCGGTGTTACGGGAAGCACAACGGACGTCGTCCTCCCCAGGGGTAAATGGGCAGTCCACATACCGTTAAGGGTGGGAACGGCGCTCTGCTACGCATCTACGGTCTACAACTATCTGAAGGACAAAAAAGACCTCGTGGCGCTGGCCGTGGGCCACTGTTACAAGAAGAACCCCGCACTCTGCGGCGTGTTCACGGGGTCGGGCAAGCTGCTCTTCCCGAGGATGAGCGGGGATCTAAGCGGCGTGGTCATTCGCAGCACGGAGAGCAAGGAACCCATCAGGGGAAGCATAGTGGATGCCTGCCAGTACCAGCGCATCGAGTTCCTCAAGGGTGAGAACCTCACGCCAAACTACAGCAGCGCCGCCGCGGAGGGAGTAGAAATATCGAACGGTGACGTGGTAACCGCCATAACGAATGCCCTCCAATCCCTGGAAGGATACTACGAGATCCTCCTAAGCGCCAGCGGGGAAGCGGCGCAGGGCATCGACAAGGAAGCCGTGCAGGAAAAGCTGGACGAGATAAAGAGCTGTCTTGGCGCGGTGAGCAACTGTTCCGATACGCAGTGCAAGATCAAAGCAATCACAGGAGATGCGTGTAGTGATATCGTCGGAGAGCTCCAGTGGACCCCTTGCTCGGGCTCCCCGGATAGCGCGGGGATATACCTTGCAGTGGTGGACAGTGCGCTGCAGAGGAACCTCCAGGAAAACCTCCAAAGCGCGGGGGTAACCATAAGCCCAGACCTAGAGAACTACGAGCGAATAGAGACTGCGGCGGAGGTAAGCCGAACGGGGATCAACATCTTGGAAATCGTGTGCCAGGAACTCACGGGAACGGCATCCGCGGCGGCGAGCGTGGTGAACATCGTACTCAAGCTCCTTGGAATAGGAGAAGAGCTACCAACGAACTTCTGCACGTCGAACAACAAAACGGTAAACCAGCTCTTCGAACACACGACGGTCTCCTACGGCCCATGCACCGTTTCGAACTACGTATACTGTTTTGCGCCAAAGACGTACTCCACGATCGTAAATTGGGCGGATCCGGACAAGAAGTACTGGATTGACAAGAGCTACCCGCCCAGCTACCACATCCGCATCATCTTCGGACAGGATACGCCCCCCGTTACGACGAACGCGAAAGCAATGAAGGATAAGGTAGAAGGTCTCAGCCTAACGGCGCAGGATAAGAATAAAGACTTTACGTGCAAGGTATATGGAAATCTCAAGCAGAACCTCCCCCAATACACGGAGAGTACGCTCTACAGCTGCTTAGCGAACTACACGTACGCGTACGTCCAAGAACATCTGGGAAAGCAAGGCGCGGAAAGGCTCCAGCAATGCGTGGAGGCGCTGCAGTTCTATGGGCAATTAACCAAGAGTGGGGGGACTTCTCAGCAAGAGCTGCCGGACTTTATAACCCAGAACAAACCCAGCGGCTGTGGGAGCGGAGAGGGCAAGGAACTCGTCGAATGCTGGATAAAGAACACATGCAACATTGATCCAGGTGATTACGACAAGGACCTCCTGGCGAGCAACACCGTTGCGGACCTGTGCTACGCACTTGAAGGGCTGGGCTACTCGGTTCCAGGCATATACAGCGGGGGAGGCGCGCAAAGAGCATACACGTGCTATGGACCGGTGACGCCAAATACGCAGCAAGACGGAACGTATTACTTCTGTGGTGAGGACGTAAATATCCAAGAGCAAACGGATAATGGCTGTCCAGAGGGATACATGCCCGCCGAAACGCAGGGCGGGGAGGTCTGCCTTGCAGGGGACGAGTCCCTCCTGGAGCAAATCTGGAAAAAAGAATACCTTTGCACGAAGACCGGGGAGCAGTACGGCGGCACGCTCTACAGCTGCTACCCAAGGAATACACAAGCGGGTTTCTGTGACACGTTCTATCCAAAGCCCGGGATAACCGACAAGATCAAGAACTGGGTGGACGACCACATTCCAGATGCGCTGAAGAACATCGTTAAAAATGTCTACGGGGCTGCGTGCAAGGGACCCTGCGAGGAGCTCAGCAGTAGCACGTGCCAGAGCCCCATCAAGCAAATATGGAACGTCCTGAACCCGAAGAACCGGTTCTGCCTCCCTTACTGCACCAGCGAGCAACACGCTTCAGAACAGTTCGAAAAGCAGCTCGTCTACTACGCAGGTTCGAATATCCAAGAATATCTGAACATGCAGGAGAGCGGAGAAGAGTGCTACCAGGTCCAAAATAGTGATGGGACGACGGCCATTGTTTGCGGTGGAAACACAACGCCCAAGAATGGGGATAGCTGCCAAAATGGCACGTACCCCGTTGTGGGGGGACAGCTCTGCGTCTCCCGCGGCAAGGAGATCAACCCGCAGGACGGCTGGAGCTGCACGGCGGTGGGCGGCGGTGTCTACAACTGTATAAAGGTGGGGACGAGCGAAGAGTACTGCGAGGAAAACCAGGGCTCCCTCTACTGCCAGATATACAACGCAATTAAGGGTTCTTCCGGCGATTCTTCCGAGGGTGCTTCCCAAAACAGCCCATTGGCCAGCCTCAAGCCACTCTACATCTTCAACGGTGGGAGCTCAGAAACCGCTCTCCAGGGGCCGGGCGCCCAGTGCTACCCGCCCCTAATGGGGCAGATGATCGTGCAGATGGCGGCGCAGCTCGTAAGCGGACAGGTGTGCAACGCCACGCCAAGGGACGCGGTAGTTTACAACACGTTGTGGCTACACATAGGGTCCGAGATATACGCTTCGTGTTCCACGGGCGGCCAGATCCCATAACGGACAGGGGAACGGTTAAATACAACGGTGCAGTAGTATAAGCATGAATGTGGGAGACATCTACCGGGCGCTCGAGGACAAATACTATTCTCTCATCGACTGGCTCGTGGAGCACGGGATCCCCGCGGATCGGCTCGTCGACGCCATAGAATCCAAGGGCATCCCGTCCCTGCCAGTAGTGGTTGTTGGGCTTCTTCTAATACTTGCTGGAGCTGGCTACGGACTGTATACAGTATTCGGCCCGAAGACGTACGTGATAACGCTCTACGGACCGGATGGACAGCCCCTCGCTAACACCACAGTTTACGTAAACGGGCATCCATACGTCACGGACGCGCAGGGGCAGTTACACCTGGAGGGCGTGTCCGGAATTGTCGAGATATCGGCGCCCGGGATGTCTCCAAAGTTCGTGGATCCCTCCCAGGTAAGCTCCATCTCCATGAGCGCGGAAACGAAGCACGTCGTGATCAACATCAGCGATGCGAAGACGGGTAAACCCGTGAGCGCCACCGTCACCGTGCTCGGCGAGAACGGGACGAAGACCCTTGGCGGCTACCGGGTCGAATTTGATATCTCCGAATATCCGTCCCCAAACACCGTGCAGGTGGACAACAGCGGATCCATCACGGCAACGATCTCCGCGGATGGGTACCAGAACGCCTCCGTAACGATTAACTGGGACGAGGGCAACGAAGACACAATAGAGAAGAACATCCAGCTCCTCTCGCTCACCGCCGTTGGGGGAACAACAGAGGGCAGCCAAGTATCCACCACAAAGACCGGGAGCGTGGTCTTCGACATAACACCCCCCGGCGTGGACGGCTACCTCAAGATATTCTACATGGGCATTCTCTACAAGGGCCCCATCTACTTCAACACGGACCAGGGGCCGGTAAGGGTCAACCTGCCCTACGGAACGTACACCGTGCTCTTCGTGCCCAACGTAAAGGGAGAGGACCTTGTAACGTACGCCAACAGAATCACCGTAACGGTTGACCAGCCCGAAAAGACCGTGAAGTTCACCCTCACACTTCCCGCACCCACACCAAACGAGGTGAACGCCGAGACGTTGAAGAACATAACCACCGAGATAAACGTGCTCGACGCGAGGACGGGCAAGCCCATTGTGGGTGCTGAGCTCGTGGACGCAAACACAGGAGAGGTCCTCGGCAAGAGCGATGCAAAGGGCAGCATACGGCTGGCCATTGGCAGCGATGTTGAGGTCTACGTAAAGGCGCCGGGCTACTACAAGAGCACCACCATTACGGTGGGTCCGAACAAGGGGAGCTACGTCGTCAAGATGCGGCCTCTCCCAGGAAAGGGTAACATCGAGCTTACGGTGGTGGCTCCACAGGACATACCTGCAGCGGGAGCCGTCTACACGGTGCTGGATGCAAATGGAAACATCCTTGCAAGCGGCTCCTGCGATCAGGAGGGTAGGGCACTCATAAAGGATCTGCCGGCCGATGCGAACCTCACTGTAACCGCCGAGATCCCGGGAACGCCCCTGGAGGGCCATGCGAATGTAAAGTTGGAGAATAAACAGACCCTGAAACTCAAGCTCCTCGTGGCAGCAACGGAGACGGTGCAGCTCATTGTAGAGGACGCGGAAACGGGGGAGCAGATCTCCGCAAGGTACGAGATCGTCGCAGGATCCCAGATCCTCGAAACGGGCCTCGTCTCGCCCTTCGCGCCCGTCTCGCTGGAGCTCCCCGTGGGCGTGCCCCTCACCATCGTGCTCAACTACGGACCCGGCGGTAAATACACCTATAGGACTACGGTTACGCTGAAGGGGGACGAAACGCAGCTCGTGATCAAGGTACCCACCCCCGGGAAGAGCACCGTGTACATAGAGGGCATCTACAACGCCGCAGGGCAGCGGATGGCCGCCATCCTACCCGGGACACCGTACACCGTGAAGGTGCTGGCGAGCTGTGGAGATTCGAAGTGTAGCTGGGCGGTCAAGGCGCAGGGCATAAAGGTGGACCAGGACAGCATAACCGTGAGCTGCCACAGCGGTAGCTGCGCCCAGGAGATCGCCCTGGTGGCAAAGGCGGACAAAACGGGCGTTGCGACCCTTGAAATAGGAGACTCGAAGCTCGCTGTTGCCGTTGGCGCCCCGATAACGGTGGATGAGATCCTTCAGCAGGGCGCAGTCGCACGGGTTACGGTATACGATCCCGAAACGAATGCTGTGGCGAGCAAGTATAACCTGGAGCCCCTAAAGACGTATCGCTTCGTGGTGGTGGCAGCCGCCAAGTACAGCGGAAGCTCCGTGCCGGGCGCCGTCCTCCAGACGGGAGCAATAAAGATAACGAAGCCCACTCCCGTGTCCACAGCGGCGGATGGAAACATATTCGTGTTCGCTGACCAGTTCGAAGGCATGTACCCGAACCCCGTGGAGCAGCCCACGGAGCAGTACATAAGCGTGAGCATTCCCGCCCTCGGAATGACTCCATCGGACAGCGTGTGGTTCATACCGCAGGGCACCAGCAAGCTCAAGGCCAGCGTCACCCCGGACACGATAATAAAGGGCTGTTCTGGGTATCAGGTCGTTGAGTACAGCCTTGCAGATAATGAGGGCAAGGAACCGACAGCACAGCACTACATGGCCACGGTGAACGGGGAGACGGTAGAGCTGAGCGGGCCAAAGGGCACGCTGAAGATCCCCCCGGTGGAAGGCGACAGCATTACAGTACAATTCGCCGCCACGGGCTATGGAACCGCGGAGGTAACGCTGAAAACGAGGGAAATTGATGCACAGGCTGAGGGCAGCTTCGCATACAACATGGAGGAGGGAAAGGCTGAGGGCACGCTCGAGGTAACGCTCTCCAATCCCAATGTGCAGGGCGAGGTACCCTCCCAGAAGATCAGTGCAGGTGGATGGATCCTGCAGGCGGAGGGCGACGCGTTCACAGGCAGTGGGAAAGCCACGCTCACCCTCGTCCAGGCGCCAGACAGCCCGGAAAGCGGCACGATCTACGGAACCGTTGAGCTAAGAGTTAACGGTGGCACCGGCTGGTGCGGCATCACGGCGAGTGCTCCAATCAAGGTAAAGGTAATCCCAGGTACGCTACGGATTTCCTCCGCCGAGTGTAAAGTGCTGGAAGATCACAAAAAGGAAAATACGTACGAGATATATGTATCTTTCCTGCCGATGATAAAAAACAAACTGATTCGGAATGCGGACGTTTCAATAACTGGAAAGCCCAAACTACAACCAGTAGCCGGCGAAGAATACACGTACTTCGCAGAGACAAGCTGTGAAAACGAAAAGACGAAAAAAATAGAATATAACATCGAAGTCAAATATGACGAACAGAGTGCATTGAAGCAAATAGCCTGTTACATACCCCCTTGTGAGAACTGTGATGCTTACAAAAATGACTGTGGAGCTACAATGGTAAGCGTATTACCACGGAGGTGCAACGTCGAAGCGGTTCTTCTTGATATTAGCGTTGAACTGTATGTAAATAATAATGAAGACAGTGAAAGCGAAGATTCCACGGGATACTCAATAAAATCCGTTGTTGCATACAGGAACCGCGAAAACGGAAAGTGCTATGTCCCACTACTATACGCAGTAGACGGAATAACAATAACACCCCCCTGCGACGTAAACATAGTATACAAGGACAATAAATGGAGCGCCAATATCAAGAACTGCATATATGATATGTTGCCCCAATCGATCAAGGAAAAGTACGGATTCGCTATACTGCTGCCACAGGAGAATGGCATTTACGTAAAAGACAATCCCTCGCCAATTCTCGGGGGCAACAAGAACAGCAAATTTATCGCATTTCCAGGCATAATAACAGGGCTTGAGCAGGATAGTGAAATCATCTTTGACAAATACTCAAAGACTCTGTTAATCCCAGTATTTGTTGAAACGTACATCCCCAACAAGAAGGACATTGCTGTAAAGAAAGCCGACATGGCGCTAAAGTGCACCCAAGATACCAGCGGTGACGGCGGCGATGAGGAACTCACCGTATATTACTGTGAAGCAGACATGTATACTGCAAGACTAGAGGAGGGCGTCGACGGATCTATAGCACTAAAATACATTAAATATGCACCGCAAACAGACAGCCGCCACTCCTTGGAAGAGTGGATTTTCCTGGATCCGGCAGATGAAAAAATACGGGTCGTAAACTGCCAGGAGGACATCTCGAAGGGTAATGTGTCAATCAAGTATCAAAAAGAACCCATAGGTGCTGAAATAAGTGCGAAGAACTGCAAAGTTGTCCTTAAGAGAATACAGAGCCCCACGGATATAGGCAACGGTTGTGATGGTGTACGTACACGGCTGCAAAAAACCCTATGCGTTGGAAACATAAACGCTCCATTCCTCCTGGCGCCCTACCGGTTCCCGAAGGTCAGAGGCCCAAACGGAAGATGCGAATACCTGTGCGATGAGTACTACAAAGAAACATTTTCCAACGCGTATTACCAGGTAGACAACGGCGATCTCAAAATTATGGTGAGTACGCCCGGGGACAAGACCGATGCCCAGCTCTGCACGGCGACGTGGTGTGGTCCGGTACTCTCCCTGGAGCAGGTGCTCGGGTACATAAATGCTGGGGATAAGGAACAGACGTATGCATACGTGGTACCCGCTAATCCGCAAGGCATCTCGAACGTGAAGTTAGAGTTCGGTAGCCAAAAAGAAATCTCACATTATGATGTTGTCAATATAGGTTCTACGAAATTCATCAAGATCTCAATAACCAAAGGCAATGACAATACAGAGAATAAAGAGATCCTCGTGCCCGCAGAGTTCGCGCCGTTCTTCGCACCGATGGATACTAAAGATCGCCTGCCGCCCGGGAAGATCGTCTACAGCGTCTGGAAGGTCACAAACAACGAATTCCAGAACGTGGCAAGTGGAGAGACCCAACAAGCCATAGATACGCTGGCAAATGTTGATCTGGGTTATGCACTGCACAACGGGTTTGAAAGTACAGATAATTTAGAAGACACGGCTACGATTGGAGCACAGAATGTAGCCAGCGCTTGTTCAAGTGATAAACCCTGCTACGTCATCCAAATCATCAAATACTACCCAGCCGTGGACCTGGAGGCGCTCGTGGGAAGGCCGGACACGGGATACACGGACTACTACGCCCTCATCATGGCCCTCGGCAATAAAGTTAACAACCCAAACAACCTAAGCGATATCCCGAATGAATACCAGAATATCCTGGAAAAATACCCGGCGGACTACATCTGGTGGAGCAAAGATAAGGAGATCTTCGGATATAGATTGGCTCCGACAATAAGTGGAAAGTGTTCCGAAGCAACCTGCTACAAATGGGGCGTCGGAAAGGAGTCCATCGAAAAAGAACAACCAGTGTGCGACTGCGAGAAAGGAAGCTGCGAGTGCGATATGGCCTGCGGCACGTCCTGCCAGAGCCTGCCAACCTGGAGGTACTTCAGTGGAGATGCGCAGCCAGGCACGGGAGCAGACTGGTACATCTACCTCTACGGACCGAGCATGCTACAGAACTATGACGGCGTGCACGTCGCGCTGCTCCCCCAGACCGTCCGCAACTTGATGAGTAGCATCGACACGGGCGAAGTACTCACACACGTGCTCGCAGCGGTTCCAGTGACGCCAAACATGTTTAAGGACAAAGATTCCATAACTTTGACCAACACTGCCATCGAAAAAGATATATTCAAACCGCGGGGGCAGAGCATAGATTGGAGCGATATAACCTGCAGCGAGCCGAGCGGAGAAGAGGGTCAGCTGGCCGTCAAGGTCTGCAAGAGCGAGCTCCCGATCAGCATCGGCGCGTGGATGTGGAGGGCAAAAACAACAC
>JALVAT010000040.1 GCA_027011045.1 Microcaldota archaeon | reverse complement strand
GTCCCAACCGGTTGAGTATGGGGTCGAGCGCAAGCGAGCGCCCCATGCACGCTCACGTCAACCGGGATGGCGGTTGTAGCACTTCGGCCGCCACACACAACCGGTGCATACCTGGGGATCGCAGATCCCCAGTTAGCTCCGCGTCAACCGAGGATCGGTTGGGCCCGTAGCTCAGTCCGGCAGAGCGCCCGCTTGGCATGCGGGAGGCCCCGGGTTCAAATCCCGGCGGGTCCACTTCTTCTTTTCAAACCCGTTGCCGCAGATTCACGGGTGTTTACAACGTTACAGTATGAGAATATCAACTGCAGGAAACGATACGCCAGTCCACGATCTTACCCACGTAGCTTGACGGCTCTTCCAACACCAGTACAACATTCAGATCGCCCATTACGCCCCTAGAAGTGGAGATATCAATAACGCCGCGCACAAGACGGCTACACAGGCATTTCGTTGCCATACCGTCGTAGCGGAGGACTATTCGCAGTTCTTTTGGCTCCTCGAGTTCGGCAGCAGCCGTTATCTTAGCGTCTGAGTCGCAGAATGTTCGGAATACCGCAGAGAACTCGACCACGCTACCAGAGCACACGACATGTTGGAGGCCCACTTTCTCCCCGGCCGCAGGGAGCACGCGCAGCTCCTTTACGACGATACGACTGTTTTCTCCACCATCAGTAAATACAGGTGCGAAAAGCAGCCACGTTAGAACCGCGAGTAGCAAGGCAACCATCACACGCGATAGCATGATAGAAATTCATGAATCAGGCGCGTAAAAAAGATAGGGAGGACTATCCTGCCCCACACATTTGGCCGCCCCTTGCTTTAGCCAGCCTATACGCATCGGCAACCATTGCAGCACTAGAAGGATCAGCAACCACCCTCTGGGGTCGTTGTTCAACAGGAAGAACAATCCGCCGCTTATCAGCAGGGATGGGGGCGAGTTCGCGGAGAACCTCAGCTCACCACCCAAGCAAACGCCCCCGCCCAACGGGCAAAAAAATACTACTTGATGGTGGTATATAAGGGGCGACGGATGGGCTTTATATTGCTCAAAGTCCTGTATAATAATATTGAAGCGCTTCCTTGGACGCGTTCTCGAGAACGTGTAGAAACAGCACCGGCCCAGCACCCACTTCTCCGTATAATCCGCCGATCCGCAGCGGCTGGTAAAATTTTACATATCCGCCCTCCGATATACCTTTAAAAACCACCAATCCGATAAAATTCGGGCGCCGGTAGTCTAGCCTGGTAGGACGTCGGCCTTCCACGCCGACGACCCGGGTTCGAATCCCGGCCGGCGCATCTCAAACGATTCTTCTTTCCCCAGCTTTTGAGAGCTCCACGTAGTCTAGATGTATGGAACTGCTTCTTATTGGATAACGCACAAGAATGCGAGGAGAAAGAAGGGCACAATAAAACAAAGTCTGGGCGCTATTCATATGCTAACCCACTCATAATCATGTTTAACCCGGTCGAGAGGATCTCTAGCGCCACGTACATCCCTATAAACGGCATCGAGATTGCTGGCCAGTGAGCCAGAACAAATACTCCAAAGAAGAACGTAATGATGCCCATCACTGCGGAGAGTCCCCAATATGGTGTTCTGTGTTGGTTTAGATATGCCATGACGAACTTCACAAGCCCCGCAAGCACAAACAGACCCGCAATCAAAACCGTAATGAACTCTGCAGTCGCTCCAGGATTGTCCCATATTGCCCCAGCAAGAGCAAGGTATATCACACCAAGGACAAACCAGTAGGCGCGAGACCAGCCCTCCCGAACATTCATGAAAAACGCGGTGCCAATTGCCCCAAGACCTGCAATTGCAATAATAATCGAGATAGTGCCAGTAAACACCCTTGAGGCAGTTTCTGCCAGCGATATGTTAAACAAAACGCCTAACCCTATAAAAACCAAAAACAACCCCACGCCAAAAAGAGTTAACCGTACCGATGTACTCTTACCGGCATTATTAGACATCTAAATCACCTCCTCCCCCCATTGAAGCACCAAAATCCGGAGAAACACAAATTCCCCAAGTATTACCATAGCGCGCAAGTGCTTATAATGCGGAACGGTGGTGCTCAGTTCGACAAAAACCAAAGAATACAGAGAATAGGTAAAAAGAAAAATGAGGATCACTGGAAACAAACTGCGCGGTCCTTCAAGCTGCGGTTTAGCAGATCCGCGTGCTCGAGCGTCACGTGGTACTCCCTCAGTGGCACGAGCTCTCCGTTCTCCAGCTTGTTGATGTACACTGCTCCCTTGTCGAAGTCCACGGTGTACACGAAGACGTTCCTGTTCTCAAGGAAGTCCTTGCGCGTTATTGCGTCCAGGGCACCCATGGCATAGGTCCTCACGTGGATAACAACGTCTGCATCCACGCCCGCCTCGGCAAGACGATCCACGATCTTTCCGAAGAGCCGCTTGGTCTCCTCAGCAGGCGTTTCGCCGCCGAACTGAAGGACAATCAGCCTGGGCTTGTAGTCTATGATCCTCTGGGCGTCCTCCTCGCCCTCTACCACAAAGATACGCCCGGGGTTCCCACTGTGGGCAAGGAACGCCGAAAGGGTAGCCGAACCCATGGCATCACAGATGAAATTCTTCGGAACGACCACCGCTACCTTGTTCGCGCCGAGGTCCGCCAAGGCCTTGCCCACAAGCCTCCCCGTAAGAACCCTCAGGTAGATTTCCTCCTCGAAGGTCGTCTTTGCCATGTCAACCACCTCTGTTTTAACAGTGTTAAAAAGCGCTTAAAGTGTTAACGGTGTTAAAACCCGAAGGATTATAACCAAGGGGTACCAAAGATGGGCTAGTGGATAGGGGAGTGCGGAATGTGGTACGCCTGAAAATAGGGTTCATGGGGCTCCTCGTTTTAATTACTGCTTGGATTATCGCTATTCTTGCACCGTACGGGGCAAGATTTGGATATTCTGTCGATAGACAGGAGCATAACGACGATTTGAATTTGCTTTGGCACTACCAACTTCAGAATACTGAGTACGGGAACTTAGTTGACCTTAACGTAAGGTATATTGTTGTAGATCCGGACGATGCGAACATCACGCGGGAACAGCTGTTGGAGTTAAGAAGAATGGGAAAGATCGTCCTAGCGTATCTCAGCATAGGTGAGGCGGAGAACTACAGGGACTACTGGAAACCTTGGTGGCAGCCAGGAAACCCAGATTTCGTAGCAGATGAGAATCCCAACTGGCGTGGGAACTTTAAGGTGCGATTCTGGGATCCACGCTGGGAAGAGATCGTCATGCAACGACTGATGAAGATCGTAACGCAGGGTTACTCGGGGGCATATCTGGACATCGTCGACGCGTACGAATACTGGGAGGATAGGAACGTTCCGGATGCAGCAATACGAATGGTGCGCCTTGTTTGGAAGATATCCACTACAGCAAAGTCGATAAACCCAGAATTCCTCATAGTGCCCCAGAACGCCATCGAACTCTACCGCTATCCAGAATACAGGGCAGCCATCGACGGGGTTGGCAAAGAAGACACGTGGCACGTTGGTGACGTAAAAAGAAATCCGCGCGACGTTAATTGGGCTCTCAAATACCTAAGATGGATCAGGAACGATGGGAAATTCATTCTAGCAATCGATTACCCGGAAAATAGGGAAAATATATGCGCATTTTACAGAAACTGCTTCAAGGAGGATGGCTTTTACTGCACTGTTTCAAACAGGGAGCTCAATCTGCCGCGGCCAGTTACCTGCAAAAAATAGTAGAAAGAAGAAATTAGTAGAAAAAATCACGCCCTTGCTGCGAGGGCAAGCCCGATAAAGGTAGCGCCACTGAACAGAAGATCCAGGGATACGAAAAGCCCAAGCAGCCACAGGGCAGCGCCGGGCCAGGACACCGCTATGAGGATGCCGAGCAGAACCGTAATCACACCCGACGCCGCAATCCATCCCCAGTACGATAGTTCAGACCTGTGCTGCCAGGCAATGACAATCCTGAGGAGTCCTATCGCTATGAACGCCGCAGCCATGGCAAGGGTTATCGCTGCAGCTGTCATCACGGGGTTCCAAAATGCCAGAACGCCGAACAGGATGTACAGAAGTGCCATCACAATGTTAACGGTTCTGGAAACCCACCCGTGGGTGTGCACCACTCCGTTGTAGAGCTGTACAACACCGGCAGCAATTGCCAGCGCACCGAAGAACAGCACAGTGGCCACGGTCACGAGGGGCAGGAACATAAGCCCAGCGATGCCAAGGGCGACAAAGAACACGCCCACAGCAAGCATCCAACCCCAGTGCTCCTTCACATCTCCGAACATGCTTTATCACCCCAAATAACATTGGATTTTCAAAATTTAAAAGGGTGTGGCAGATTCTGTCAAGGGTGCCAAGGGTTGAATTCATCCCGAATTCTTGGACGCTACACGATGGGTCTGAGCCACTTCGTATTAAGGAGAAAGTACGCCGCAATCGCAGCACTTATTACGTTGGTAAGCGAAAGGCCCCACCACACACCCACAATCCCCAAGGCTGCTCCAAAAAGATACGCAAGGGGTATTCTGATAACCCAGAGCTGTACTATACCTAAGAGAGCAGAGAGATGAGTTTTACCCGCAGCACGAAGTGCGAGGATGACGGGAACAGTGATGGAAACAAGGGGTAGAGTGGGTAGAAAGATGCGGAGAAACAGTGCACCCACAGCTATCACTACGGGATCGGATATGAACATAGCTACAATATGAGGTGCGAAAAGGAAAATGAGCACAGATAAGACCGCTGTTATGAGGATATTTGCCCGAATAGTTTCAAGCAACGCTCTCCTGGCACGGTTCACGAGACGCGCTCCGACAGATTGGCCCACAATCACGCCAGCGGCCTGGGATATACCAAAAACAAGGCCTGAAATTACATTGGATATGCGCATCCCGACACCGTATGCAGCCGTGGCAACGGTCCCGAAGGACGCCACTATGGCCATAACCACGGCAAAGGAGAGCCCTGTTAACGCGTTGCTGAGGGCAGAGGGAGTGCCTATCCGAAGAACACGGTAGAGGATCGCCCGCCTTGGAGCAAAACTCAACGTGCTTAAGCGTATCCCGCGATACCCCCTCAAAAATAGCGACATTAACGTCATGGCATACAAAATGCTGGAAACAGACGTTGAAAGAGCTGCGCCGACCACGCCCAGCTTGGGCAGTCCTGCCCAACCAAAAATGAGCAACGGGTCCAAAACCGCATTTAGGATAAGCGTGGTAACGCCTACAATAGTGGGTGTTTTTGTATCCCCTAGAGCCCTAAAGGCCGCAGACATTGCCAAACCAGCAGATACAAAGGGAAAAACAAGGGAAAGGACCTGAAGATAGCTCGACGACAGGGGCAGTACATCATATGGTACGTGGAGAAGCCTAAACAACGGAACTGCAAGGAAATATCCCGCAATGCCGAGAACTGTGCCCACCAACACCTCTACGAGAATAAGCTGGCCCAGGACAGTATCCACCTCTTCGTACCTGCGAGCGCCCACGAGCTGAGAGATGAGAGCCGTTCCCGCGGCGGTGAACCCAGATGCAAATAACATGGCTGTCATCATCACGGGCCAAGCAACGGCAGGGGCAGATACCGCTGCCCTCCCCAGTCTCCCCAACCAAAACGTGTCTACAAGGTTATACAACACCTGAACGATCTGATTGATCAGGATTGGCGTTGCCAGGACTAGAAGGCTCTTCCTAACGTTCCCCTCAAGCACCCGCCTCCGGATGGCCTCCGTACTCAAGAAACCACCGAAAAGGGAAGGGGTGAGAAAATATTATGAAAGCTTCTGAAGGAGCTCGTCCAAGGGCACCGCGCTCTGCGTACCGCTGTCCAAATCCTTGACAACAACTTGCCCGTTCTCCGTCTCCCTGCCAACAATCACCACGGTCTTAACTCCTCTCCGCTCTGCATCCGCCAGCTGTTTTCCAAGCTTTCTGCCCGTAACGTCCATGAACACGCTCTTTCCAGCAGCTCTGAGCTTGTTCGAAATCTGGATGGCGACATCCTCGTACCCCGGGATCACTGCAACGTAGACGTCCGCCTCCCTCGCTCGAAGATCCATGGAATCTCCGTAAAGATCCAGAGCCCGATCCACGCCGATGCTCATACCTGTGGCGGGTATCTCCCTTCCCCCTAGCATGCCAATGAGCCGATCATAGCGCCCGCCGCTCAGGATGCTCGTGGGGCGATCCACAAAGGTCTCGAAGATAGGTCCCGTGTAGTAGTCCAAGCCGCGCACAATGAAGACGTTAAATGTCCAGCGAACGCCAAAATCGTCCAGGTACTCTCCGAGTTTCAAGAGCGCGCTCTTGGCAGCGGATATTTTCTCAGTAGGTTCTGGTAGCTCCACGAGGTCCGTGTCGAACTCGAGGAAAGGATCCAGGTATTTTTCAAGCTCGCCGAGTTCCTTCCGCACGCCTTCTTCCCCGATCTTATACCACTTATCAATAGCGCGGTAGAACTCATCTCTCCTCGACTCGGGAAGTTCGATGTAATCCGCGATTGCGTCAAGGAGCCTGCGATCGTTAACCTGCACGGTCCCCTGGATGCCCACGCGTTTCAGTGCTGTCCACGGCGCTGCCACGACCTCTGCATCCGCAATGGGCTTCTCCGACCCGAATATATCAACATCGGCCTGGGTAAACTCGCGGAAACGCCCGGCCTGCGGCCTATCGTAGCGCCAGACCTTCCCGATCATGTAGCGCTTTATTGGGAGTGGCATCGTCTTGTTCTCGGCGAGAACGCGGGCCGTGGGTAACGTCAGATCAAAGCGCAGCCCTATTTCCCTTCCCGCCTTGTCCTTGAAGATGTAAAGCTCCTCGCGAATATCCTCCCCGCCCTTCGAGGTTAACAGCTCCGCCGTTTCAAGGGCAGGCGTGTCCCACGGTAGAAAGCCGAACTCGCGGTAAGTATCCTCGATGATCCTCAAAAACTCAGCGCGCTTCACGCTGAACGGCGGCAAAAAATCGCGGGTTCCCCTTACGCGCTTAGTGAAGTCCATCACCCATTTTGCTCACCCGGAAAAAGGGGAGGGAAACTGTATTTATTTGCTGCTGTCTGCCCGTTTTTCTCGTACCTGTTCCCAGAGCTTGTCGAAGTCCAGAAGGATCTTTGCCACTGCCTCCCGGAGCTTCTGCTTTCCCGTGATGTAAGGCACCTTGTCGCTGTTGTCGCGGATCCGCAGGAAGTTCGGGCCCATGCGGAAGCCCGCAAGGATATCACAGTCGCGCAGCGTCTCGATAACTGCCTGGAACTTCCTCGGATCGCCGTGGTGTTCCTCGTGTTCCTCTTCCTCTGGCGTCCTGTTCTCCCGATCCTCTACAAACTCGACTCTCCCATCTTCATAGATGTCATAGACTCGGAAGAAGCGTGCATCGCCGAAGTGTTCACCCGTAAGCGTTAGCTCGTCTTCCAGCCCGAAGGCCACGCGCAGTTTCCTCATGATAAAAAGGATGTGAGGAAGGTTTAACAGCGTTAATGCAGGCGTTCAAGCACCCTCTTAACAACAGCATCAGGGTCGGTGGTGCTCAGCGAAACGGCGTTCGGGTGACCCCAGTAATCCTCCACGCCAAGGTCCTTCACGATGGAGAGGAGATCCACCCTTCCCCTAAGCGTTACCGTGTACCTTTGCACCCGTTCGGCATCCGTAACGATTACTACGTCGTAGCCCCTCTCGTCCATCAGGTACGAGGCGATCTTGCCCTTGTGTGGATATGTGGGCGTGTATGGAAGTTTTACGATGAGTACCTTCCTTTCGCCGACTTCCTTTTCTTCCATCTCCGCGTTTTCAAGTACCATTTCAATCTTCATCTCGAAGAGATCCCAGAACGCCTTCCAATCCTCCGTTTCAAGAACCCTTCGCGCAACCGAGAGTGATCTGTTGACGCTGTACGCCATCTCCAGCGCCAGCGCTTTCCTTCGATCCTCTCGCGTCCACTCGACCACTGAACTCTTATCCCCCGCCGCTGCGATGCGCACCCATTCTTCCTTCTTCACCCATGAGGAGACAAGATATGAAACGAGCGTTGCCGTGTTGTACTTCGATAACTCTGGATCGTGGATGGCTGGGTTAATAATGGTGGCGCAGCTATGGGTCCTCTCGGCAAAGTGATGATCAATCACAAAGGTAGGGACGAAGTGTGCGGTCAGGCAAACGCCCGGCCGGTCGTTCCAGTCGCTCCCCAGGTCCAGGAATAGTGCCAGCGGTTGCTCGACGGGATACGTAACGTTTCCATCCTGAAGCGCCCAATGGGAAATCCCTCGGACTTCGTGCCACCCCTTAAACCGTCCAACCGCCTCCTCGATTAGCAGAGCCGAAATAATGCCATCCGCGTCCCCATCGTGGAAAACTAACGGCCGCTCGTTGGCAATCTTCAGAAAGGCCAGTTCCTTCCAGAGCAGCTCCATACTCCCTCGGAGAAATGAAATCTCCTCTGGCAGTTCGATCTCTGGTCTCAAATCCTTGACGAAATGATCGTGCACAGCTTTCCATGCGTCCCTCCCAGCAGGATAGATCCCATTCTCGTCAAACTCAACCGCCTTTCCCCTGATTCTTTCTTGCGATGCAATTCGATGGTATTTCTTACCGTCGAAGACTACGTACTCCGTCCCTTCCCGCTGGCGAACGGAGGAAACAATAATTCCCTTCCTGCGCATGGAATAAAATACCCAAGAGGTCCATTTATTACGATCGGCACAACAAAAAAGAGGATGGCTTGTAGCTCCGAAAGCATCGAGAGTTCACTCCCATATCCAAGCACATACTTAGTTTAGAAATCCAAACAATATTCTTGCAAATTCAAAGCACATGCATGCACATTGCGCTTGGGGCTGAAAGAAACCGCTAATCCCTCAATTTCCTATCTTTTTGCCGTCCTGCGATGTCTTCTCAAGGATTGAAAGAACAAGACCTCTGAGTTCATTCCAGTCTTTCACCCTGCGAAGATGAAGGATCTTTTCGGCCACGTGCTTTTCCCACGCCGCCGTCGCGGGAAACTGGAACCAAACGGGAACTATACGGTCATTGAGGTTCCCCACAAAGCGATGCGGTCTGTCATCCACCCAAATGAAGACCGCGTCAGGATACTTCTCCAGAAGTTGCTGGAGAAGCTGACGGCGCGAGGCAGAATCCACAAAACTCATAATCTCATCAAGGAGATCCCGAACACCCGCAAGCTCCACGCGACGTTCCTTGTAATTGGCAACCCAATCCTCGGAGGAAAAGAGTATCACCCTAACGCCCTTTGCCCGCAGTTCCTCCAAGGCGTCCCGAACGCCCGGAAGCACCTTCGAGTGCTTGGCAAGGGCAAGATTCCACCGCACGGAAAGGGGATACAGAACATAGCCGATCAAACGCCCGAGAACGCCGGGTTCGCCCTTTGTGCCCTTCTTCCTGCCCGCAAGCCAGTCGTAAAAGCGATCAACGAGCACGCACACGCCAGGAATCCGAGAAAGTGCGCCAAGCGCATCACACGTAGCTTCCCTGAAGTGAGCTGGAGAGTCCACGATCACACCATCAAAATCGAGGAGTAGCACAACGCGGGGAGCGCTTGCCATGGATGTAGAATCGAGGAAGGGGTTTAAAACGCACCACGAAGGATAAAAAGATCTCCGAACAAATCAGGATAATATGGGCACGGAAAATATGCGCGCTGCGGTGATCATACTCTTACTCTTGATCCTCAGCGTATCCTGGCTTGCAGCTCCAAATCCAATGACGGTTTATCCCGCAAAATCACCCGTAGGCAACGAGAAAGGCGCTGGAAAGATTATCATCGTATACTCTCCCACCTGCCCGCACTGCGAGAATCTCCTTGCATACCTCGAAAAGCACTATCCCGATGCTCCGATCACGAAATCAACAGATCCACAAATCGTTCGCCCGTATCTAGAAGAAGCGAACGTCGTCTGGCAGGGCGGCGTTCCAATAATGGTAGTTGTGACGGACAATAACGTGTACATCATCAGTGGCTTCCCCTCTAAGTACCAGGACAAGAACGGATACATAAACGGAAGGGCGTGGGAGATGAGCTGGTGTAGAGGGATCCACGGCAAAATGTACCCGTCGGAAAGAAACTACTTCTTCTGCATTCGCCCCGACGGAACAATCATTGGAAACGAGCACGCTGTTGACTGGGTGATGGAACAGCTGGGCATTAAAAGGGTCCAGTGATGGTTTCAACCTCTGAAATCACCAGGGGGAACCCGCGTCGAGCCAACGGAAATTTCCCCGAGGGGCCCGAAGGATATACAATTTTCAGCAGAGCGATGCCCGCAGCGACGCCAAGCGCGAAAAAGAGGGGGATGTATAGCGGCACGGGGATCGCACAGCCGCAGACGTTTCCTGACACTATGAGGGTTGCCACGTAGTATGTTTGCCAGGCAGTAATAAGCACAGCGGCGATTAGAATCCCTGCGGCAACATAGGTCTTCATTTCGATCCCCTTAGCCGCCTAAGCGTTCTCTCGTCAAGGGCATACACATCGTAACCCTGCTCTCTGAACTTTAGGGCCATTCGCGCGGCAGTTGTGCCCTGGGGACACACGAGGATATACTTCTTGCCCGCCTCCGGTATAAAGCCTGGGTTCTCTCTCAGATCAACGATTTCAAAGCCCTTCAGGCTCTGGCCGTGGAACCATACGTCAGGATAGTCATTCTGGGGCTGTGCGTCCCGCAACCTAGACACAAGTCCCTCATAATCAACGCCGAGGCTGTCCACGTACTGCTGCACCTTCTTCAGGGATGGCCGCGTTATGGAGTGCTTTGCAAGGACGCAGACCTCAGGGACGGACTCGGATGCCGAAAGCGTACCGATCCTGCGGGCAATCGCCACGATCTCATCCTTGTCAAAGGAAATCAGCGGGCGAAAAACGGGGCGATCAGCAAAGTTGTGTAGAACGGCAAGGGATTCCAATGTCTGGGAGGAAACCTGCGAGAGCGCCTCGCCCGTGGAGATCGCAGGTATTCCTAAGTCCTCTGCCACGGCTGACGCCAAACGGTACAGGAATGCCTTGTAAACAATCTGGCGGTAGCCCTCGGGGACCTTGGAAATAATAGTATCCATGATTTCCGGTGCATCAATCACGTAAAAGGGCAGAGCGGGGAACCACCGCCGCAGGACTTCGTACACATTATATACAAGGGCTTCCTGGGCTGGACCGGCAACGTTCACGAAGAGGAGCACCGGTTGAACGCCGCGCTTCCCCATGCGCCACGCCGCAACGGGTGAATCGATACCGCCAGAGAACAGATGGAGAACGCGGCCCGCTGCACCCACGGGCAGACCGCCCGGCCCAGGAAGAACGTCCCGGAATACGTATGCCCAACCGTTTATGATCTCGATCCCAATGGCTAGCTCGGGGTTCTTCAGATCCACCGTTGCGCCCGTTTCGTCCTTCACGTAGCCCCCAACGAGACGGTTAATCTCCGGAGAGGTCCAGGGCACGTCCTTGGTAACGCGTTGCGTGCGAACAGCAAAGGTCTTTTCCCCGTGGTAAAGGGACAGGGCAGCCCTCCGCATATCCTCGAGCGTGGCGGGGACGCGGAGCGCAGGGGAGTAGGACTTCACCCCAAAGACTCTGCCCACCGCATCAACATCTCCGCCGTAGAGAATGATTCTAGCAGCTTCCTTCTTTGCCTTACCGCCCGCCTGCCGCTCGAGATTCTTCATCAGAAGCCCTTCAAAGCGAATACGCACGGGCCTGCTCTTCAGAGCGATCTCGGAGTGGCGGACAAGGATGACGTCGTAGTCCACGAAGAAATACTCGGTGAATATGCCAATAAAAAACGATGCTTAAATCACCGAGCATACAAATGACTGACCTCGAGATGCGGTCGGAAAACGTGGGGAGCGTAGATCTCCACAAGGACCGGAAGAATCGAATCCGCAATGGGTTCCCCACCATACTTCTGCATGAACTCGTCCGCCAAAAGATAGTGGAACTCATCTGGGCTCTTATCGCCAAGGTAAATGTAGAGGATTTCCGTTTCGGGAATCGAATAGCGTGATCGGAACTCGGATTCCAGGTTTGGCAGAATATTCGTGGCCAGCTGCTCGCCCTGGAATCCGCCAAAACCCTGAACACCCCTACGATCAAGGAGGTCAAACAGTTTCTGCACGGATAGCCGCAGGGGCATTAGCTTGCGGCCTGCACGGAGCATCGCCATTGCCTTAACCTCTTCGTAGCTGGGCACGTTTATATATCGACGTCTCCATTTATATACGTGGCGCTTGGTGCGTTGGTTTCCTACACGGTAGGACTGCCGGCAAGCATAGCATGGAACATCGTTATGCTCGCGATCTTCACGGTAGAGCTGCTCTGGAGGAACATAAGGCGGCTTTGGGATCCGAGAACGTGGATAACAATATTCACCTTCTACGTGATGGGCAGCCTCGCAATAACGTTCCTCGTGCAGATTCCCCTCGATGTAGCGCTCCTGCTACTCACGGGAAAAACACTCACAGGATGGCTACCCGCAACGGGCTCCTGGCTATCCGATCACGCCATGGAATCCCTTATCACGACGTTTATATTCACGGTTCTCTTGTCAGGGATCATCGCAAAGTTAATGGAGCCCGCCGCAAGACTCAAAATATTCAGAAGGGATGTGCTCGACGATATCATCGCGTACAACTCAGAGTACATCCGTGAAAAGGCCAAGAAGTCCGTCATAATTTTTATTGTAGGTCTTATACTCTTGATCCTCCTGTGATGACGCCGTAGCCGCTGCTGACCCCAGGGATGATGAAAGCGGGATTGCTGAAGAGATTTAAAGGATGGCTTCGTTTAGGGATCATGGACATCGGACTATCCTTCGACGTCCCCACGGGAAGGGATCCAAAGAAGGAAGCCCTTCTTAAGTACCACAAAATTGTGTTCATCGGCTGCTCCCGAAACGAAAACAAGGACGCCCACACAGTCCCCAAATTCATGAAGGAACACGGCTACGATATCGCCTGCGTCAACCCCTTCGCGGAGGACAAAATACTCGGCGCACCCACGTACAAGAGCATCGCTGAGGTTCCGGACGAATATCTGGAGATCGTCGACGTTTTCCGCCCCTCAAAGGAGATCCCCAAAATTGTAGACGAAATCATATCATCCGGAAGGATTCCGAAGGTATTCTGGATGCAGGACGGCATCAAAAGCGACTACGCGCGCGAAAAGCTCGAACCGCTAGGCGTCACGGTAATCGAGGACTCCTGCATCATGCGAAAGTACATGGAGCTCTTCGTGCAGAAGGATCCCGTTTACGAGGCGATCCTACGCTTCGCACGGGCGTACGCCAAGACGCAGGGCTACGTGCTGAACCCAGATCCCGAAAAGCTAGACGAAATCATTTCAGGCCTTGCGTACAACCAGAAAAAGTACGGCTTCCGCTACTGTCCGTGCAGGCCCGTAACCGGCAACCTGGAAGAGGACAGAAAGAAGATCTGCCCCTGTTTCTGGCACCGAGAAGAGATAAAGACCATGGGCCACTGCCACTGCGGCCTCTTCTGGGATCCGGAGGTAGCGAAAAGAATGTTTGAAAGGTAAAGAAAGGGTGTGGAGTAGTCGCCCTTCTAACCGTCTACGCAAGCGCTTCGCCCTTTCCGCAGTACGGTGAACCTCATCGTAGAAAGCGCTTGGAACTCCATCGCACACATCATACTTCCTAAGCCTGGCTTGGTGCGAGCTGATATCGTCCCTTAGAGCTGAGTACTCCCTGTGGAGCGCCATAAGATCCTGCTTTGGCGAGATGAGCTTAGCGAACTCCTTTGTAGCGATGTCGACAAAATTCCGTATATGTGGATGCGCGCGATCTAGAGCGGAGGGGGCCACATCATAAGCAGGTGAGATCTTGTGCGAGCGAAGCTCCGCAAGGGGGTCCTCGGAACTGGACACCTCCTCGTGGAACTCGGCAGGGAGCACAAGTTCTGGCCGACCTATGGCCTTATTGGCAAGCAGGGAAATGGCCTGCTGAAGATCTGGCAGGTACAGCCCACCAGGGGTATACAAACGACGCTGCGGGTGATCCTCGGGAATATGGTGTTGCTCCGCGATGCCCTCTGCGATTTTCCATGCAAGGGGGTCTGTAAAGGTTCCAGCAGAGAGGAAGTACTTCAAGGCGCTACCGCTACCGTAGGGATCCTTGCGACGCTTTGCGTAGTAGTGGGCAAAGAGTTCCCTTGCTACGGGACTTTTCCTCAGGAGAATGCGCTCAATCTCTTCTAGCTCTTTCTGTTTAAGGAATAACGGGTGCGTGAGGTCGTGACGGAGCTCCTCCACAGTCCGGCGCAAGCGGGGATCAGAGATTGCCAGGAGATCGACATTCGCAAACAGGTGCTCCAGCCACGCGCGGCGTACCACCGTCCGGAGATGTTATTACTATCGGGCGGGAACAATAAAAGAGTTCTCCACGGTTAACGGCGTGAAGGGTTAAAGAACCTTTGCATCATTGTGCAAATATACAAACTCGGAGGTGATCCCATGGTCTTTGAGCAGGGCATAAAACGCCTGGAGCACACGGCTGAAAAGATCGGTTTGGAGGACTGGATTCTCGAGGCGCTGAAGCGGCCGAAGCGCGTGGTGAAGGTTTCCTTCCCAGTGAAGATGGACGACGGGACGATTAGAACATTCACGGGCTACCGCGTCCTCTACAACGACGCACGCGGACCGGGAAAGGGGGGAATTCGTTACCACCCCAACGTCAATGAGGATGAGGTTACGGCTCTGGCATTCTGGATGACCATAAAGAACGCCGTGGTGGATCTGCCCTACGGCGGTGCAAAGGGTGGCATTACAGTCAACCCGAAGGAGCTTAGTCCCACTGAACTTGAACGCCTTTCCAGGGCATACATTCGGGCAATCGCAGATGTAATCGGGGACGAAAGGGACATCCCAGCGCCCGACGTCTACACAAACCCCAAGGTAATGGCGTGGATGGTGGATGAGTACGAAACCATCGTCCGTAAGCACGAAAACGGTGTAATCACGGGTAAACCCCTGTCCATCGGCGGTTCCAAGGGCCGATTCATGGCAACGTCCTGGGGTGGCTTCTTCGTCATGGAGGAAGCACTAAAGACCTACGGAATCGACGGAAAGACCGTTGCGATTCAGGGTATTGGCAACGTGGGCGGCGGGCTGGCCAAGATCCTCCACGAGAAGGGGTACAAGGTCGTCGCAATCTCGGATTCCAAGGGCGGCATCTACAACCCGGAGGGACTGGACATCCCCGCGGTGCTTGAGCACAAGAGAAAGACGGGCCGCGTCTCCGGCTTCCCGGGAGCTAAGGACATCACCAATGAGGAGCTCCTAGAGCTGGACGTGGATGTTCTGGTCCCTGCAGCCATCGAGAACGTCATAACCAGGGAAAATGCGGACAGGATAAAGGCAAAGCTCATCATCGAGCTTGCCAACGGACCCACTACGGCAGAGGCAGACGAAATCCTCAAGAAGAAGGGCGTCATTGTCGTCCCAGACGTGCTGGCAAACGCCGGCGGCGTAACGGTGTCCTACTTCGAGTGGGTGCAGAACCGCATGGGCTTCTACTGGACGGAGGAAGAAGTCCTCGAACGGCTAAAGGACAAGATGGTCTCTGCGTTCAAGGACGTCCACAGAAAAGCAGAGGAGCTCAAGGACGACTTGCGCACAGGAGCCTACGCCGTTGCAGTGGAGCGCGTTGCAGAGGCCATGATGGCAAGGTACGGGCACTAAAAGGCGCCAATCCACCTTTTTTAATCTTTTATAATTCGTGGAACTACTTTCTCGGAGTTCAGGGCCCATTCAGCCAGTTCGAGGATCCTACGCATCGCATCAAGGTCATTAACATAGACAATAATCTTCCTGCCCTCCCGGCGAGAGGTAACAATTCCAGCATCTTCAAGAACCTTTATGTGGCGCCAGGCAGTAGAAACGTCCTTGCCTATACACGCAGCAACGTCTTGAGCACACTTCGGGTCCGCAAGAATCTCGTGGAGTATGCGCAGCCTCGTTTCACAGGCCAGCGCCCTAAAATACTTTGCAAGCCTGTGGAAATCAGGAGAATCCATATTTGCATGCTCGTACAAACGTCTTTAAAAACAACGTTTCCCTTTAACGCGGTTAAAAATCATGCTCATGGGGTGAGAAAAGATGGTTTTGAGTGAAAAGGACAAGGAGGGCGTCAGGAAGATACTTGAGCCCGTGCAGAAGGAGGTAAAGATCCTGTTCTTCAAGGACGAATCTCCACGCTGCCAGTACTGTGATGTTATCGAGGAGCTCCTCCAGGACATTCATTCCGTCAACGAGCACGTTACTTATGAGGTTTACGACGCGAACAGTGAAAAGGCAAAGGAATATGGCATCGACGGCGGTCCTGTGCTACTCTTCGAGGCCAAACCCAACATACGTTACAGGGGCATTCCTTCCGGCCACGAGTTCCCAGCATTCCTTGATGACATTAAGGCAATCGCCGCGGGCTCCGTGGACATCAATGAAAAGGCCGCGAAGCTGATCGCCGAGATCGACAAGCCCATAAAGATGTGGATTTTCGTCACACCCACCTGTCCATACTGTCCCCTCGCGGTCAGGGCAGCCCACCACTTCGCCTTCATAAACGACAAGATCACAGCGGAGATGATCGAGGCAATCGAGTGGAGCGATCTGGCAGACAAGTTCCAGGTATCCGCCGTGCCCAAGAACGTAATCCTCGACGAAAACGGCAACGAGCTCGTGGAGTGGGAGGGCGCGCTTCCAGAGGAGGTCTTCGCTGAGTACACGCTCAAGGCTGCAAAGGGCGAGATCAAGGGCAAGATAAACTTCATGTGAGGTGATCGCCATGACCTCGCCCTTCTCCTTTTCCCTTGACTCGGCGGTAACGTCCAAGGCAGAACTAAAGCCTGATTACGACGTTGTAATTATCGGGGGCGGGCCTGCGGGCCTTGCTGCAGCCATCTACGCAGCCCGCGCCATGCTCCGAACCGCAGTCATCTCCAAGGACTTCGGGGGACAAGTGCTGGACGCCCACTCCGTGGAAAACTATCCTGGATTCGTAAAGGCAACCGGCGAGGAGCTAATGAAGCGATTCAGGGAACACGCGGAGCACTTCGGGGCAGAGCTGATCCAGGCAACCGTCAAGGACATCAGAAAGGATGGAGATTACTTCATTGTCGAAACAGACCAGGGCACTACCAGGGCGCCCACCGTGATCTACGCTACAGGTTCCACGCACAGGAAGCTTGGCGTTCCAGGGGAAGAAGAGTTCCTGGGCAAGGGCGTATCCTACTGCGCCATATGTGACGCCGCGCTCTTCAAGGATAAGGTCGTAGCGGTTGTCGGTGGCGGGAACACGGCGCTCATGGATGCAGACCTCCTCACGCAGCACGCAAAGAAGGTATATATTATCCACCGCAGGAATGCGTTCCGTGCAGAGCCCGTCTGGGTGGAGCGGCTCAAGAAAAACCCAAAGGTTGAATTCATTACGCCCTACGTTGTCGAGCGGATCGAGGGAACAAACAAGGTGGAGAAGCTCATCCTGAAGAACCGTGAGACGGGAGAGATCATGGAGCTGCCGGTGGACGGCGTGTTCATCGACATCGGCATGATCCCACAAACAGAGCTGGCAAAAAGGGTGGGTGTGAAGCTGAACGAGCGCGGATACATTATTGTCAAGGAGGACCAGAGCACCAACGTACCTGGCTTCTTCGCAGCGGGCGACGTAACAACGGGAATGAACAATGTGCACCAGATAATCACAGCAGCGGCAAAGGGGGCCATTGCAGCGCTGTCGGCGTATGACTACCTGAAGGGGAAGGGATTCGTCAAGTGATCAAAAATACCCCTTATCCCACATTTTTCTGGCCGCTTGACAGGCAGCATATGTTTAAACGGTAGTGGGCAATAGCATAAACGTGGATGAGCAGAAGACATTGCAACGCTTTCCAGCCAAAAGAGCTGCAGAAACGGCGATCAGAGAATACATCAGAGTAGGAAACGAAGAGGGAAAAGCGTGGATCTTGCGGGAGCTCCTTGGGAACAACGTGCAAAATCTGCCAGAACACTGGGATGCAAGGGTAAAACAGGGAGTAAGCTTCTTCCTCATCCCAAGGAATATTACAGGTATCAGAAAAGCGCTCGGAATCCGCGAAAGGGACAGGGTGATCGTTGCGCCCGTATTTTCGGGGGGAACTGTCGCAAATAAAGGAGGACTCTATCGGTGTCGATTTCTCGGCGGAGGCGCTGAAGAACCACCCAAACGAAAACAAGATACGGGCGGATCTCCGAAAACTCCCGTTTCCAGATGCGTATGCTGATCATATCATTTCCTTTGAGCCTACTCCACTCAATCCGAACACGGCAACGCTGCTTGATCCCATACTGACGCTGTACGAGCTAGGGAGGGTGGGAAAAAACGTGCACATTATACAGAAAACGAGAAACAACGTTCCAATATGGACGTACCCTTTCGTGCAACAGTACCTTGCTGGACTCGGAGTCCCCTACAAAATCCACGACTTGACGGATCACACAATCATAACAGGGATAACAAAGCCAAACCGAAAAATGGGCGTAGTTGCAGTGAGCTTCCGCGGCGAGGACCTTCTAAAACACAGGGCGACGATAAAGAAGGATGCCCTTGCGGTGTACAAGTTTCTCCGGGCTATCGCCGTAAAGAGGGAAGTACCTCCGCGCGACATTGCCCAGCTCATGAGATCGGCATCCCCTGCGCTGCGGAAAGCCCTCGTGGAGCATTTTGTCCTTCAGAAACGACCGCGGCTCGTGCGACGGAAATAGAGACAGTAATTGCCGCCCACGTGCAAGGCAAGAGAGAAAGCATGTGTCAATAGATTTGATTTAAATGATTTGAAGATGGAAATAGACTGTGGATAAAGAGTCTCATAAAGTCAGCCCAAAGGCAAGTGTGGCTTTAGCGATGCTCGCCCTTGCGCGCAGGTCCGAGTCTGACTACTACGAAAGAGAGTACTGGAAGAGTGTGTTCTCTGGCAGCGGCCTCGAGCGAGAGCCTGCAAAATGGGACAAAAAAATAAGGGCTGGGGGCACGTTCTCGACGGTACCATCAGATGTAGAATCGATCCGCAAAAAACTGGGAATAAACAAGAACCACAGCGTATTGATAATCCCAGTGTATACTGGCCAATGGTCAAACATCCATCCAAATGCAGTGGGAGCAGACTTTTCAGAGGTAGCACTCGCACACCACACAAACGATAGACGGGCACTTGCAGACGCACGCGAATTGCCATTTAAAACGGCTGAATTCGATCACGTGGTGTCATACGAATTAACACCGCTCAATACAGACCTATCGGACCCCGTGTCTGCCCTAAAGGCGTTAAAGGAGCTCATTCGAGTGGGTAAAAAACTCCATATTATCCAGCGCATGCACAGAAAGAATCTCGTCTGGACAGAGCCGATCGTAACAAGATATCTAAAGGAGCTTGGAGTACCACACAAAATCGTTGATTTAACAGATCACGTAACCCCTCAGTACTTCTTTTACGATCCCCGACACGACAGAATAGTTTCACTCAGCATAGACGCGCAGGTGGCACACCAAAAAATAGAGAAGATGGAAAGGGACATCAAGGTGCTAGAACAGGCGACAAAGCATTTTCAGCGCGGAGAAATATACCGGGGCACAGAAGAACTCGTCAGAAACGGCAGCATAGCACTTCAGAGAGCGTTCTTTGAACAATACTTCTTGAAGAAGATCTATCCCTCTACCGCAAGAAGGATGAAAACACCGTTTACACACCGACCCGCGGGCAAACGTCCCTGAGCGGACAGGAGTTGCACAATGGCTTCTTGCGGCAGATCCTTTTTGCGTGTTCGTCGATGAGCGCGTGGAACTCCTTGTAGGTTTGAACGTCGGGGGGAATCTCAGACTCAACGAGCTTCTTGATACCCTCGTAATCGTACTTGCCTTCCCACAGGCCAAGACGGATAAAGATGCGGTGCGTGTACCGGTCCACAACGAAGGTGGGCTTGTTTGCTGCGTAGAGGATAATTGCGTCGGCAGTCTCTGGCCCGATTCCCTTAACGGAAAGAAGAACGGAACGTAGCTCGTCTAACGGCAGGGAAAACAGCTTCTCCAAGCCACCGTAGTCGACGATGAGTTTGCAAACAGCCTTCAACCGCTGGAGCTTTTGATTATAGAAACCTGCGGGTCTGATGAGCTCACGAAGGACATCATCGGGCGTTTTGAGTATGCTCTCGGGGTCCAGAATGCCCTCGCGCTTAAGATTATCGATTGCCCTCTCCACGTTCCTCCAAGCAGTATTCTGGGTGAGTATGGCGCCGACAACCACCTCAAAGGGAGTCTCTGCAGGCCACCAGTTCTGAGGACCGTAAAACGCCAGTAGTTTCTCGTAAAGCTCTCGAACACGCATAATTATAGCATGGGGAAAAGGGTTGAAAACCTGGCGCTAGAGCTGACTAGCCAGGGAAAGCACCTGCTGCTGATAGTGATCGATGCTCCGCAAAATTGAAACCATGCTGTGGGGCGCAGGAATGGGCGCGGGGATTGTGGGCAGGTGCGCGTAAACAAAGGCTGCGCCTATGAGCACCAGAACCAAGCCGCTGAGGAGCACCCCAACTTCGTGGGCCTTGACAATTCTGGACATCCCCTCTTCAGGATTCTCCGCGTAGCGAAGGGCCTCAACACCGACGAGCCCAAAGTATATGACGGATGCCGTGATGAGTGCAACGAGATGGAGGGTGCTCGATGCGGCGAGGGGGATGCTGAAGGCGGCGGCAACCAGGAAGGCAAGGAACATGGCGTAGACCCAGGGCTGGCGGAGCACCCTGCGGAGAGACTGCTTCCTCATCTTGTAGACTGCATGGTTAAGCGCGTAAGCCGCAGAATACGCCACAAACACGGGTACGGCAAGCCCCGGAATCACGGTACCGTAAAGCGCTATCCAGAACGCTTCAAAGTTAAGAAACTCCACCATACCAAGGAGCAGTTCCCGGGGAAGGCGCTGGGAAATGTGGGTTCTGATGTGGTTGGCAAGAATGGCGAAGGCTGTAAAGATACCCAAAAGAGGGCTGTACAGGAACGCAAGGGATACGCCCACCACGGGAATCCAGCCAAGAAGGACGATATAATCACAAAAATTTGCCTTTCCGTGATAGAGCAGCTTGTCCCTCGGCATGAAGCGGTGTTCTATATCGCGTTCATAGTCGAGGAGGTCGTTGTAGTAGTAGATCGTCGTATACGCAAGAAGGAAGGCAAAGATTCCGAAAAGAGACCCCCAGCTGGGGAGAAGGCGGAAGTACGTCCCCACGAATATGGCTATCGCAATCATGTTGAACTTCCGTTTCAGCAGGGGGGCCCAGAAGTCCCGTAGATACGCTTTCCAATCCACGGGACTAAAAGGGGGTGGAAGTTAAAAAGAAGTGCACTTCGACGATTCACGTATTTACGTGTGGTCAGCTTGGCGGCTTCCCATGGCCAGATTCTCTGGCCGAGCGACCGTGCGTGGGATGCTCGCCCTGCTCGATCCCACACCAAACAGAGACGCCATCCGCGTTGGAACAAGATAGAATAGAAAGATGTGGTCAGCTTGGCGGCTTTTCATCACCGTTCAGAGAGGCCCAAAACCGCTCATCATCCCACCATTGATCAAACAATTGTTCCAGGACCTATGAGCACAGGCTCCCTCTCCTCATAACGCTTGTGAATCTTCCAAGCGGCGTTCTTGAGCGCGCTAACCGCGTCGGCCAGCGGCACTTCCCAGAGGGGCTTTCCGCGGACCTTTTCAAGACCAACTGCGGCAATGGCCATCTCGTGGGCAAGTTCCTCCGCATACTTGGGGTTAACACGCAACACATGAAGCTCCTTCAGCAGGGGATCGCGTTTTTTGGAGTCTGGAGAGATTCCAGCAAGCAGTCCAAGCCCCTCGTGAAGCTTTGTAAACAGGGCAGGATTCTTATCGAATATCCCGCCCCTACTGTTCAAAACGGCCCTGTAGTGCTCATCCTCGCCAAGGTGCTGCCGGTGGAGCTCTAAATACTTCGGCGTCAGGTGCTGCTGAAGAAACTCCCAAAACGTGGGGTACTTCCTGGCCCGCTCGACTATGCCACGGTAAAGGGGCTCCATATGGCAAATTCGCCGAGGTTGAATATAAGGAATGTGGTTGTAAAGTTTTATTAACGTAAAGTATCCTTTACACACTGGTGATAACATGGAACGGCGTACCCTGAGAGCAATCCTCGTGGTGCTCGTGCTCGCAACGCCGGGCTGGCTCATGGGCGATGCGGCGAGAAGGGGCAACGCGGCCCTATTCACTGTGGAAGTAATCGTCGCCACGGCAATCATAACCGCGATCACTGCTGCCCCAGGGCCGGTTCAGAAGGCAGACGAGCGCATGGTAGTGCGATCAAAGGATGCGGCGCTCATCGCCGTTCGGGTAAGCACCATTGTGGGGCTGATAGCGGGGGCATACGCGAACTTGCTCGGATACACGGAAGCCTCCGCGCTCTTCGCGGGCATGGTGGTGCCCGGCATCCGTATGGAACGTGGCGTACTTTGCGCTGAACTGGAGGGATGTGTATGGATAGGTTCGATGTCATAGCGCTCCTTATAGCACTGCTCGTGTGGACCATACCCCTGGCAATCCTACACGCCACCCACCTGCCGCCCACGGCAAAGATTCCCACACACTGGGGAATAAACGGGAAGCCAAACGGCTGGACCACGGCTAAGGATATTCCCGCACTCGTGGCAACGCTGGCAGAGATCACCATCGTTGTATGGGTCATCCGCTTTGTGTACCCGCGCCAAGAGAACGTAAGAAAGTTCTCCCGCGCATATAATGCTCTGGTGATCGGATTCTCGGCAATTCTAGCACTCATTCTGTCGACGGCGATCCTCCAGACGAGTGGGTATCGTATAAATGCGAACGCCGTGACGATGGTAGGAGTAGGTGCAATCATCTCCGTGGCTGGCGCGGTAACTTTTGTTTCTAAGCAGAACTGGGCTGTGGGCATTAGAACGCCGTGGGGCCTTGAATCAGAGGAGGCGTGGGAAGTCAGCAACAGGATCGGAGGGACTGCTCTCATTATTGGTGGTGTGCTTGTGGCGCTAAGCGGCATTGGTATCGTTTCCCCCGTTGTCGGACTTGTAATAATCCTCGCGGGATTCATCGCGGCGGCAGTGTCTGCATACGTAGTATGGAGGCGCGAACGATGAGAGTATACGTGTATATGAGGACGGGAAGGCGAAGGGGATCACGTACGAACCCACTGGTGCTCTTGCTCGCAATAGCCGGGGGAGTTACGGTTGGAGATCTGATCGGTGAGGGAGAATATACCGGCGCGCTCATCGCTGCAATCATAACCACGGCAACCGTGGCAATTTTACTGGCCCTGTCGGACTACGAGAGCTGGGACGAGCGCAGAGAGAAGAACCTGGCCGTTGCAGCCAAGTACACGCTGATCGCCGTGGCTGGAACACTGGCAATAACCGGTGGGGGCATAGCTGTCCCCACACCATCGATTGGCACGGCTCTGCTCGCCACGGGCTTCGCAATACTCTTCATATGGACTGCAATATACCTGTATTTGGAATGGAGGGACACACATTGAAGAATCGGCTGAGGGAGCTTCGCCAGGAGATGGGAATAACGCAGGAGGGGCTGGCAGAGGCGTTGGGAGTGACGAGGCAAACGATCATCGCCATTGAGAAGGGAAAATACGACCCGTCCCTGCGGCTGGCCTTCAAGATTGCCCGGTTCTTTGGCAAGAAAATTGAAGAAATCTTTGGGCCAGAAGATTAAAGCCCCCGCTCGCGACGCCCGGGGATGGAATGAACCGGTGTCTCTGGCGGGGGCAACAAATCTCAATTTCCGGAACAAAGGAAATATCGGAAAGGCAGGGCTTGAAGAGCATTAAAAACCCCCAAGACGAAATTGGAACGTGATCTACTTTGTCAGCCCGAAGAACGGCAAGCCGCCCAACGCGATAACCGTGACGGACCTCGCCGATTTTTACATCTGCCCCCGTCGCTTCCTATATCGAAAGGTGTTGGGGCAGAAGCTAACCTACGCGATGATCAACGGCGCAAGGGCACACGCCAAGAAGTACAACGAGCACAAGGAGAGAGCGGACAGAAAAATACCCCTTGCCATAGCAATAGACATAGCGCGAACAGGGGAGACGCTCCTCGGGCGTGAGATCGAAATTCTTGGAAACGGACTGTACGGAATCATCGACGAGATTCAGCTGTATCCCGAGGAAGCTGTGATCATAGACTTCAAGGCATCGTTATCGGAGCGTGGGAAGATTCAGGCCCTTGCATACGCCGCGGCACTCGCCCCCTACGGGTACGAACACATAACCGTCAGGATAGCGAGGACGCGCGATGAGGAAGTGCTCTGGGAGAAGAAATTCGACGAATCGGATAAGGAATTCATAGAATCGCTTAAGCGGAGGTTTTTCTCAATGGTTCGCGCTGGCACGTTCCCAAGGAGTGAAGATCCGAGCGTGTGCGAGGACTGTCCCTTCAGAAGGATCTGCAAAGGTTAAATACTGTCGCGTATATATTGTAAATATGTACAAGGTGACCACTGTGAGGATTAGGGAAGACATCTACCGCGAAGCGAAGCGCAGGGGGATCATTATCTCTAAGGTGCTTGAGAAAACGCTTGAGCAAATCATCGAGGAAGAACGCAGGAAGGAACGGGAGCGTCTGAAAAAGCAGGTGGCAAGAATCGCAGCAAGAATAAAAATAGAAACCGTACGGGAAGCACTGGACGAGCTGAGGCGGTAATATGCGGATTTACGACACTTCATACCTTGTAGATGCCATTACCCGTGGTGAGGACCTGACAGGGGCGATACTCGATCTCACGCTGTATGAAATAACGAACGTTGTGAAAAAAGCAATAGAACGGAAGGACATCAGCGAAAATGAGGGGGAAACACTGCTCAAGTATCTAGCCACGCTCGATCTGGAGGTTATTCGTGTTCAAACAGACGATTTGCCAAAGATTTTAACTATCGCCAAGAAGTACAACCTCACCGCGTACGACGCGGCGTACGTATACTTCGCCACAAAGAAACAGGCTGAACTGATGACGTTAGATAGAAAACTGGACAAAGCATATCAAAAAGTGAAGAAAAAGGGCTATTTATAATCAATAGATCTTCGCGCTGGGTCTCTGCTCGATTACTCGATTTCCTCGCCAAACTGGTGGCACTCTTTCCCACGGAACCCAAAGAGGATTAAACGCGAGAGATGATACTCCTTATTTAAAACAAAAACGCAGGATTATATGGAGGTGAGGAAGGTGAAAGGTGATGGACGGGTCCGCCGAACCACGGATTAAGGAGAAGCGCTGGAAGATTGATTTTGAGGAAGAGATGATCCGAAAGTGGGAAAGCGAGGATTGGTGGAAGTTCGATCCGAATTCTGACAAACCGTCGTTCGTCATTGACACGCCACCACCGTATCCAGCACCCGTTTGGCACATAGGCGCCGCGGTTTCGTACTCCATGCAGGATATCATCGCACGCATCCACAGGATGCTCGGCTACAACGTCCTATACCCCATCGGCATGGACCGAAATGGGATACCCATCGAAATGTACGTGGAGAAGTACGAACATATAAACATGTGGGAGCACGACAGGGACGACTTCGAGCGGCTGTGCAGACAGTATTTGGACCAGTGGACGGAAAAGATGAAGGAGATCATGAAGAGATTGGAGCTGTCAGGGGATTACGAGGAGAACTACTACCAGACGGACTGGCCGGAGTACCGCGGGCTAACGCAGCTCACCTTCAAGATCCTCTGGGACAAGGGACTGATCTACGAGGCGGAAAGACCGAACAACTGGTGTCCACACTGTAAGACAACCATAGCGGACGCGGAGATCGAGTACAAAGAGAAGGACGGCATGCTCTACTACATCAAGTACAAGGTAAAGGAAACGGGCGAGGATCTCATCGTTGCAACGACGCGGCCAGAACTATTGTTCGGATGTAAGGCAATCATCGTCCACCCAGACGACGAGCGCTACAAGCACCTGCACGGAAAGACCGCCATCGTGCCGCTCATCGGCCGAGAGATACCCATCATACCACACAAGGAGGCAGATCCCGAGTTCGGCACGGGCGTTGTCCACATCTGTTCCTTCGGCGACGTAAACGACGTGCGCATCTTCCGCGAACTGAAGCTGGAGCCGGTGAAGGTGATAGACACTGAGGGGAAGCTCACGGAGGTTGCAGGGAAGTACGCAGGGCTGACGGGGAAGGAAGCGAGGAAGGCCATCGTGGAGGACCTGGAGCGCGAAGGTCTTCTCGTCGATAAGAAGCCCATAAAACATAAAGTGCCCGTGCACGAGCGCTGCAAGCACGAGATAGAAATAATCCCCATGAAGGAGTACTACCTCAAGCAAACGGAGTTCCTGGACACGCTGCGAAAGTACGTGGAGGAAATAGAGTGGTATCCGGAAAAGTACAAGCAGCACCTGCTCAACTGGATTAATTCCGTCACGGTGGACTGGCCGATCTCCCGCAGGCGCTACTACGGAACGGAGCTGCCCATATGGTACAACAAGAAGACGGGCGAACGCTTCGTTTATGCAGACGGCAAGTACAGAAAGCCATGGAAGGAGCTGCCGCCGAAGCTGCCAGAGGGCTGGAATCCTGAGGACGTAGAGGGCGAGTGGAGGACGCTGGACACGTGGATGGACTCGTCCATCTCGGTGCTCTTCATAACGCGCTGGATGCGCGATGAGGAGTTCTTCAAGAAGACGTTCCTCGAGGGTACAAAGCTCCGCCCACAGGGCTATGAGATCATCAGAACGTGGCTCTACTACTCTCTGCTCCGCGTGCACCAGCTCACGGGCAAGAGGGCCTTTGACAAGGTATTCATCAACGGCATGGGGCTCGACGAGAAGGGCAGGAAGATGAGCAAGAGCCTGGGCAACGTCATTGACCCCTTCGAGATCATAAACAAGTACGGCACGGACGCCCTGAGGATGTACATAGCGCTGGAGACGAGCATAGGAGAGAACTACCGCATCTCCGAGCAGAAGATCCAGGGAGCCGGCAAGTTCCTCACCAAGCTCTGGAACATAGCAAGGTTTATATCCATGTTCGAGCCGGCGGAGGAGCGGCCGAAGCTCGAGCCAACGGACGAGTGGATCCTCTCAGAACTGAACCGCGTGCGCGAGAGGGTGATCCAGTATTACAAGGAGTTCGACTTCCACAATGCTGCGCTGGAGCTGAGAAAGTTCACATGGAACGTCTTTGCCGACCACTACATCGAGCTCGTCAAGAGGAGGGCGCGCGGCGAAGAGGGCTTCAGCGAGGAGGAGAGCAAGGCAGCGAGGTGGACGCTCTACGAAGTTCTCCGCCAGATACTGCTACTGTTCGCACCCATAATACCGGCAATTACCGACAAGATCTGGAGAGAGCTTTACGACGAAAGAAGCATCCACGCACAGGAGTTCCCGGCAGCGATCGAAGGCATCAAGGACTACTCCGAGCTAACGGAGAAGATCGCAGAGTTCAACAGCTACGTGTGGAACACGAAGAAGGAAAGGGGCATTAAGTTCTACGAGCCCATCGAGGGCATAGAGATTCCAGAGGAACTGGAGCCCTTCAGAAAGGATCTGGTGGCAACCCACCGGATCCAGTAACAACTTTTTTATTTTCCTTTGCAGTAATTATACCCATGAGTATAATACCTGATGGTATAGTAATTCCAAGGCGAGAACTAGACAACTTCCTTGCATCCGCAAAATGGGGGATGATATACGGGCGAAGAAAAACGGGGAAAACCTTCTACGTGGCAAGAAAGGGAAAATACAGGCACCACGTAGTTGCAACAACTGGAGGGACCATTTATGACATCAAAACAGGGAAAACGTATACTCGCCAGGCATTCGCGGAGCTCTTGCCATACTTGGTGCGCGAGGGAGTAGTGATAGACGAGTTCCACCGCATCGGAGAACCCCTGTACTCAGCACTACAAGGGTTAAGCGGGACGGGGAAAGTATTGCTCATCACATCGGCGTACCACATCCTCCAGAAACTCATGGGGGAAAACAGCCCGCTGATAGGTCTTTTTTCCGTGAAGAAACTATCGCTGCCAGATCCGAGGGATCTCCTGAAGTTCTGGCTGAAGTTCTATGATGAAAAAACCGCCGCAGAAGTTGCAATGCGCACGCAGGAGATCTGGCTCACACATGCGAGTGAGGAAAACTGGATGGAGACTGCCCTGTTCACGGCGCAGTCCATCGTCAACGAAACGCTCATAGAATCCGAGCGCGCAGATGCAGAACGATACGTAGCGATCCTCTCGGCGGTGGCGGACGGGGCACGAACCAGCGGAGAGATCGCGTCCAAACTCTACGCTAACGGATTAATTCCAAAGGACAGTCCCGGGATGATAACGAAATACTTGCAATTCTTGGTGCGTGCAGATCTGCTGAAACGAGTAAAGGTGTTTGGCAGAAAGCGATACAGATATAGGCACCTATCACCGATCCTGGACTTTGCATACTACTTGGACGCAAAATATGGTGCGTTTGACGCCACTGTAGGCGAGAAGATGCTCGAAAGGGTATGGGAACAGAGGAATGGCATTTACATGGAGTGGTTCTTCGAGCGGCTCTTAGCAAACGCGTATGGACTGCAGGCAGTCAAGATATTCGATCCCGAGGTGGATATAGCGCTGGCGGAGTTCGACAAGGTAAAACTCGTTGCAGAGGTGAAGTGGCAGAATAGAATAACAAAGGCGGATGTACGGAATGCTAAAAAGAAGTTGGAACAGTTTGAAGGAGCAAGAAAGATGATAATCGTTCCGTCAAGAGAAAAAATACCTGAGACGGAACTGGAAGTGGTTACGCCGAGGGACTTGGTGGCAACTCGCGGGGTTCAGTAATCATTTTCTACATCTTTTTCCCAAAATTAAGACTATGAGGCACAGGCTTAGGGGAACCCTGCACGATTTCCTTGCATATCTGGAGAGGCAGGCGGAACACCCACGGGGGGATCCGTTCTACATCCTCGCGGAGCATGACCTGATGGACCTAAAGGACACGCAGTATTGGGGCGAGCTGAAGCGCATTGCAGAGGCTCACGGACTGGAATACATCGGAGGAATCGCCGTTCACAGCAGAACCGGAGATGCACAACGCGTGGACTTAATACTGACGGACGGTAGAAAGTCCGTGGAGGGCTACATCGCAAGGGACGATTCGGGGGTGCATACGGAGGTAGGGGTGGAAAAACTATCACCACACCCTGACTGCGGACCGCCCGGCTGGATTCAAGGGCCGAACGACGTAAAGAACAAGATGGCACTATTAACCAAGCCAAGCTGCCGTCCTTGGGTGGAGAAGATCCTCGAAGGGATTCCAATAGATGTCTACGGCGTGGGAATGCCCGGAAGGACATCCCTGGCGTTGCTCCGGAAGTACGACCGCGTTCTGTATCTGGACGACCTGGATCTCTGTGGGATAAAACGCTATCTCGAGTGGAAGAAATTGATCTGCCCGGAGTACGTGGGAATTAAGGCAAGTTGGCTCTGTGACGTGGATTATGAGCGATTCCGAATCAAAAACTACAATCAGTGGGATCTGATCAAGGACGAGCTCATCCCGCCGGAGCTCGAAGAGGAGGCGCGGTTTTTGGCAGGAGAGCTGATAGTGGAGCTGGAGGGCGTTCTGACAAATATACCGGAAAGGGTCGTAAGAGCTGTGAGGGAGAAGCTTAACCCTTCCAACGCCTGAACTTCATTTTTCTGGCGTGCACGTCGCTGTAGAAATCGCGGATAGAATGTCTGGACTCCGCAGGTTTCGCCCAGGAAGGAACACCCTCTTCGTGATGCACAGGGATGCCATATTCCTCCAGCAGGCGATCAACAACCCGGGAAAGATGGTCGTTTTCGGTGCCGTATATATCGTTAGGGACAAAGCGATACTCCGATCCAAACCTGAAGAGATTATACGTTTTGTGGGCAACCGCCTTCCCAGTTATTGGATCCTTTACGAAAAATGTCAAAACAGGCCCACCCGCCGTACCTACAGCACCAAGAGTGTAGTGCGTGGCACTATCCGGGCGGTAACAGGAGGCACCCACAGCCATGGCGCCGAAATGCTGGGGAACTGTCGTAGCAAGGGAGAGGGTGCCCGATGATGTGGCGCTGACGATCGTACAGCTTTTGGAGAATTCGTCGCGTTTCTGAAAGCCCGTATTTGTCAGCGAGTTTCTTCGAACGGATTGCCTGCAGCTCTTCAGGGGTCAGATCAAAATTTCCTACCCGCATCTTCTCGTATGCAGAGCGCAGGTTACGGACAAAATCACCCTCCGCCCTCTTGTTCAGCTGCTCGGCAAGAGCCACATCATTCAAACGCTGCAAAAGTGGATTGGGATCGAAAACAGGAACGAGTATCCTGCGACGCTTCAACGTTTCTGCAAGCCGGGCGATGCGGTCCCGCAGATCCGTGGAAATGTGGCCGAACTTGTAATCCAAAAGTGCATCAGGATCGGCGGGTAGTGACATGATATCCTTACGGTATTTCCGGAGATAGGCGAGGAACGTCGGGAGATGTACGTAGTCGTCGTCGGATACAAAGTAGTGTAGGACGCCCTGTTTTCGCGCAACGCCACGCAGATCTTCCCTGATGAGCTTCGGAAGGTCATTCATCCCCTGCGCATCTGATAGAAGCTCCTCCATGCTGCGCGGCGCAAGGGTGCGATGCGCATGAAGATCTGGGAAGAACTTGTGCACCTTCTCTATGACCTGCTTCCCGGGTACCTTCCCATAAACGCTCTCGTAGGCGTGGACGAAGCGCAGGAACGTCTTCAAGGATTCTGGGTTTGTTATGAGCATACGGAAGGCGTATCTCCCGTTACGGCGGAGGTAAAGATCAAGGGCACGGAATTCGGGAAAGCGTTTGGACAGAGGGGAAACCTTCGTGGCAACGGCGTCGGGGACGTAGCCCAAATCTTCAAGTTCCCTTTGGATCTCGACGATGTTGGGATACGGGATCTTATCCTGGACGCGGGAGTCCCTTGTGATCCACCGCCGTCGGAGTGCGATCTCCAAGAAGGCAGGATGCCTTCGAAGTTCCGGAATAGAGTAAATGGTGGCCAAGAAGCGGTCCCAGTCCCGGGAGATTGCTGCAAGATTATCCACTCGCCGCCAGTACAGAGGATCCTGATGATAACCGCTATCCACGGACTGCTCCAGTAGTCGCTTGAGCGCATGGAAATCCCTACGCCGCAGGGCGTCAGAAATATCCCCAATGTGTCGCTCCAGCTCACCAGCGCCCACAAAGGACTATGGAATCAGCCGTTTAAATAGTAAATCTGCGACACTGCCGGTTCGATATATATTTGACTGATAACAGCTATGATAACATGCAAGAGATTCTGGAGTTTCACGGATACCATCCCATTATCTCCCGGCTTCATAGGTACAATGCGGTCTTCGGACCGATGTTTTCAGGACACCCCGTGGATAATTTCATAATGAACGCACTTATCGCTGCAAACCAAGATGCCTTTTGGTCCGTTGCCAGAAGCTATCGCGAATTACAAAAAACTGTGGTGAAAATCGCCAACCATGAGCCCTTAACCGACACGGAATGGGAAATTGCACTATTGGCCAGCCAGGTGAAGATACCTCAGTGGCACATAGAGCACCAGATGAAAATCACGGAAAAAATGTCCAAGATTTGGGAGGAGGTGCGCTCAACCTATCTGGAAATCACAAAAAGAATTCTCCCAAACGTCGAGGACGTAAAAATCCACGTATACACATCATACGTTTGGCACAGCGGAGTAGATGGGTCGGCATATCCTCCGAACGTCATCGTAATAGGTATTCCTGCCGTAGGTAGCCCAAAGAAGGAGGATCTTATCCACGAACTCGTGCATGAAAGCCTACACATCATCCAATGGCTTGCAGGCTATGACGAACCGCTAAGAAAAACGGAGAAAAAAATCGGATTACCCCTAAGAGAGGCCCTAACGGAGACGCTCACGAACATAATTCTATGGCGAGCCGGCATAACCAAGGTCATGTTCGCAGAATACTACGATTCAAGCTGGAAGGAGCTTTGTGAGCTAGAGGATAGGGTTAGAAAAATCGTGGCAAATTGGTTAAAAAGCGGTGGAAACCTGTTGGAAATGCTCCAAAAGGAGATCTAGCCAAGCAGTAAGCTACTTCTCCACGGCCCTACGATATTCTGGGATGGGAGAGGTGCTGAAGGCACGGTGAACGCGCTCAAAGAGATCCTTACCACGGTTAATGGCAACGTCCGCCGGACCGCGCTCAAAATCTACGTAGGGGGAAAGATCCCGAACGGTCTCCAGAAAATGCTGGGCAAAGGATTCCACATCGGGCGAGTAGGTGCCCGAGGACGCGTGGTGCTCCAGGACGGTAGCCAAATGATCCAAAGCGTGGGTGCTGCCATGCTGGCGGAGCTCTAGAAGTCCCAGCTCAAGGAGAGCATCGGCGACGCGCCGATCGAAGTTCGTGTGCAACCGGCCACCCACGCGAGAAGCGATCCGATGGGCTGCATTCGGATTTCGGGATACTAAGAGTCTGGCGGTCTCCACGAGCTCCGGGTGGGGGTACTCCGCGAGTTTTCTAGCAACGGGATCAACAAGGGCGTCCGCGAGCTGGGGGTCCCGCTCTTCACGGAGTAGGAAGCGTACGGCGGCGTGAACGTCCTGTCGGTGCGGCTCAGAATAGAGGAGCTCCGCCAATTCCTCTGCGAGGTGCCCACGCAGCGCCTTTCGGGCGATGGGGTCCAATCGACCATAAACTTCGGGAATCTTTCCGGGAGTCTTTACCAGTTCGCGGGCGAACTTACGGGGGTTCGCAACTGCGGAAACGGAGGAAAACGGGCCCATGGACTAACTTGATGAAAACCAAAATATAACGGTTGTTGTCGGGGCGCAGGTCGCGGTAAGTTTAAGTTTTCACGTACGCACCAGAAATAACGCCAGCTTTTTAATATAGCTAAGTACCTTGTGGTCATATGCCCTTCCAAAGGCACAGGGAACACCGAAGGAGCGTCGCACTGCTGCACCACGAAAAGCTCGCAAGAATACCCCTTGAAGAAGCCCTCCGCGAGCTAAAAACAGATCCTGAGAGGGGCTTATCAAGAGCCGAGGCGGTAAAACGGCTAAAGGACTACGGTTATAACGAAATTCCCGAGGAAAGAGAACACCCGGTCATAAAATTCTTGAAGAAGTTCTGGGGACCGATTCCCTGGATGATAGAAGCCGCCGCACTATTGTCGTACATAGTAGAAGACTGGGTGGACTTCTGGATAATACTCACACTCCTCGCAGTCAACGGGGTTGTGGAGTACTGGCAGGAACGTAAGGCAGAAAATGTAATAGAGTACCTCAAGAGGAAAATGGCTGTCTACGCCCGGGTTCTACGAGATATGCAGTGGACAAAAATTCCAGCACGGGAACTCGTCCCCGGAGACATCATTCGGCTGAGAATCGGGGATATTGTGCCTGCAGACGTCAGGATCCTAGAAGACACGGACATAGAGGTAGACGAATCGGCACTCACGGGAGAATCACTCCCTGTTCACAAGAAACGTGGCGACGTGGCATATTCCGGGTCGATAGTTAAGCGGGGAGAAGCCCTTGCCGTGGTAATCGGAACGGGCTTAAACACGTACTTTGGAAAGACAGTAAAGCTCGTGAATGAAGCGGAAACTCAAAGCGAACTCCAGAAAATGGTAATAAAGGTCGGGGATTATCTGATTGCCCTTGCCATCGCCGTAATCACAGTAATGATCTTCGTAGAGGTAGTACTGCGCCATAAGCCGATCCTCGACGTAATTAAGTTTGGCCTCGTGCTTACGGTGGCGTCGATTCCCGCGGCGCTCCCAGCAGTCCTTTCAATAACAATGGCCATCGGCGCCATGGAGCTAGCCAGGAAAAAGGCAATAGTAACCAAGCTAGTGGCTATAGAGGAGCTTGCAGGGGTCGATATACTGTGCTCTGACAAGACAGGAACGCTCACAAAGAACAAAATGAGCGTGGGCAAGATCGTCGCACTCAATGGCTGGAAAGAGGAAGATGTAGTGTTCTATGCAGCCCTCGCCTCGAGGGAAGAAAATGCAGACCCAATCGACACAGCAGTCTTTGACAAGGCGGAGGAGCTCGGACTTGATCAAAGGATCGGCCAGTGGAGGCAAGAAAAGTTCATCCCCTTTGATCCGAAAATAAAAAGGACCGAAGCCTTCGTAACGGACGGAAGAACGAGAATGCACGTGATTAAGGGGGCTCCGCAGATAGTTATAGGCATGTGCACGGCCACAGATGAGGAGACAAGAAGAAGAGCTGTAGAAATCGTTCACGAGCTCGCCCAGAAAGGCTTCAGAACAATAGCCGTCGCGGTGGACAGGGGGAACGGCTTAGAGCTCGTAGGAATCATTCCGCTTTACGATCCGCCGCGCGACGACGCAAAGAAAGCAGTCACACTTATTAAAAAGCTCAGTGTGGCTGTAAAAATGGTTACAGGCGACCATGCTGCGATAGCAAAGTACATAGCAAAGATCCTTGGAATAGGGGACAAAGTCATAACAATGGACGAAATTGAAAACCTGCCAGAGGAGAAAAAGTACGAAGTAATCGAGGGGACCGATGTCTTCGCCCAAGTCTTGCCGGAGCACAAGTACATCATCGTCGATGGTCTCCAGAAGCGCGGCCACATGGTAGCAATGACCGGCGACGGCGTCAACGATGCACCGGCACTGAAAAAGGCCAACTGTGGGATTGCAGTTGCGGGGGCCACGGACGCGGCAAGGGCTGCGGCATCCATTGTCCTCCTAGAGCCGGGAATCGCGGTAATAGCGGATGCTCTCCGTACGGCAAGAAGAATATTCCAGCGCATGGAGAGCTACGTAATCTACCGCCTAACAGAAACAATAAGAGTGCTATTCTTTATGGCAGCATCTATTCTTGCCTTCAGCTTTTATCCAATAACGTCAACCATGGTAATCCTGCTCGCAATCCTCAACGACATCCCCATCCTCACCATCGCGTACGACAACGTGAGGGAGCCCAGAAAGCCGGCAAGGTGGAACGTAAAGGGGATTGTAGCGCTAGCAACGGCTTTGGGCACCACAGGGCTCATTAGCTCATTCTTAGCGCTGTGGATAGGCTACAAGATCCTGGGGCTGTCCATGGGGATGCTCGAAACATTCATATTCCTAAAGCTAATCGTCGCAGGACACTCAACACTCTTCGTAACACGGTCGAGGGGCTGGCTGTGGCAGAAACCCTGGCCGTCCAAGCAGCTATTCACAGCAATACTTGCAACGGACGCAATAGGGACGATCCTTGCGGTGTATGGCATATTCATGGCCCCCATTGGCTGGAAGCTGGCGGCACTGGTATGGGGATATGCCCTTGGCTGGATGTTCGTAAACGATGCGGTCAAGGAATATGTGGGCAAACTCGTGGGGGTTGACGTCCGCTCGGAGCTGCGGTAGCCCCCACCGTTTTTAATGCTCGTACCCACATACTAACATGGCGCTGAGAATTGTCTGGAGGGATTTTGATCCGCGAATCCAGAGGTTATACCTCGCGGCCTCTCTGCTTGAAGGCATCATGGGGCGGAGGGATCGAACCCTTGGAACGCTCCTCTACGTGCTCATGCCCGAAACGGTCTGGCTCTACAGGGCAAGGGGAATGGACATTCTGAACGATGCTGCCCAGAAAGTAGCGCGGGGCGAGGAGCTAACAGGGGAAGAGGGCGCGCTGCTCCGGGATCTAGAGGTTATTCACATCCCAGACGAGGCCTTTGAGGAGGTAGAGGCGTCAAAGAGGGAGATGAGCAACAGGTGGACGCATGTGGAACCACACTTCCACAAGGTGCTCTCGAGGGTGCTCGGCAGGGAACCCATGGGCGAAGTGTTCATTTACCCTGTCTTCACGGTAGTAGAAACCACAGGGAGAGTATTTCCGCCGCAGGTCCTGGCACTACCCATGGAACAGGTGGACCTACGCGGGGTGACCATGCTCCTGGCACAGGCAGCCGTAGAACAGGACCAGAGAATGGGTAAAATCATAGGGGAGCTCCAGCAACGCTTCCATCTGCCCGTGGGGGCGGCCCTGGGCAGCATCCTGGGAAATATCGTGCTCTGGCAGGCGGGCATCCAGAAGGACATGTTCTCGAGCTACGCAGACGAGAGCTGGGAGGATATGAGGGTGTTGGAGGAGAAGATGCGCGAGATCGTACGGGAATGGTGGCTCAACGGAGGAGACCTACAAAGGATGCTCCTGGGGCGCCTAAAGCCGTAAAAGAATGCACCAGCTCGAATAAATAGGGGGCGTGAGAATGGGAAATATGGCGAACGAAGGGGTAGCGATCGGAATATCCATCGTGACGCTGGTGCTCGTCGCAGTGCTCATCCTTGCGGGGGCAAACCCCGCGTTCAAGGCCTTTAGGGACGCGTACATCAAATACTTGGACATTTTCATCGTAATTGGTGTCACCATCGTCGCCCTGCTCATGTTTGCCATATCGTTCCACGCATACCGCATCGACGGAAATCCTCGCATAGCATTCGTAGCTGCCGCGTTCTTCCTCTTTTCCATTAAGCTCCTGCTAACGCTGCTTGACGTGATCTCCGGCCCCGACAAGTGGCTCATTGACGCCGCAGCCCACCTCATGGACTTCGGAATACTGGCGCTCTTCTTTGCGGGGGCGGTCAGCAGATGAAAATGTGGTCCGTGGACGAGCAGAGGGAGCTGCTGCTACTGGACACGCGGCGCAAGATACTGGAAGCAATATACAGGCATCCGGGAGTGCATTTCAGGGAACTTGAACGTCTAACGGGGCTTGCAACGGGCCAGCTAGAGTACCACCTGGACAAGCTTATGAAGGCAGGGCTTGTGGAAGCCGAGGAGGATGGACGATACGTCAGATACTTCCCCACGGAGGCTTCGGAGGAAATCAGAACGATTCTAACGCTTGCACGAAGGCCCACCGTCTCGGAAATCCTCGCATATCTGCTGGAAAACGGGGAAGCTACGGGCGATGAGCTGCGGCGAGCGGTAGGGGTCTCCGCCTCCGCGATCACGTGGCATATGAAGCGACTTGTGGATGCTGGGGTCGTAACCAAGCTGCCAATGGGGAGAAAGGTCGTATACCGGCTCAGAAATCCCGAGGCAGTGGCACGGGCGCTGGAGATACAGGAGCACGGGCTGCTGGACATTCTGGCAGATCGTCTGGCAAGGATGTGGGAGTGGTAATCACGCGCGAAGCCCCATTTTTCTCCGCAATACCGCGCGCTTGCTGAAGAGGAACTCGAAGATGACCACTGCTGCATAGATTATGAAAATGGATGCAAGCGTCGCGGAGTGGTTTTGATACAAATACCAAAGGAGCGCAAGCCACGAAAAGAACGCTCCGAGAAAGCCAACAAGGTGAATCCACCAACGCGAGCGAATGACACGGTGGAGACGGAGTGCCGCAAGGTTTATCAGTGCAAAGATGAGTAGGAACGTGGACGAGCTGAAGGACGAGATGATGCTGAGGTTTGCCACGTTCACGAAGGCGATTGTAACGAGGGCGATGGTAATAAGGCTCACATAGGGGATGGGCTTATCCCGCCGGTGGAAGGAAAATACCTTGGGCAGGCTCCCCTCCGTCGCCATAACCATGCCCAGGCGTGCAGTGCCGAACAGCGTTGCGTTTATGGCAGACGCGGTGGAGAGAAGGGCGCCAAGACCGATGAGCAGGAATCCCAGCTTTCCAAGAACGGGCTGTGCAGCCACCGCCAGCGCATACTCCTTGTACCTCACGATCTGGGCGGGGGTGAGCGTATCCGCTGCCACGAGGGAAACGAGGACGTAGATAAACGCAGTAATCGTTATTGAATAGTAAAGGGCCCGTGGGAGGTTGCGTTCGGGGTTGTGCATCTCATTAACCGCATTTGGGATCAGCTCAAAGCCCTCGTAGGCCACGAAAATCACAGTAGCGCCGAGGAGCGTTCCGAGAAGGCCCTTGTTGAAAAGGGGCTGGAGCTTCGAGGGATCGAAGTAAAGGAGACCGGCAATTGCGAAGAAGAGCAGGATTGCCACCTTCGTTGCCACGATTACGAGTTCCGTACGCCCGGAGGCCTTAACACCGAGCAGGTTAATGCCAAGGAACACGAGGAGCACCGCGGTGGACAAAAAGGCGTGCATCCAGCTGTGCGCAGGGTATCCGAGCATTGCCGCACCGTAGGCGCCAAAGGTGTAGGCGTACAGGGAGAGGGTGCCCACATAACCAAGGAGCAGGAGCCAGCCGCCAATGGCGCCGATGTTCTTGTTGTCAAAGGCGTACTCCAGATACGTGAAACTACCGCCGTCGGAACGGTAGCGAACCCCGAGGTGCGCATAGGCATAGCCCGTGAGCATGGCGATTATCCCGCCGAAGAGAAAGGCAAGGGGGGCAGCATGGCCCGAGAGAAGCATGGCGAGCCCGAGAACCGAAAAAATACCCCCGCCAACCATTCCTCCTACGCCCATGGCTACGAGCTCCGGCAGGGTAAGCTTCTCGCAGGAAACGCGCTCAGCACCATCGTTCCCGGTCACCGCAGACACAGCAAACCAATGGGAAGCCAAAAATAAAAACGACACCCTCCAGAATCAAAATGAATCCAAATCGAAAAAGCGGATGATTAACTTTTTATACCACCTTTTTGTTTTCTAACTGTGGAGCTCCAGCACACAGTGTACAGCGGCACGGCGAGGGGATCCCTAGACTTCGCGCCCCCCGTATTCTACGTTACGCCCCACGGCGATGAGCACCTTGCCCTCCACGTAGGGGATGCCGTCATACCAATCCAAAGATACTCAAACCCCGTGCTCGTTGCAAGGACCGCGGCGATGCATCTCGCAGAGCTTTTGGGGGACGCCCTGGGGGACAGAGTGCTTATACAGTTTGAGAACGTCTTCGAGGGGCTGGGTTCAATTACCGTGGAAGTACCCCTGGAATCCGTTAGAATCTCGAGTATCGCGCGGAAACTCAAGGGCTTCGATCCCCGCGTGGTAGAGAGGGTTATTGAAATTGCGGAGGAAATACGGGAAGAGGGCAGAGAAGGAAAGAAGATCGGGACGCTCTTCGTCATAGGGGATCCAAACGAGCTAGCACTCTACACGAAGCAGCTCATACTGAATCCGTTCAAGGGATACCTGCCCGAAGAGCGAAATATACTCAAGGAGGAGCTCAAGGAAACGATAAAGGAGTTTGCCCAGCTCGACGGGGCGTTCATCATCGGAAAGGACGGCACTGTGCACTCCGCAGGGACGTACATCGACGTAAACGTGGACGGGATACGAAGGTACCCTGGTTGGGGGACGAAGCACCTGGCAGCGGCCGCAATCACGGCAAAAACCGACAGCGTGGCAGTGCTCCTTTCGGAGTCCGGCGGAAAAATCAAGGTCTTCTACGAGGGGCGAATCATCGACCGCAGGTAAAGTCAGCATAAGAAATAAATACCAGGACAGCGATTTTTCTCCATGCAGCGGGGAGTGAGCGGCATTGTTGCCGCAACGGTTTTTGTCCTCCTCTTGGTGAGCATTGTTGGCCTTGGTTTTGCCCTCGACGAGACGCTGAAGGACACCATGGGAATGTCCCCCAGTAACTCGATAGGTGCAAGCACAAGTGTTGAAGCGGGGGCCAATCAGGAAGGCGCCATGGGCGGGCACGGCAATGCGTCTGTGGAAGTGAACGTGGGGCCGTGGGACAAGAACGTTGACGCAAATACCCCGAGAATTGTGCCGCTAGACCAAAACGCCATTACAAAGGCTTCAAAACACCTCGACACATCTTCGTCGGCTGCAAGTCCCCGAACAATCCCTTCAGATGATAGCACAGGCGACACAATTTCCGTACGAGTTCGAGTACCGCGGGATGAAGTAAATAGGGTGGTGAGATCTGTCGAGAGAGTTGTAAGGAACGCTGAAGAGCAAGGAGAACGGACGAAGAGCGAAGCACAGGCAACTGCGGAGACGGGCAAAGAGAAGGCAATAGAAAGAGCTACAGAATCAAATAGGGCAACTACAATGGGAAGGAATACTGTGGAAAACCCCGGTGCAAACGCAGAAGAAACAAAGGAACAGGTGAAGGTGAGCTGCAGCGGAGGGCAGTGTACCGTCGAAATCAAGGTTCCCAAGGAAAAAGTAGAGCAGATGAACAAGATTCTCGAGGACGTGATGGGAAAGGAGGCAAAGCGCGCGAAGACGGTGGCAGTAGCAATTCCTGCACCTGTTAGGGGTGAAATGCAGTCCGAAATTGAGATAAACGGGGTAAAGGTGCGTGTCGAATGCCACCACGGCGCCTGCATCGCAGAGATGCCCGCCGAAATGGCGAGAAAAACAGTAATGGCTGAGGTTGCCAAACAAATCCTGGAGAGGGCGGCACCTCAAGCCGCAAAGCGCCTCGAGATAAAGAAGATTGAGACGTATAACCTCGTCACAGACAACGTAACGGCTGTTATGGCGCAGGACAAGGAAAACAACAGCACCGTGGTAACCTACGCGGCAACAGGCTACAAGACGGTGGCAATAACCGTGGAGATTCCAAAGGACGTGCTCCAAAAGGCCAGCGGTTACATAGAGGGCAACGTGATCATCGTAAAGGACGATCCTGTGCTGAGAATATACCTGTCCCCTGAGGGGAACAGCCCGTCAACCGCCAGCTTCACCGTCAAGAAGGCCGTGGATGAACTCGGCAGCACTGTGATAGAGTTCGCCGCCTGCCAGATACGCGTAGCAAACGTCCAGACAATTCCAGTGGGTGACAAGTGGCAGGTAAGCTTCCAGATCAGGGATGGAAACACCCCCGTGTACCTCCAGGGCGTTCACATCGTGGGCGCTGGCGTGGACGTCGTACCCCAGTATGATGCAGCCACAAAGACGTACATAGCCACTGTAAAGCCTGCAATGGGCCTCAAGATCCGCGCATACGTGAGTGGCTGTGGCGAGATAACAGCGAACGTGCCAAAGCCCGCCGGTAGCCAGGGAATACCCAGCATCGTCGTCTGGGGCATAGTGCTGGCGGCAATAGCGGTGCTCGGCTTTGGTGTGTGGCTGAACATGAAGAAGAAGTAAAGGAAAAGTCCTTATTCTTTACTCTTTTTCTGATCCTGGTCGTTTCCCGAAAACAGTGGCCTCAGGCGCTCGTAGGTGCCCTCCACATTTTCCGGGACGAGTCGCACATCGGAAACCACGGGCAGGAAGTTCGTATCCCCCTTCCAGCGCGGAACGATGTGGACGTGCACGTGGCCGGGAAGGCCCGCCCCCGCAACCGCCCCGATATTGATCCCCACGTTGAACCCGTCGGGAGCGAGAAGCTCCCGTAGCTTTTCCTCGGCGAAGGCTATGAGCTCGGCGATCTCCGCCCGCTCCTCTGGCGTTAGCTCCAGCCAGTCGCCTACGTGACGGTACGGTGCGATGAGGAGATGCCCAGTATTGTAGGGGTAGCGATTCATAATTATGAAGGCGTTCCGCCCGCGGTAGAGTACGAGGTTTTCCGCATCATGCTCTGGATGCTCCGCAGCATCGCAGAGGAAGCACCGCTTTTTCCCCTTCTTGTTCTTGAAGCCCAGGATGTATTTGAGCCTCCAGGGGGTAAACACCGTGCGCAGAACCTTTCCGTCCCCGGTCACACCAACCACCCCAGGAGAGCCGCCACAACGGGGAGGGATATGTTGTCGTCGATGGGCGAGTAGCGCTCCACAAGGACCAGCACAGCAGCAATAGCCGTAAGCTTCAGGAACGTGATCGTATCGCCAGAGGCTGCCAGAGCTACGAGAACGCCGGCAAAGAAACCCGCAAGGCTGCCCACCATGCTTTTACCGCGGGTTCCAAGGAGCTTGCCCACCATGGTTGCCACAGAGTCAACGTAGGCGAGAAACCACACAGAAACCCACGCGAAGGATGGATTGATGAGCGTTGCAGCAAGGGCACCAAGGGTAAAGGCATAGGCGCCGCGGGCGGTGCCATCACGGTCGAACCCCTCAAGGAACGGGCGAATATAGCGAGAATCCCTAAAAAAGTATAAAACAGCGCCAGCAGCAAGGGCAAGGACGAGAACTAAAAGTCCCAAGAACCAGCTCTTGTATAGAATGAGGCCGAGCAGGGCGCCGGTCCCCATATGGAAGGACTGTCGGCGCCACTCCATACCTGCACGGCGCTCCCCAAAGCGGTAGAGCAGATACGAAATCGCCGCGAAGATGAAACCGCCGATCACATCCACAATCGAGTGAACGCCAGCAAATACCCGCAGGGCTCCCACCGCAGCGCCGTACAGGAACGTCCAGACGTTGGGCACGAGGAAGAACAGCAGAAACGCGTAAGCGGTGTGAAAAGAGGGAAATCCGTAGGGATCAAAGTATGTCTCGGCCCCCGGCGGGCGAGGTGCCTTTATAACGAACTTAGAGAGGATCACAAAGCCCGTAAGGAAAAGATACGCGGCAAGAAAATCCATGGCGCGTCGATGCTCCCCTTTCCAGTAGAGATAGAGAAAGTATGCGATGGGTATGAGCACGAGCACGTTGGAGAGAAGCTTTGCCAGGTGCGGATCCATAAGATGAAAGAAGGGGGCAAAGGCTTAAAGCTACTTAACGGTCACGCTCTTCGCAAGGTTCCTCGGCCTGTCAGGGTTGTTTCCCCGAAGAACCGCGGCGTTGTACGCCAGCAGCTGAAGGGGAACTATCTCCACAACGGGCAAGAGTACCTCTGGGATTGATGGAACCGCAATATGCACATCCTCTGGGCCAAGGGGATTTGGAGACACGCTGACTGTCCACGCACCGCGAGCGCGCATCTCCTCCACGTTCGAAGCAGTCTCCGTGTATACTGAGGGTCCCACGGAAAAGAAAACGGGGAACCCATCCTCTATGAGCGAGATGGGCCCGTGTTTTGATTCCCCCGCAGGATATGCCTCCGCGTGAATGTAGGAAATTTCCTTAAGCTTTAGTGCACCCTCCTTGGCAGTGACAAGATGCAATCCGCGGCCTAAAAAGTACACGCTACGCGCAGAAGCCACCCTCTTGGACAGATCTTCGATTAAAGAAGTATTCTTGAGTACCTGAGAAACGGCCTCCGGCAATTGATCAAGTCCCTCAATTCCAGCAAGCCAGGCGAGTACCGTCAGCTGCGTCGTATATGTCTTCGTGGCTGCAACGCCCACCTCCGGACCAGCGCGGGTATAGACTACGTCCCTGGCATACTCCTCGATCGTCGATCCAGGTGTATTGGTGATCGCCACCACCTCAGAAGACACGCCGTTCCGAAGAATGGAAAGCAGATCCTCCGTCTCGCCCGACTGGCTGATGGCAATGAGTACATCCGGTTCCTGTCCGCGCCAGTAGAGGTATTCAGACGCTATGAAGGCCCGTGCGTCGAACCCCTGCATTCGAAGGAGGTACTCTCCGTAGAGGGCCGCGTGATAAGACGTGCCCGCGGCCACGAGGTGCACCCTGCCCGAAATCTCCGGCCGCTGAAGGGTTTGTAGATAACGCAGGGTTTCTGCAAGCGCACGTGGCTGCTCAAAGATCTCCTTCTCCATGTAGTGCCGATATTTCCCGAGGTCCACCCGACGGGCTGAAATCCCAGTAACGCGCCGAGCGGACCCCCTTAGCTCGTAGCCTCCGGGATAGAGATGCAGCAAGCTGCCATCCACAAGCCGATACACATCGGGGGCAAAGAGGAGGGGCACGGGATCGGATGATACGTAAAGAGCGTCCCCGTCCTTCGCGAAGAGAAAGGGAGCTCCGTTTCTTGCAGCCAAAATGTGGCCGTCTGCCGTGAGTATTGCAAGGGCGTACTGTCCACGGATCTTGCTAACAGTATAAGTAAGGGCGTCCATGTACGACACGCCGCGGCGCACGGCATCCTCGAATAGGTGCACTATGACTTCGGAGTCCGTTTCGGACCTAAAGCGGTGCCCTGCGTTCATAAGCTCAGACTTTAGGTCCGCATAATTTTCTATGATGCCGTTGTGGGCCACGGCATACTTGCCGGTGCAGTCGGAGTGGGGGTGGGCATTGAAGTCCGTAACTCCGCCGTGAGTCGCCCAGCGTGTGTGTCCGATGGCTGCATCCGTCAGAGGCGGCTCGCGAACGATCTTATCTATGGTACCAACGCCCTTGAGGATCTTAACGCTTCCAGAATCCACAAAGGCAATTCCGGAGGAGTCGTAGCCCCTATATTCCAATGCCTTCAGCCCCTCTACCACGAAACGCCCTGCATCTGGTCCGATCTTCCCTATTATCCCGCACATGGTATGATGGTTCACTCCGCCGTTTATAAACCCTCCTAAAAAACCATTTAAGCACTAAAGGTTTCATTTTATTCATGATCCTCAACGACGGTGAGCGCAGCTACAGAACACTCATCCTCCGCGGGCCCGTGAGCATACCGCCAACACGGTACAAAATTCTCGAACTGCTGGGCGAGGCCCCGAGAACCCTTACAGAGCTTGCGGGGATTCTTGAAACGACGGAACAGAACGTGTTCTACCACCTGAAGAATCTGGAAAAGGCGGGCATTGTTAGAAAGATATACGGCGAGAGAAAGCTGTATACGCTCGAATACGACGCCATAGCAACGGTCTTCGGTAAGGGAAAGCCCGCAAGAGCTGCAGGGACTCCTGGAGCCGTGGAGCGGTTCTTCAAGGAGTTCACGGATGGAGATAAACTCGTTGCACCTATTGTGGTGGGGAGCCCGGATCCGCACGGCGCATTCATGCAGAGGGCAAGGGATGGCCACTACGCCGGAGCCTTGGGCATGTTCCTGGGAAGATTTTACACCGTAGATTCGTTTCCAATGCTTCTGGACACGGACGCCCGCGCCGAGCAGAGGATCGGGGATAGCCTGATACTGATAGGCGGTCCCGCAGGGAACATGGTAAGCTGGGAGATCCTGGGGGAAAGAAAGCTATTTTTCGATACGGAGAGCCCGTGGTTACTCCACGCGCGCCGAGATTACGCAGAGGATAGTGTGGGCGTCATTGCAAAGTTCAAGAACCCCTACAGCGATCGATGGATCCTCCTGTTCGCAGGGGTCCGCGCCCTGGGAACGAAAGCAGCCATAATGGCACTTGTTCAGCAGTGGGAGGAGCTCCTGACAAAGTACCGCGACGGAAAAGAGTTTTACTGGGTGGTGCAAGGCTTTGACGCAGATGCGGACGGCCATATTGACCGGGTGGAGCTCAGAGAGTATGGAGAAATCACGGAACGCCTGGAACTAAAGTGAGAAGAAGAGAACGCCCACAAGAAGCAGGAATACGGCAAAGGGCAAGGAATACTTATGATACCGCAGGTACCCGCCGGGCACGTCCGAAAGGCGAACAGAGATGATGTTTGCAAGGGATGCCACAATCAGCAGCGTAGCTCCCATGGCGGTCCCAGCACCAATCGCAACGTACTGGTTGCTATACTGGGATAATAGGACTGCGGTCGGCACGTCACTCATGAACTGCGTTAGGGCGAAGGATAGAAGGAAAACCCGAAGCGGGTTACTCAAATCCAGCCCCGCCAGCCACTGGCGCACCGCAGGAATACTCCCCATTAGCCCAAAATCCAGGAAAAGAACCGTCAAAAGGAGTATAAACTCGTAGTCCACCCGGAGAAAAGCCTCTCTGTAAAAGACCAAGAAGTACAGGATGGCAATAGCAAGGGCCCCCTCCCAGTACCCCACGCTCAGGAGCGCCAGGTAAACGAAGAACAAAATACCGTCGATAGCTGCCGCGTGGCGCTTCAGGTGTGCCCTCACCTCAGGGGGCTTGAGGTTCTCCCGGGACATGAGGAAATAGGCATACGCCACTAGTCCAAGGAAGGAGACGATGAACAGGGGCACGAAGGGTAAGAGGAAGTCCAAGAAGCTCTGTCCCGACTCCTGCCAGAGCATAATCTTCTGAGGGTTGCCCACAGGGGAAAGAAGCGCTCCCAAATTGGCCGCAATGGCAAGTAAAACTGCAAGAACGAGTTTATCACGATTGGAAAGGGGCACCGCGAATACAATTGGAAGAACAACGAAGAGCGCAATGTCGTTGGTTATAAGAGCCGCAAGAAACGCTGTAACGGTAATTACAGCGATGGTAAACCCGCGCTTTGAGTGTACGCGAGAGACAGCGGCCCCTGCAATGCGTTCAAACAAACCAGTATTGGAAACGGCGGACACTATGAGCAGAAAACCGTATATGGAGAGCACCGTTCTCCAGTCCACAGAAGATATTAGCTGCTGAGGTGTTGGGCGGAGCGCGATTAGAAGAGCTGCCAGAAGCACAAGGTAGATTATGAGCAGCGCGTGGCGAAAGAACGCTTCCGAAGCACGCATACATGTATTCTATCCGCCGGAAAATAAAAATAGGTGGGAGTTTGTGGGATTACTGCTCCGTGGTATCACCCGAAGACCAAGAAGGCCCACCACGGAGCGCGTTCACCCACTAGCTGGCCGCTCTCGGCATTGACCTCGGCAGCCACCGTGATGTTCACGGGAATTATGCCCAGGAGACGGCCAGGCTTCTCAGCCTCCACAACGTAAACAGGGCCCTTTCCGTTGTCGACAAGCTCGACGCGCTTGACTTTCTCTGCCCTGACACGTTCCTTAACGAGCTGAACAGCCCGCTCAGGCTCCACTTCTATGGGTGCATTGCTCTCGGCGCTGATGAGCTTGCCACCGGGGCCGAGCTTGAGACGGACGCGGGAAAGCACCTGAACGTTACCCTCCTCGAGCACCACGGCGTTCTGCTCAACGCGGATGCGCATACGGGCACCGACGGATATGGTTGCACCGCCGTTTATCTCAGAACCGCCCATGCGCACCATTCCAGGACCAATGATTACCTCTGCGTTGCCCTCGGCACGGAGAGGACCGCGCTGACGAACAATACGGCCCTCGGCGTTAGCTTCACCGTTCATTCGCGCGGATGCGCCCATTCTGCCGGCAGTAACGTTTACTTCAGCCCTTGCGCCGGCACGGACAGATGGGCCGTTTACCTCAGGACCCATGGGGGCTAAGGGCACCGTTGCCCTCCACGCGCTTGCGAAGTGCGTTGCCCTCCACGTTGGCCTCTGCGTTTATCTCTGCCCTAACACGAACCTTGTTCTCCACGGTGAGCTTCGTGTTTGCGCCTGCGTTCGCAGTGGCAGTCTGCTCCTGCACCCCAATATCTGCGGAAACGGCCATACCTGCAGATGGGGATACCGTCGTTTCCTCCGCCGCGTAAACGGCGGCCATGCCCGCGAGCAAAACGAAACCCGCGAGAACTACAGCAATGATCCTCGCATTCATGCTCATCACCTCGGGTAAAATGTGCTGCAACTCCATTTATTTGTGGGTGCAACTATCAGCGATTAACAACAAACTCGACGCTCTCATTGGAATCTCCGGTGCATATGGAAATACGCTTCTGGGAATAGCCGCGGGCGAAGATCCAGCCAAGATAGCAGCGATTCGCGTCGAGTACGAAAACAGTGGATCCATCACCGCCAGTAATGTGCGTGCCGCCATCCTGCAGCATAACGGTAGCGCTGGGAAGGGGCATACCGGCATGGAGAACACGTACGCGAACGAAAACAAGATTGCTCAACCCTCCGCCGGAGCTTGAGGAAGAAGGATGAACCCAAAGCAGAACGACGGCCGCAAAGACCAGCACCGCAATACCCGCCGCAACAGGTCTGGCATCCACGAAAAAAGATGAAAAGAAGGGTTTATTTGGACACACCATAGATGGAACCGTAGTGCTCCTTCGCGTAGCTCAAGAAGTAATCGGTACGGAGGTCCTCCCCAAGGGCCCGCCTAACGAGTTCCCGTGGCGGATAAACGCTGCCAAAGCGGTGAACCTTCCTAAACAACCAATCGCGTATAGCCCCAAAGTGCTTGCCCCTGATCAGCTCGTCCAAGGGCCCAATATCCTTTTCCATTGCATGGCGTATCTGGGCGGAGAGCACAGTACCAAGGGCATAGGTGGGGAAGTAACCCACAGCGCCCATTGCCCAATGAATATCCTGAAGCACGCCATGTGCATCGTCAGGGGGAGTCACTCCGAGGTACTTTTCTATCCTTTCGTTCCAAGCAGCGGGCAACTCGGCAACAGAAATGTCTCCATCAATAACGGCAACCTCGAGCTCATACCTGAGGGCTATGTGCAGGATGTATGATACCTCGTCTGCCTCCACGCGAATGAGCTCCGGACGAACGAGGTTGAAGTACTTATAGACATCACGGATGTCATACGCACCAATACTCGGAATTGCAAGGCGGAAGGCATCAAAGAACGTTTCAACAAAGGCAAGGGACCTCCCAATATGGTTTTCCCAGAAGCGGGACTGCGACTCGTGGATGCCAAGGGATACACCGCCCGAAACTGGCGTGCAACAGAGTTCGGGATCTTGCTGAAGCTCGTACAAAGCATGACCCCATTCGTGCACCGCGGCTAGCAGCGATCTTCGGAAATCGCGCCCGTGATACCACGTGGTAATCCTCACGTCCTGCGGGCCAGCGAGATCGACGGTAAAGGGATGTGCGGACACATCCATCCTGAAATGATCCCACGGAGCGCCGAAGGCCGTAAGCACAAAGCGGTTCAGGCGCTCCATATCCTCCCGGACATACGTCAGATCCTCCAGCTCGTGGCGCTCCACGAACTCTGGAGAACTTACGATCCTCTTGAGCAAACGGGAGACTTCAGGGACGAGAACTGAAAAGAAGCGGTCGAGGAAACGTTTCGTGGCACCTTCCTCATAGAGATCGACGAGTGCATCATACGGATGCTCATCATAACCCAAATACTCTGCCTTTTTGCGCTGCAGCTCGAAGATCCGTTCCAAATGGGGCCGGAATATGGAAAACTCCGACTTCTGCTTGGCTTCCTCCCATGCTCGCTTTGCTGCTTCAATGACTCGCTCCTCCTCCGCCACAAACTCCGACGGAAGCGACGAGTAGTAGTGAATGCTTCTCTCAAGGATACGGATCACACCACGTTCGTAATCGTTCAACTCCTCCCGTGATGCCCTGCGCACAAGTTCAACAAAGGAGGAATCGGTTATGAAGCGTTGCTTAAGCACGGCGAGCTCCGCAAAGGCTTCACCACGGAGCGAGGACCCGCCCTTTGGCATCATAACATCAGAATCCCACTCGGCAAGGGCAGATACGTGGCTCAGCGCCCAGATGCGCCGGTACCTCTTGAGGATTTCCCCTACGAGCTCATTCTCAAACATGGGATCACCTCAGGCTAAGCACGGAGAGCACGGCGGCGACGGGAAAAACGGCATACAGCACAAAGGTAAGTGGGCCCAGGATTCCAAGCAGATACCCGAAGAGTGTGGAGGAAATTAGCACGGAAATTCCGTAGACACTCTGGAAAACACCCATCGCAGTGCCACGCTCCTTGGAAACGTCCCCTATATGCGCAAAGGCTGCGGGGAGGAATGCACCGATTCCAAGACCGTAAAGAAGAAAGCCCAGCACGTAGCTTCCGGCATACATTGCCAGGTATGCAAGGGCGATAAGGGTGCCGCCGAGAATCATTATTCTGCCCCTACCAAAGCGATCGGAACTCCTACCAATGAACGTGGCGGAAAGGACGTAAAACAGGTTGTAAAGGGCGTATAGGAGAATGGCGTAGAAGGATTCCTCCGTTTTTGCCGTCGTTATAAAAAGCATGGGAGAGATTGCCGCAAAACCGAAGAGCACAGCCGGAAGAAGGAAGTGCTTGACCCCTGCAGACAGATGCGCGAGGGCATCGCCAAAGGATCGGCGCAGGAGGGCACCCTTGGGTTCAGGCACAAAGAGGAGGGGGAAGATAGTAAAAAAGCCAAGCATACCGGCAACGAGCATGGCAAAGCGGTAATCGCCAACGTTGGACAGCAAATAGTACGCAAGCAGCGTGCCGAGAAGTGCTCCAGTAGTATCTAGGGCTCTGTGGACAGAAAAAGCAAACCCCCTTGCCCTGACGGTAGAAAGAATGGCGTCCCTTGGCGAGTCGCGAATCCCCTTCCCAATGCGATCGAGCACGATCAGCACGGGTAGCAGTGCGGAGCTTACAAGGGCCATCGACGTCTTCGATGCGGCGGAAACCAAATAGCCGAGCATGACAAGGGGTTTTCTACGCGCAAAGCGGTCGGATAGGTATCCAAAGACGAGCTTCAGCGCATTGCCAAGACCGTTGAAAAGACCGCCGAAGAGACCAATGAGCGCAAGATTATCCACGTAGTAGGGAAGGATTGCATAGATCGCCTCGGAGCTCGCATCGTTGATCATGGAGGTTAACCCAAGGAGATATACCGTTCTTCGCTCTTCTCCGTTCGGTTCCTCCACGCTCACACCTCCGGATAGCGAATACGAGATATAAAATATACGTGAAGTACCTCTCGGGGCAGCTCGATGCGCGGGTGGATGTGTGGAATCAAAAATTGGCCGTGCATCTGGCAAATAAAAGAAAGGAACCGTTAAAAGGCTCACTGCTCGTTCTTCTTTTTCTTCTTGCGCTTCTTACAGGGCATCTACTTCACCTCCACCCTACGCTCGCCCTCCCAGAGACCGTGGACGTTGCAGTGGGCAAGGGCCCGGAGAGTGCCAGATCCTGGAAGAGCGACACGGAAAAGTGCAACAGGTTCCGTGTACATCTGCTCCTCGCCATGGGCACCAAACTCAGCACGGCCCAAGTAGTACGCAATGTCCTTGCCCTCGGGGATGAAGTAGAGCTCCACCCAAGATATGTGATGCTCCGGTGTGTTTGGATGGGGCTGCTCCTTGCCCACCGTGACGATTATATCCACCGGCTCACCGGGCTTCACCCGTCCGGGAACCTGGATGACAGGAACGTGCTTCTCGTGCTTCCAATCGGCGGTGCGGATCTCCATGCTCACCCCTCCATCTCGCGGACTTCGTTGGCACCGTGCTCCAGCGCATCGATCTGCTCCGGATCCAGTCGCTTCAGGAGCTCAAGGAACTCGCCGACGTGCTCCTTCTCCTCGCGGGCAATGTCAAGGAACACCTTCTTCACAAGGGAGTCCTTTGCATGGGCGGCAAGCTGCTCATAAAGGCTAATAGCATCCAGTTCAGCAATCAAACCAATGCGAACAAGCTCAGAATCAGCCATACGGTGATCCTCTTCCTTAACATTTTCAAAACCCCTTGGAATTTCGGACATCATCTTTTTCACCTTGAGTAAAAGAATTGTGGAAAAAAGAAGGGCGTTAGATCTTCTTGTGGCAGAACCACCAGTCGAAGCACTCGATCTCGCCCTTCTTGGCAGCCTCCTCGCGCTGCTTCTTCTCCTCAACGCTGGATGCGGGTGGTATGATCACGTGGTCGCCGATGAGCTCGTTCTCTGGCCACTTGTGTGGCAGGGCGACGCCGTACTTGTCGGAAGTCTGCAGCGCCTTCACGAGGCGGAGGATCTCGTCAACGTCGCGGCCAGCCTCCTGTGGGTAGTAGAGAATCGCACGGATAATGCCCTTGTCGTCAACAATGAAGACTGCGCGCACGGTGTTGGTTCCCTTGTTGGGGTGGATCATGCCAAGGGTCTCCGCCACGATACCCATGTCGTCCGCTATGATGGGGAACTGGATCTCAACGCCAAACTTATCCTTTATCCACTCAATCCACTTGATGTGGGAGAACACCTGATCAACGGAAAGACCGATAAGCTCCGTGTTGAGCTCCTTAAACTTATCGTATCGCTTCTGGAACGCAACGAACTCCGTGGTACAAACAGGCGTAAAGTCTGCCGGGTGGGAGAACAGCACGAACCACTTGCCCTTGAACGCATCGGGGAGCTTCATCTTCCCGTGGGTAGTGTTGACCTCCAGCTCAGGGAACTTGTCCCCGATTGCCGGTACGTATATCTCTGCCATGTGCATCACCTCAGGAAGAGTAAGTTCGAAAGTCTTTAAATATGGTTCGGTTCGATTGCATATATGGTTCGAGTCTCGGAAAGAGATCTTATGATCATCGAAATCCTCATGAAGGACGCGAGAACGCCATACACGGAGATAGCCAGGAAGCTCGGCGTCACAGAGGCGGCGATCAGAAAGCGCGTGAAGAAACTGGAGGAGCAGGGGATTATTCGCGGCTACAGGGCTGTCGTGGATCCCAAGAAGATCGGCTACAAAATCGTGGCGGAGATTGGCTTTGATGTGGAGCCAGAGCAGTACGTCAGGGCGATAGAGCAAGTGAAGAAGATGCCAGAAGTGAAGCGCATGAAGAGCACCACGGGCGATCACATGATCATGATCGAGTGCTGGTTCCACGACAGCGACGAAATGGTCCGCTTCGTGCGCCGCCTGGAGAGCATCGAAGGCGTTCAGCGCGTCTGCCCCGCGATCCTGGTGGAAGAGCTGAAGTGAAGGGATCGCCGTGCAGATCGTGGAGATCATCTCACGCATTGGCGTCGACGGCGCGCGGTTTATAGAGGAGCACATAGACCCCCAGTTCCAGGCACTCAGGCACCTGTACGGCAGCGGAATAGATTCTGATGCTTTTGTACGACTTGTTGTGGCAAACGCGCTCGTCTCGTATCAGCTTTCCGGAAAAGGCGAGGAGTGGTGGTGGGAATTCGCCAGAGGGTTTTCAAACAAGAACGTAAGTTCCATCACAAAGGCATACGCGAGATTCCTGCCAAACAGCAGGACAAACAGGCGGCTAACACCAACAAAGCTGAAAAGACTTGAACGCGTCGAACCCTTCCTGAAGTCTATGGACGTAGAGCAGTACTACAGGAACATGCGCGCGCTCCAAGAGGACCTCTCGGATGCCCTCGGTACGAGCAAAAACGCGAAGACCGTTGTGTTCGCAGTCAAGATGTTCGGCTACGCCGCGCGCATCGTGATGGGTAAGTTCAGACCATACCCCATGGACATTCCGATTCCAGTGGACTCTAGGATACGCCGACTGACGGTGCGCTTGGGAGAAAAAGATCCGATTAGATTCTGGCAAGGGGTTGCCGAAGAAACGGAGGTTCCCCCGCTCCACATCGACTCGATTCTGTGGCCCGCAATGAGTGGAAATCCCGAAGTGCAGGAGAAGATAAGGGGTGCCTTCGGGGATGTGGGGGAAGAGCTCATTCGATTCGTTGGTAAATAAAAGCCACTAAGCACTCTATTGATATGAAGCATATGGGAATGAGAAACAACAAGCCACCGCAACCAAAGAAACGATTAATCCTGCTACTCACTGTAACCCTTCTCGTGAGCATAGCTGCTCTGCTCCTCACATGCACAACAAAGGGCACAAAAAAATACCGCCACGCAACAGACTGCAAAACTCAAGGAAATTACTGCAAGGAACTTATCACCACACCGAATCTAACGATGTAGGATTATATCATGGGCACTACGGTGTTTTTGCGGAGGATTTCAACGAAAGAATATGTTATCGAGTAGAGCGCAATTGTTGGCTAACACCCGTAGACTGCAACCAGCTATACATCCCTGGAATGGTTGGAACACCTGGATGGACATTCATGGACGAGTTAACCGCAAGAAGCGCAACACTATCTGGCTGTGTAAAAACACTATCAGAAACAAACAAAGTATAGTGCGATGTAATCACACCCATCACAAAGAGCTGCATCACAGTAAAGGGAAATTTGGAGTTCTGCCAGCTTCCAAAACTGCCGTGCAAATACTTCACAGTCTTAAGAATATATAACGGAAACGACACAGACATATACCCTGCGATTTTCACAAGCTATGCTGACTGCAATGGTTTCACCATACAAAGCAAGGGAACTCTGCTTCTGGTAAGAAAGGATGGTATAATCCTGGAAAGAATAATATTCGAACATGAGCGCCCCGAATCTGCAGTAATTAACGGGTCAACGCTCACACTAGTAAATAGCGTCGGCGAAACAAAGGTATGTCGCGTCTACAAAGTATTACTGCGATAGAAAGCAAGACATTAGGTGCCTTCTTTCACCTTGAACCGGACCACATAGGTATTCCCGAACCGCTTGGCAAATTCGGGGACTGAACGAACACCGAGATCAGCTAAGATCAAACCGTAATCGTCAAAGTAGTCGTATAGTCCGCAAGATTGGCAGAAAATCCCATGGAAAACCACGTGCACATAGGGAGTACCATCTACGCGCGAAACGCCAGCAAGAACGGCATGAGCCTCGGGCCCAAAGCGCTCAGAGTAGCGATCTGCAGCATCCATGGCGAGATTCGCCAGAGAGAAGAGCTCGTCATCGTGTGGATCAGAAACAAAGGGCACCCTTCCAACATGGTGCAGCGTCCTCCCGTCGAAGGAGAACGTGACGGGAATAACGTGCATGCCTCGAGAAAGGGCGTGGAGGAAAGCACTATGGAATTTCGGATCCGTCTCGACGTTAGGAGCGAAGTACCGAACCCGGTCGTTCATAACCAGAAAGAGCAGGATAGAATCGCCGTAATCAGAAAGGAGCTCCACGTGTTCCCGTCCACGCTTCGTCGGAGCGTCGGGAAATAGAGCAAGGTCATCACTAAAGAGCGTGCAGCCCTTCACCTCCATTAGGACGTCCCCTGTATAGTAGGAAAGAACGAAGTCTATGCGGTGGTTATCGATCGCTATTTCCTTTCCGTACGCAACAACATCCCTGAACTCGGGGAGCGCACGGGACTCCACAAGCTTCTGGGCAATTAGAGAATGGTAGCCCGAATGCTGAAACACCCAGCCGTAGCCCTCGCGGTAGACTGCAATAAGGTGAAAGTCCGTCTTAGCGCCCTTCTTGGGCAGGAGGAGCACACGGGCACCGGGGCGTAGCAGCTCCGGCAGGCGCCCAGGATCGTGAACGTGCGCCAGTCTCTCCTCGCCGTTTACACGCACAACTGCCACGAAACGGTTGGGACGCGAGACGAACTCCCCAGAAACGAGCGAGTCGAAGGAAAGGATCTCCACGGAAGGAAGCGAGCCGAGCAGATTAAAATGATTAACGCCGTTAATGTTCCTATGGATTTCTCCCTATCGCACGAGATGGGCCCGCGCTGGGTAATGTGGTTGGCGGCGCTCATCGTGCTGGGGGCCTTTGCAGCGGGGCTCTCCAATTCTGTCGTGTTTTACGAGCTCCTCCCAAAGGATACGAACGCGGAGATCCTCGTCTTTTACCAACCCACGTGTCCCCACTGTATCGCGGAGATCCCCACAATAAGAAAGCTTATATCGGCCGGATACTCCGTCTCAGCATTCAACGTATTCGAGTACCCCGATCTTGCCAGGAAATATGGAGTCTCAGAAACGCCCACAATAGTAATACCGAAAACGGGGGAGAAACTCGTTGGGGAACAGGATTACGAATCAATAGTGGCGGCGCTGGCGGGACGGCTACCGTGGGAGGCCGAATCTAAGGGTAGCGCTTGCGGCATCGGGGGAAGCACGACATGCTCGCCTACGTAAGTGGATTCTTCGCAGGGCTCAGCGGGTGCGTACTCCCCGCCCTATCAGTAATGATAACAAGGCGCAATCCGGTCAAATTTTTGATGGAGTTCTTCGTTGCGCAATTCCTCCTCTTCTCAGCGCTTAACCTGGCCTTTGCTGCCGCTTATCATATAATCAGCTGGATTCAGCCCGTGTTGCTGCTCCTGGCGGCAGCCATTACATTTTACTCTGCGTACACGATGTACACTGGCAAGGCGATGAGGATACCCACAACAGGGGCGCTATACGGACTGGCGCTCTCGCCGTGCTCCATCGGGTTCGCCGTGGCCACTGCCACAACGTCATTTACAATCATATCAGCCATTATCAACGCGTTCCTATTCGCACTGGGCATAATAACGCCCCTTGCAGTGGTTGCAATCATAATGAAGAAAAACAGTGCGTTAATAGCCGGAAACAAATGGATTGAGCGGGCGTCCGTGGCGCTGCTCGTTGCCGTGAGCGCATACCTTTCCTACCTCGCTGGGGCATCGTGGAGGTGGGTACCGTGATACTATTTATCTTCCATCTCGCGATTGCAGTGCTTCTGGGGTACCTTCTGGTCGAATACGCTGTGAAAAGCGGGAAAAAGGATCTGATAATACCACTGGCGGGCATAGTAACCCTGTTCATACTCCACTGTATCACGTTTAAGGCGTCCTGCCTCCAATGTTCCCTGTCTGATCCGCGGTGCCTGGGGGAGCTGTTGCTATTCTGGTTCTTCGCGGGCTGGGCGATAATCAAGGCGAGGTGATTGCATGAAGATCCCTGAGTTCCAACTAAGGGGAATAGATGAAGAGGGAAGGGAAGTGACCCTCAGCTCCCAGGATCTAAGGGGAAGGTGGACGATCATCTACTTTTACCCTCGAGATAACACGCCGGGATGCACCACGGAGGCAAAGGAGTTCTCCGCACTAAGAGATGAGTTTGATAAGCTCGGGGTACGGATCATCGGTATCTCAAGGCAATCTGTGGAGTCCCACAAGCGATTCAGGGAAAAGCATGGATTGAGAATAGCCCTTTTAAGTGATCCGGACGCTGCGGTACATAAGGCCTTCGGCGCTTGGGGTAAAAAGCGCATGTACGGACGGGAAGTAGAGGGCGTTATACGGAGCACGTTTCTCGTATCGCCGGAAGGCCAAATCGTCAAGGAATGGAAGAACGTGCGGGCAAAGGGACACGCGGCGCGTGTGCTGGAAGAAATAAAGGAGATTGTGGGTGGCAAGAAATAGGGCCACTGTGCAGTGGATACACAAATCCGAAAGCTTTAAATAGCTCCAATCAATTCTCGTATCGCCGGGCAAACCGGGTGGCCGGAGGCCGGTAGCACCGGTCTTCGGTGGCCCCGGAGGGTAACCGCGAGGCCCGATAGGCCGGCTGGGAGGATCTGGGGAGGGCTGAATAAGCCTCGTTAACCTCCCAGCGGCTCCGCAGCAACGCGGGCCCTTCGGGTGTCGGGGGGTAACCCTACCTCC
>JALVAT010000039.1 GCA_027011045.1 Microcaldota archaeon | reverse complement strand
AGGTGAGGTTCATGATGGCACCGCCACCATGGACTGGATGCCCCAGGAGAAGGAGAGAGGGATTACCATTACAGCCGCCGTTACAACGGCCTTTTGGAAGGATCATCGTCTGAATATTATCGATACGCCCGGGCACGTGGACTTCACCATTGAGGTTGAGCGTGCCATGCGTGTTCTTGACGGTGCCATTATCATTCTTGATGCTGTTGCCGGTGTTCAGCCACAGACAGAGACCGTTTGGAGACAGGCCGATAGATATAATGTGCCAAGAATCATCTTTGTCAACAAGATGGACCGTGTTGGTGCCAACTTCTTTAGGGTTGTCAATACCATTGAGGATAAACTCTATGTAAGGCCTGTTGTCATGCAGGTGCCTATCGGTGAGGAAGACAACTTCCAGGGAGTTGTTGACCTGATTACAAGACAGGCATATGTTTGGAAGGATGATCTTGGTAAAGACTACGAGATTGTTGAGGTTCCTAATGATCTGAAGGATCTTGTGGAGGAGTGGAGAGAGAAACTCATTGAAACCGCCGTTGAGTTCGACGACGATGCTATGGAAAGATACCTTTCTGGTGAGGAGCTTAGTGTAGAGGAGATCAAGAAACTCATCAGAAAGGGAACACTAGAGAGGGAGATATTCCCTGTCTTCATGGGAACGGCATTTAAAAACAAGGGTATTCAGCCCCTTCTGGATGCAATCATTGATTATCTCCCATCTCCACTGGATATCCCACCAGTAAAGGGTATTAACCCTGTTACCGGTGAGGAAGAAGAGAGAATCACTTCTGACGATGCCCCACTGGCAGTATTTGCCTTTAAGATACAGACAGATCCATTTGTCGGTAAACTGGCTTATGTCAGAGTTTACTCTGGTATGCTGAAGGCAGGAACATATGTTTATAACGCAACCAAGGGTAAGAAAGAGCGTATATCCAGGCTTCTGCGTATGCACGCTAACTACCGTGAGGATGTTGAGGCCATTGGTGCCGGTGACCTTGGTGCCATAGTTGGTCTTAAGAATACCACCACAGGTGATACACTCTGCGATGAGGATCATCCTATTATCCTTGAGTCTATTTATGTTCCCGAACCTGTGGTGTCTATTGCCATAGAGCCTAAGACTCAGTCTGATCAGGATAAACTCTCTCAGGCACTTCAGAAACTTGCCGAAGAGGACCCAACATTTAGGGTTAAGATTGACCATGAGACCGGTGAGACCATTATTTCCGGTATGGGTGAGCTTCACCTTGAAATCATTGTTGACAGGTTGAAGAGGGAGTTTAAGGTGGATGCCAATGTTGGTAAGCCACAGGTTTCTTACCGTGAGACCTTCACCAAACCTGTCAAGGTTGAGGGTAAGCACATTCGTCAGACCGGTGGTCACGGTCAGTATGGTCATGTTGTCATTGAGTTTGAGCCTCTGGAAAGAGGTAAAGGCTTTGAGTTTGTTGATAAAATCGTTGGTGGTGTGATTCCAAGAGAATACATTCCATCTGTTGAGAAAGGTCTTAAGGAGGCCATGGAGTCTGGTCCACTGGCAGGATATCCTGTGGTTGACCTGAGAGCTACCTTGGTAGATGGTTCTTACCACGAGGTAGATTCTTCAGATATGGCATTCCAGATGGCTGCTATCAAGGCATTTAGAGAAGCAGCCAAGAAGGCCGATCCCGTTCTTCTGGAACCTATCATGAAGGTTGAGGTTACAGTGCCCGAGCAGTATATGGGTTCTGTGATCGGTGATATCAACTCCAGAAGAGGTAGGGTTAAAAGCATGGAGGCGCAGGGCGGTTTGCAGGTTATCACCGCCGAAGTGCCACTGGCAGAGATGTTTGGTTATGCAACAGCACTGAGAACACTTACCC
>JALVAT010000038.1 GCA_027011045.1 Microcaldota archaeon | reverse complement strand
GTATGCATAGACCCCCGGGGCCACCGTTGTGAATCCGTACGCAGTCCTCACCCGAAGGGGCGAGCTCAGCCGAAGGATAAGTATGTACGTGCCCCTCTCCTTGGGGAGATTTTCCGCGTTACCAGGTGAATGGAAAACGCCTCTCCCACCCAGCAGCGACCTCAGCTCCGACAACCCAGCTGGGATAGACCCTTGGCCCAATCTTTATCCACCTCTCTGCGCTGTAAGCCCCCATAAAATCTCCGCGCTGGAATCCCCCTATTATCACCAAACTATCCCTTTTCAACACGTCTTCTGGCCTCGCGAGCTCCCCATCCTCGTCGAGTCCCACTATTGCAAAGCCATCTTCCTTTTTTCGTGCGATGACGTCGTGGGGGCTTTCCCTCAGCGGGTGAATCCTTGGAGTGTCCTCCCCCCGCAGCACCTGGCTCATAATGCCTATAAATCGCGAGTAGCTCCTCGGAATCCTTGTCCCCGGCTCCACGTAGAACAGTTTACTCCCGTACGTGTGCACGTAAACATCCACCAGCTCTTCCTTACCCGCTGGCGATTCCAGGACGCTAAGGAGAAAATATTGGACGATATCGGGCCGGCCCCTTCGCTCTCCGTCGGGTAGCCTCTGGAGGACGTCCCGCATGTAGTTTACGTCGAGTATCGCTTCCTCTGGTCGCCTTCCGAAGCGCCTGCACCACTGCCTCACAGATCCCCTGTTTCTGAAGCGCTCCGGGACGAGCTCCAGCGCAGACTCTACGAGGAGAAAGGAGAGCGTTAGATCGCCCCCTTTGCTCGCTCGTATACCTTGTCCGGTTCCTCTGTAACTCCCATTGCCCTGTCTCCCTTGCCACCGCCGCGCACGCCGAGCTTCCTTATGATTTCTGCCGCGTTATCTGCGTAGACGAACACGTTGGGCTTTCCACTTCTGCCAATGATGATCAGTGGCTTCCCCTTTGCCTCAGCTATGCGCTCCGCCATTCTCTGGTCCAGGTACGGTAGTAGGATCACCCGATCCTCTGCGTAGCGCGCCACGTACTTTGTAAGCTCCTCGGCGAGCTTCTCTGCTCTCTTTTCGGCTTCCTTCCACTGGTTAAACATCTTCTCCGCTGCAGCGGGCACCTCATCTACGGGAACCCTGAGGACATTGGCAGCCCTCTTCAGTTTCTCTTCACGCTCCTGGATGAACTGTAATGCCACGTCTCCGCTCTTGTATATGATCCTTTCAACTCCGTCGGCCACGCTCTCACGCTTGACGATCTTTATCAGGCCGATGTCGCCCGTTCTCTTTACGTGGGTGCCACCACAGGCTTCCGCGTCGATTCCAGGTATCTCCACGATGCGTAGCTCCTTTCCAGGCACCGCGCCACCCTGATACAGCGTCACGCCGAACTTCTTCTCTGCCTCCGTTCTGCCCATCCAGTACGTCTTCACGGGGATGTTCTGCATGACGATCTCGTTGGCTATGCGCTCGATCTCCCGCAGTTCATCGTCGCTTATTCTCCTGTAGTGCGTTAGATCGATGTGCGCAATGTCCTCGCTCTTGTGGGCGCCAGCCTGCCACACGTGCTTGCCGAGAACCCTCTTTGCCGCCGCGAGGATGATGTGCGCCGTGGTGTGGTGCCTCGTGTGCCTTAGGCGTCTCGTCGCGTTGATCTTGCCCACCGCAGTCTGCCCTGGCTTGAACTTGCTCCCATCTTCCACCAGGTGCAGGATTACGCCGCTCTTCGTCTTCTGGACGTCTACAACGGGAACTCCGTTGAGCTCTCCATTGTCTGCGTCCTGCCCTCCGCCCTCTGGGTAGAACGCCGTCTTGTCGAGGATCACCCAGTCCCCCACGACGCCCAGCACCTTTGCCTCGAACTCGAATAGATAGGGATCGTCGTAGTAGAGCGCGTAGGTCTTGGGGTAGCCCTCGACGTCCGGGATGTTCTTCTCCTTTTTGCCCCGCTTTTTCTGCTTGCCAGCCTCTTCGATCATGGCGTATATGCCGGCGGGCGGCTCGATACCCGTTATCTCCTTCACGTCCTCCGGCGTTACGCCGTAAGACTGGTAGAGGAGGATAAAGTCCTCCGGCTCGAGGGTGCCCTTCTTTTTGACGAGCGTTATTACCCTGCTCTTCGCCTTGCGCTTGCTCTCCCTGTACTTCTTGCGCTCCTCTTCCATGACGTCCACGGCCAGGTCCACAGCTTCCCTTAGCTCGGGGAACATGGGCTCTACGTCCTTCGCGTGGAGCTCGAAGACCTTCCCGAGGTCGATGTCCCAGCCGTAGCGCTCCATGGACGAGAAGATCCTTCTTGCCAGGACGCGCAGGTTGTATCCCCCGCCCACGTTGGAGGGGAATGCACCGTCGTTTATTGCCAGGAGCAAGGTCTTGGTGTGATCGCCGATAGCGTAGAGGTCCGCGTAAGGTCTGTACTGCTCGAAGAAGCCGGGGTAGTTTAGCTTCTCCTCGATTTCCCGCATCAGTGCCCCCATATCGTCAACTTCATCGAAGTTCAGGGCTCCGCTCATCCTTGCAAACTGGTTCAGCACGTTCTCCGGCACGTCCGGCACGTAGAACTCCCTCAAATACTGCATCACGGAGGGGAAAACAACGTCGTACGCCGTCCTCGTCCCGTTTGATATCCATGCGAACCTGGAGAGGCCGATACCGTGGTCGATCACCCGGGTGTGTAGTTGCTCATATCCGTTCTCCGTCTCCTTGAACTGCATGAAGACAACGTTGCCCAGCTCAAGTCCACGGACGAAGTACTCTATGGAAGGACCGAAGTTTCCGCCGCCAGCCCAGACGTCCTCGTGGAAGACGATCTCTTCCTTGGGTATGCCTACAACCTCCGTCATGAAGCGGAAAATAAGTTCTATAGCCTCGTTCTTCCAGAGCACTTCCTTTTCAGGCGTGTTGAATGCGTGCTGGCCCACCATGACAAAGTTCGTGAAGTGTCTGCCCGAGAGACCGACGTTCTCCACGTCCTTGAATCGGAGACAGGGCTGTGGGATGAGCAGGGGGTTTGCCGGCGGCTCCACCTCTCCTGCTACCGCGTAGGGCTGGAAGACGGCGATGGATGCAATGGTGAAGTAGAGATCATCCCTCCAGCGGGCGACAACCGGATACCTGTCGATGATCGTATGCCCGTTCTTCGCGTAGAATTTAGCCATGGCTTCCCAAGTTTCCGTATAGGAGCGCCTCTTGCCTGCAGGGTTGCCAATGAACTGATAGCCGTTGTGTTCAGGCTCTCCACAGACTTCTCGATCGGGATCTAGCGTCCAGAAGGTTTGCCCACACTTCTTGCACGTCTTGCGGATGAACCCCATCTCTTCGAAGAAGGGGAGCTTGTAGTGCTGCTCCCATTCGGCCTGGAACTTCTTCTTCAGCGCCTTCTTGTCAACCATACATAGAATTTTGTCGGAACGGGTTTTTATCGCTTGTTTTTGCGCCTTGGGAAGCGCATCTTCAGGGTCATTTTTATGGAATATATGTTTGGGTTGAGAATCTTGGCGAGCTTTACGGCCGCCCCTGTCCCATACTTCCGCTCTACGAAGCGCATGATCCGCAGGGCCTTTGCGTACTTTCTTGCGCTGAACTTTCCATACGTTTTACCCCATTCTACGGCTCTCATCTTTGTGACCTCATCCGATTGTTCTTCGGACTTGACGTCTGCGAAGGCTTCGTTCATCTCGCCCGGATTCCACCATCCGTATGCGCGACCTACCTGATGCCGTATTTCGTGGAGGACTGTGTCGGGGTCTTCTTCCTCTGTGTTGATAGTTATTGTGCCATCTGGATGGGCGAGTCCCCCTGCTCGAATACTTGCGTTGTATCGCATGTCGCGCTCAATTATTTTCCCAAGATCTGGGTTTATGCGTGCGAGAAATCCTAGGGCTTTGTCATCTCCGTACTTTGCTTTTACTGCCACGAATTTCCGTAGATCCTTCTTATTTTCCCTTGCAATTGCTGGTATTTTCTCCTCGGAGAGTTTAAACCTGTTAAATAACCATATCGTTTTTGCGGATCTTTTGACATACTCCTGATCCTCCACGCCCCCATAGCGCGAACCCTTTAGGAGCGGTTCCCTACCCTCTCCGAGTAGAATGTCCTCTTCCGGATTTTTGCGGAGAACCTCCTTTATTTCTCTCCGTAGCTTGAGCTTCATCTCGTCCCGAATCCCCATCACACTAAAACTACTTTCCGAGCTATATATTCATTGTGGAGGGCAAGGAGGCACTCTTCTGGGAACCCCTTGAAAACGGGGCTGTTCGCTGCAACCTCTGTGAGCGCCACTGTGTAATCCCGAAGGGCATGCGTGGCGTCTGCAACGTTAGGGAAAACAGAGATGGAACGTTATACAGTCTGGTCTACGGCCGTCCCGTTACAATAGCCGTGGATCCCATCGAAAAGAAACCGTTGTTCCATTATCTGCCTGGAACGGACATCCTCTCCCTCTCCACCGTGGGCTGCAACTTCAAGTGCCTCCACTGTCAGAACTGGGAAATTTCCCAGGCGAAACCGGAGGATTTTGATCTGCCCTACGTTCCGCCCGAGAGCATCGTTAGGACCGCCCTTGCCAACGGAATCCCCTCCATCGCTTACACCTACGTTGAACCCACCATCTTCTACGAGTACGCAAGGGATATCGGCGTTCTTGCCAAGCAACATGGCCTTTCCAACGTTTTCGTTACCAATGGATACTTTACCAAGGACGTCCTGCGCGATATGCGCTCCTGGTTGGATGCCATGAACATTGACCTGAAGGGGGACGCCGAGTTTTACCGGAAGGTCACGGGAGGGACTGACGTCGAGGTCGTGCGCAGGAACATAAAGCTTGCGAAGAGGTACGGCTTCCACGTAGAGGTAACCGTTCTTGTGGTCCCGGGCTGGAACGACAAGGAAGACTGGTTCCGTTCCGAGGTGGTGGAGTTCATCAAGGATATCGACGACTCTATTCCCCTGCATATTTCCAGGTTCTTCCCCCACTACAGGATGCGGGATGTTCCGCCGACCCCCATCGAGACTCTGACCCGGTTCTATGAGCTTGCGCGAGAAGAGCTGAAGTACGTCTACGTGGGCAACCTTGGGGATCCAAAGTACGAGACTACGTATTGCCCGAACTGCGGCGCCCCTGTTATCGTTCGTTACGGCTATCACACCGAGGATCTTACGGAAAACGGCCGCTGCCCCCACTGTGGGTACAGGATAGAGGGCGTTTGGGAACCCCCTGGAATTAAAGCCCTTCCTGAACTACATAGTAACGGTGACACCAATGACGAGTCTGGCGGAGCTGAGGAAGAAGATCGTTGAGAAGACGAAAAAGAAGGTAGAGGAGGCTTATACTGAGAAGGATCGCTACATTATCCAGGCGATTGAAGCTCTGGACGATTTGGACGCCGCATTCAACCTGCTCGTCGAGCGTCTGCGCGAGTGGTATGGTCTGCACTTCCCCGAGGCGAACCAGCTTGTGAAGGACCATGAGAAGTTCCTGGACCTCGTGGTGGAGCTTGGAAACCGAAGGGAGATGACCGAGGATGCCCTCGTGCCCATTCTCGGGGAGAAACTTGCGGAGCGCGTTGCCCGTGCGGCCCAGGAGTCCATGGGTACGGATCTTGAGGGCGACGACCTTAAGATGATCCAGGACTTTGCCGCGAGGGTTAGGGAACTCCGTGAGATGCGTGAACGCCTCGCGGACTACATCCGTGAGCAGATGAAGGCAATCGCACCCAACGTGACCGCGATTGCGGGTCCTCTGCTTGGAGCTCGCCTCATTTCCAAGGCTGGTGGTCTGAAGAAGCTTGCAATGCTCCCCGCGTCCACGATACAGGTGCTCGGCGCAGAAAAGGCCCTCTTCAAGCACCTGGCAAAGGGCACGCCGCCTCCGAAGCACGGTATCCTCTTCCAGCACCCCCTTGTGCGCTCCGCGAAGCGCTGGCAGCGCGGTAAGATCGCCAGGACCATTGCAGCTAAGCTGGCCATTGCCGCCCGTGAGGACTACTTCGGTGGCAAGGACATTTCCGAGCGCCTGCTGAAGGAGATTGAGCAGCGTGTCCAGGAGATCAAGGAAAAGTATCCGAATCCACCCAAGCGCAAGCCCAGCAAGCCCGCCAAGAAGGGTGGCAAGCGGTTCAAGAAGCGCTTCAAGGGCAAGAAGGGTAAGAGGGGCAAGCGATAAAGAACCCTTCATCCATTTTCTTTCATGGCGAAGCTGAAGGAAATATTCCCCGGCGTTTGGGAGTATGAGGGAAAGATCCTCACCCGCAACAAGGTTCCAGGCAAAAGGGTATACGGCGAGCAACTGATAAAGATCGACGGGGTAGAGTACCGCGTTTGGAACCCCTATCGATCAAAGCTAGCGGCAGCCATAAAGAACGGTTTGAAGACGTGGGCATTCACGCCCGGAGCCAACGTTCTATACCTTGGAATTGCGGAGGGTACCACTGCATCCCACATTTCTGACATTCTCGGCGACGATTCGGCCATCATTGGCGTTGATGTCGCCCCCCGCGTTATGCCAAAGATCATAGCCGTGGCCGAGGAGCGAGGGAATATTTTGCCCATCCTTGCGGACGCTTCGAAGCCCGACGAGTACCCTGAAGAGGTCAAGCAGTTCATCGACGAGATCGGCGGCGTTGACATCGTCTATCAGGACGTTGCAGCCCCCAACCAGGCGGAGATACTCTGGAAAAATGTCGAGCGGTTCCTCAAGAAGGGCGGTTACGCGTACATCGCCATAAAGTCCAGGTCCGTTGATGTAACCAAGGATCCCAAGGAGGTCTTCCGCGAGTTCAGGGATTTCTTTACCTCCAAGGGCCTGCGCGTCGTCGAGGAGGTGCTCCTGGATCCGTATGAGAAGGATCACGAGATGATGGTGCTCCGTTACTGAGTTGCGGGGTTGTATTCTTATTCCACGTGCTCCTTTTCCCTCTCATCCACGGATCACACCTGGAAGAAGTACTGGTTTAGCCCCCTCAGCTTTTCTAGCTCGATCTGCTCGGGTTTTTCCACGTTGAGCGCTACGAACATTGCCTCGCTCCAGACGCCTCCAAACTCGCGTGGGGGTAAGAATACAATGGCAGCTTTCTGACCCTCCTTCACGTCTTGTATGTTCGTAATCACCGTGTATTCTCTTCCTTCAGAATCCCTCACCTTTGTTATGCGGAGATTGGATAGTTCTGGGTGCTTTGAAGCGGATACAATCTCAACGAACTTGTATCTGAAGATCTGGAAGGGTTCCGATACGTTTATCTTGAGCTTGCGGGGGAAATCCTCGAGTTCTGAGATCATGTAACTTAACCACTGCTTTGCTTCCTCCGAGCTTATCGGTGCACCCTCCAATTCCCGCAATCGATCTAAAATCCAGTTTACATACTCAAGAACGCCGGCCTCATCTGCATAGGAATACTTGAGCTCCTTGATTTTGCCCTCAATTTGGCTGCAGATCTTGTTCTTGTCCTTTATCACGCCGCTCTTGCAGTACTTTGCCACGCGGTTGAAGAGGCTTTCCACCCACTTGATTCGGAGATCGTTGAGCGTGTCCATGTTACAAACGGTGTTTATTGATCTTTTTTATTGGTATGTGTATCGGCATATGCCCAGATGTACGCTGATATTTCCATGGCGACCCGTAGAACTCTAAGTCCCTTAGGATGTTCTCGGGGTCGTCATGTGGTGTGAATCCGTTAGAATCGGCTCTTTGTGCGCCCATTTTGTTCGCCATTTCATATATTTGTGCCCTTAGTAGCTCGTGGTTCGATATCTGAATTGGATCTAGTAAAATATGCTTCACGCCCGTTGCTTCCGATATCTTTTTTAGGAGCGTTGTGATGCGAAAACCAACTGAATAAGCATTTGAATCTCTGCCGTACTGTGGATTTAGCTGTATGTTATGTACGTACATGGCCGGTTCGCCCTCGTACGATCCATACATTATACTCATAAGTCCGACGGGCTTGTGCCTTTGTAGCATTATTTTTCCAGGAGCTTTGGGATTATTCTCCGTGGTTGTTGCGATGATTTCGTAGGATGCGTGGGCATTGGATAGTAGCGCTGGTATTGTAAACGTGTAAAACGCCGTACCTCCTGGACGAGTACAGTCTCCTGCTAACGCCCTCTTGTCTATGAATGCAGGGCCCTTTGGCACAAGTCTCAGTTTTTCTATTTTTACGATTCTGCCCGGTGTAGTTATGCTGATGATTGGTAACATATATTCGGTCTTGCCTGCGGTCGCAACAGCCCTTAGGATAGAATCTTGTACTGCGTTTAACTCCTTTGTTTTTCCAGATTCCAGCAGTTTTTCCATACGGTCGATCGGCATCTCTTCAGATCTTGATCTTGAGGTGCAAATGAGGTCTTTGCAATCCTCTTTCAATGCTGAGATAATTTGATAGATATTTTTTCGTGCCTCTTGGATTGTTCTGGTTCCCACGCTGTGTGTTATAATCCTCCCTTGGATTACTCTTGGCAGTGGCGGCAGCCGCATCTGGAAAGGTTTGCTTCCTATTTTTCTGATGAGCTTTTTCAAGAATTCCGATTCCTTTTCGCTTGGTTTGCCATGCTTGTCCATTGCATATTTGAGAACTGCTCGATATCTTTCTGGAACGTCCTCTGGGATGCTAACCATCTATTGTATTAATGTTGTTGATCGCTCTTTATACCATGTGGTTTTACTTTTTCGCTGGAGCACTACTTGGCTTCTCCATAGCGTATTTCCTTTTCGAGCTTCGCTTCCGTGCAAAGATTCGCTCCCTCGCTCGGTCCTTCGATGTAAAGAAGGGAAAAATCGTTGAGCAGCTGGCCCCCTACCTTCAATCCTTCCCCTACGACCCCCATGACGCTCGGTTCCTTGGAAGCCCCGTGGATTTTGTGGTCTTCGACGGCCTGAATTCTGGGGGTGACGTGAGCATCGTTTTCGTGGAGGTAAAGTCTGGCAAGTCTTCCTTGAATGAGAATGAGCGCAGAATTCGAGAGGCAATAGAAAAGAAGAGGGTGCGCTTCGAAATCCTTCGCCCTCAGTAGCTCTTTGCTATGTATACTACCTGGGTGGCTTCCCTTCCGCAAACAACGCACTTCTTGTTTTCTGGCACCTCTATTTCCAGGAATTTGGTTCCGCGGATCTCTGCACCGTCGAGCTCTTCCTTCACGTGCTCTTCACACTTGGGGTCTCCACACCAGTACGTTCGCACAATTTTCCTTTCCTGAACAGCCTTCTTTGCCTCTTCCATGGTCTCCACGGTCACTATGTTCTGCTCTAGCTTCTCCTCCGCTCTTCTGAGCAGGTCTTTTTGGATTTCTTCCAGCAGTTCCTTGATCCTTTCAAGCTCCTCCCTCTTTACGAAGATCTTTTCCCCAGTATCGCGTCTGACTGCCGTGAAGCCGCCGTTTTGGACGTCCCTTGGCCCGATCTCTATGCGTAGGGGCACACCCTTAAGCTCCCAGTGGTTGAACTTCCAGCCCGCAGTGTACTCATCCCGATCGTCGAGCTCTACACGTATTCCCATTTCCCTGATCCGCTGGTAAAGCTCCCGCGCCGCTGAGAGCACCATGTCGTCCTTGCCCTTGAACACGATGGGTATGATGACTACCTGGATCGGTGCGAGCCTTGGCGGCAGTATTGCTCCCTTGTCGTCCCCGTGGATCGCAAGTATGGCCCCAATAAGCCTTGTGGAGATTCCCCAGCTGGTCTGCCACACGTACTTTTCCTTTCCGTCCTTGTCGAGGAACTTCACGTCGAAGGGCTTGGCAAAGTTCTGGCCCAGATTGTGTACCGTTCCTATCTGTATCATTCTCCCCGTTTCAGCCACGAAGCTATCGAAGGCCACGGTGTAGAGGGCTCCCGCGAACTTGTCGCCCTCCGTCCTCCGCAGCACGAGGAATGGGAGTGCAGCGTACTCCCGGAAGATCTTGCTGTAGATCTGGATCATGTCCATTACTTCCTGATTTGCCTCGTCCAGCGTCCTGTGTGCTGTGTGCCCCTCTTGCCACAGAAACTCCCTTGAGCGGAGGAATGGGCGTGTTGCCTTGGTTTCCCAGCGGAAGACGTTTACCCACTGGTTGATGCGCAGCGGTAGATCCCTGTATGATCGGATCCACTGGGAGAACATGTAGTACATTATTGTTTCGCTCGTGGGGCGCAGCGCCAGCCGCTCCGATAGCTTTTCGTTGCCCGCCTCGGTGACCCAGGCGACCTCTGGCGTGAAACCTTCGAAGTGCTCCGCCTCCTTCGTTAGCAGGGACTCCGGGATGAGTGTGGGGAAGTATGCGTTCTTTACCCCGTGATCCTTGAACATTCGGTCGGCAGCGTGCATTATTTCTTCCCATATCGCGTATCCCCAGGGCATAAAGACGTCGCAGCCGCGCACGGGTGTTCTCTGATCCATGAATTCGCCCTTTCGAACAAGCTCCGTGTACCAGCGCGAGAAGTCCTCCTCTTTCTTCACGGTGATTCCAAGGTTCTCTCCGGGCATGTATCCATTTTCATCGACTTTCATAAAAACCGTAATGGGCCCGGGGGGATTCGAACCCCCGACCTTCGGGTCCGCAACCCGACGCGCTGTCCAGGCTACGCCACGGGCCCAACCGCCATCCCGGTTGACATCGCAAGCTTCGCTTGCGTGCACGCGAACGGAGTTCGCGATGCGTGAGTGTGCATGGGGTGCTCGCTTGCGCTCGGCCCCATACTCAATCGGATGTGTGGTCGGTTGCTTGCAACTGGTATCGCGGCTGACATGGCGGTTGAAGGAGTGGGGGCGCGGGGATTCGAACCCCGAACCTTCGGGTCTCTCCGCCTTTAGACCCAAAGTTCTTCATCGGGCAACAGCCCTCTGCGCTCCAGAGCAGGGTTTTTGGCTCTGGAGCCCGACGCTCTGCCAGGTTGAGCTACGCCCCCTCCGATAGATACACGCCCGCTACTCTTTAAATAGCTCACGCATGGCGAGCGTTCCATAGATGTACTCCCCTAAAAGGACGGATGCCGTTGCGGTGAGGGTGAACAGCCACGGTGCGATGCTTGCAGGAGCTCTTTGCGCTAAAACGCCGCCCAGCGTGAATATAATTGCGTACGCGCCGACTACGAGGATCAATCCCTTCACCGCCGGCCAGGGCCTTTGCCTCCATATTTGTGCCGATTCTATAGCTGCCTCCACCGCAGTTTTTCCTTCCCCCACGATCTTTACGCCTGCCCAGAATAGCTCCATTCCCAGATACACAAAGAGGAACACCATCAGCCACTGGACGATGATTCCGCCAAAGGTAGCCAGTGCGCTGCCCTTCGCTAACCCCACCGCTGCCGTTGCGGGCCCCAGGACGATCGCTGTCAGCAAAATCGCAAAGAATCCAGCGTCCAAGCACACCCTCTCAAGCGCCACTCTCCAGCCTGTTCTTGCCTCCAATACGCCGCGTAGCGCTATGCTCCTCCCGAAAGAGAACGCCATGAATCCAACCGTTAGGAGAATGCCGCCCAGCCAGATCGGCGTGAAGGGCAGGAGAACAACCATCGCCGTTAGTCCAATTCCCGCCAGGATCGATCCGAGTATGAGCTCTGCAACCCTCATTGCTTTTCAACCTCACCTTCAATGGCGTCCCGTGCTGATGCGAGGGGGAACATCCACAGGATGGGCGTCCCCACAATGTATACGATTATGCTGAGAATGAGCGCCGCAACGAAGACACTGCTTCTAAGGAGAATTGCAGCAGATCCCGTGCTTACGATTTGGGGTAGGGGCGCGTACGCCGTGGATACAAGGAGCGTGATCGGAACTGCAAACACTGCAATGCCAAATATAATCTCCCCCACAACTGCGCGCAGCGCAGGCCCCCACTTTGCGTGCAAACAGCCCTTGAGGATTTCTACGATGTCCTTATCCAGCGCGGCGAGCACGGGAATATATATGAACTTTGCGAGGAATAGAAGTGTGCCGATGCTGAGTACTAAGGCAAGTAGAACAGCTGTAGCTGCGCTAATAAACCATACTGGAAGGATAACGAGTATGATCACCAGTAATACTAGGATTATTATGGCATTCAGGACCAGCGACGCGATCCAGCCCCTAAGCCCGTCGATCAGTGTTGTCTTCGTGTCGTCTGGCTGGCCGAGGATTTTCCTATACGCGTAAACGATTATGATCATGTTTACGAGCGAGTAGATAGATGATTCGAATAGTTTACTTCCTGCCACGATGGTGGTGGCCATTATGGCCGTCGAGGCGAGCGACAGCAGCACGAGAAGCTTCCAGTGCTTGAGGAATAGCTCTACGCTTTCGCGGATGTATATGCCCATGGAAAAAGATGGAAAGGGATGTTTTTATTACATCCCGAAGGTGGGTTTTCTGCTCACGTAGAGCGGACCCATCCTCCTGATGAACGGCTTGCCCTCGCAGTTCTTCTTGATCTTCTCTGCCAGCTCTTCTACGGTCATCTCCTTCTTGCTGCCGTCAGCTCTGTCCGTAACACTGATGACGCCCTTCTCCTTCTCCTGGGCACCCACGACAACGATGTAGCGGATCCACTCAGTGTGTGCCCGTCTTACCTTCTTTCCAAGCGTCTCGTCGCTGTCGTCGAGGTCCGCGCGCACGCCCAGTTCGTTGAGCTTCTTCGCCACGTCCTCTGCGTAGTCCAGGTACTCCCTGCTGACTGGGATAACGCGTGCCTGGATCGGTGCGAGCCAATCCTCGAAGTATGCGCGTCCTTCGCGGGCAAACTTCTCGAGCATTGCTGCAAAGGCGCGCTCCATGCCAAACCCTGCGTGCACGATGATTGCCTTCCTCTTCTTTCCGTTCTCATCCACGTAATACATCTTCCAGGGCTCTGCGCTTCTGGTGTCCAGCTGTGCGGTTCCTGCTTCGATGGGGCGGCCCTTGGAGTCCACTATGATTAGGTCGATCCATGCCGCCATGTATACGCCCTTCGCCTCCACGATAAAGACGACTATGGGCTTGTTGTATTCCTTTGCCCAGCGTATGATGTCGTCCTTCCGCTTCTCCCATATGTCGCGCTCGCTGTAGACCACGAAGAGGTCTGCGCCGAATCCCATGTCCTCAAAGATGTTTTCGATGCTCTTCCACATATCTTCGAAGACCTGCCAGCCCTGATCGAGGTCCTTGCAGACCGTGTGCATGTTCTGCATGTGGAATTCCCTTATTCTGTGCATTCCGCGGAGTTCACCGCGCTGCTCGTACCTGTAGTCCACCTCGAGCTCCGCGAAGCACACGGGTAGATCCCTGTATGAGTAGGTGGTATCCCTGTGAAGCGAGAACACGCCGTAGTCTCCGGCGGTCTTCAGGAACAGATCCTTCTCCTTGGGCACCTTTCCGCCGGGGATGACCTTGTAGTGTCGCTCCGGGAAGTGGTCTACGAGCCACCTTACACCCTCGTCCGCCTTGTCGATGATGGTGGGGCTTACAATGGGATAGACATAGTCGTGCTTCTCCACAATCTCGTTCCACGCGCGCCTGCGGACGAGTTCGAACATGAATGCTCCGTTGGGCAACCATCTCAGACAGCCCGCGTCTGCCACGGGTTCTCTGCCCGCAATGCCCAGCCTTTTCATCAGCTCCACGTGTGCGGGCGGTTCGTCGCTGAACTCCCCTCCGAGCTCGTCCTTTAGCACCGCAGAGACGCCGATGTACTGCTTCTTGTATTCATCCCTGACCTTGTCGATCTTTCCATCTGGAAGGACGATGAAGTGGTCAACGATCTTGTAGTGGCTTCCTTCCTCCTCTTCGCAGCCCTCTGCTCTGTCCTGAGCGTCGAACGCCTTCTTTACTTCCCTGGAAAGCTCTGACAGTGGGTGTCCCTTCACGCTAATCGCGAACTTCTTGTACCAGCCGAAGGGCGCCCTGTATACCTCATAACCGCGGTTCTTTAGGATTTCCTCCATGCGCTTGAGCACTTCTAGCGCCTTCTCTGGCTTCTCGAGGTTGGAGGACAGGTGGGCCCAGGGGTAGAGGACTACCCGGCGCGCCTTTAGCTGGTCCGCCACCTCTTCGATCTGTGCTATGCCTTCCGCTATAACCTGCTCGTCCCCCGGCTCAACGCTGATCAGAACGACCAAGGCCTCCTCAATCCTCTTCTTCTCTTTTTCTACATCCTCGGCAGCCTTCACAGCCTTCTTAACGGGTTCAAATTCTATCCAATCACTGTGCAAGAACACCATTCTCAAAGCAGACACCTCCTATTTTGGAAAACGACTCGCTATGGGATCGGCTGATTATGCGCAGAAGAAGCTCAGCGGAATGCTGTTTGCCGATCCCTCCTCATCCCTACCAACGGAGAAAAGGAGTATAAAAAGGTTGTGGTTGGGAAGGCACCGCTATTCCCTCAGCTTCGGCACGAGGCGCACCTTGACTGGGTGCTGGCCTATATTGTGCAGAATGAGCTTTCCAGCCTCTTCAACGGCGATTATGTGGGCCCCCTTGTCCATGTGTCCCATTGGCGTCTGCGCATCCTTGTGATATGCGATCTGCTTTCCCACCACGAATTCGTGGCCGCCCCTGTGGAGCACCACTGCGCTGGGAGGATACTGCACTATGGTTATCTCGTGTCTCCCATGATCTATCCTTATGGGCATCCCAGGTATGGAGAGCCGCCCAAGGGTTCCTGGTATCCGCGCCTCCGTTACGGTCCTCGCCTTACCCTTCTGATCTGTGATCTGGAGCACCGTTTCCACGTCGTGGGGGTGCGGCTCGATTACCATGGCCGTTCCCGGCTCCAGCAGCTGTCCCTTATCCTTGCCTTCGAAGGCGTAGCTCGCTTTAACTCGCAGGTTCAGTTCTGCACCCTCGAGTAGCCCCGGGTTTTCTCGCCTTACCGCTTCAATAATTTCCCGCGCGTCCCGCTCTCCGTACCGCACTTCTACCTTTCTGGCCATGCTAGTACAACGGCGGCTGCCTTTATAACAGTTATTCCTGCTCTTCGGGGCGCTCTTCCCACGTCAGTATTGTGTGTGTAAACGTTCCATCGTCTTCCGGTATTCCCCTGTGAATCTCCGATACGTGGGCATACTTTGCCTCCAACGCCTGCAGAATGTAGTCAACAGCCTTTTCCGGATCGCTCTCTCCACACGTGTAGACGTCTATTGCCGCGTAGCCTTCCTCTGGCCACGTGTGAATGGATATGTGCGACTCTGCAACGATCACCGCGCCAGAGACCCCAGTGGGGCTGAAACGGAAGAAGTGGGACGTCTTTACGGTCATCTTCGCGTGCTTGGCAGCGTTTGTGAAAATCTCCTCTATTCGTTTCGGGTCTGAAAGAATCTCCGCGGAGCAGCCCGCAGCTTCAACTATGAAGTGCGTTCCTCTTGTGCTAACCACGGGCTCCATAGTTGTATGAGCAGAATGGAAAAGTTTTAACGGGCTTCGAATGTGCGTTGGCAAAGGAAAGTTATGTGCGGGGGCGTTAGCCCCCGCGTATCCCCTCCGTCCGCAGAAAGGAGCATCAAAAAAGGGCGAACTCGCGGGCGGGCCCCTCTTACCAGTGCATAAGAAGACGACGTGTATTGAGGAAGCCTCTCCTGCGCTTCTTAATGGCCCGCGCAAGCATTTTTATCGCATAAACTGTGCATCAGCCGCATATAAACGTTTTGTGTAACCCTTGGTAGTTACACTTTTCTCCACCCTTTATATCCACGGAGCCCATATTTTATCGTGCCCTTTGTGTACTATGAGCCCAAGCTGGGGAAGGGTTTCGCGTATTGTCCTTCTTCGGGCGGTATTTTTGAGTTGGAGCCTGTAGAGGTTCAGACCTTGCTTCGCCGGGAGCCCGCCGCAGAGTACACCGCAATTATGAAGGGCATGCGTTCTTATGCTGGGCGAAGGCATACCCTTTCCGATTTTATCAGCCATCTCACCGGCGTTGGGATTCAGGTGGACCGTCTTAGCTTCCCTGCGGAGCTCCTCCTTGAGCTAACGAGATCTTGCAACCTTCGCTGCAGGCACTGCTACGTCTCTGCCGGTGCCGCAAGGAAAAACGAGCTAACCACGAAAGAATGGGCTACAATCATCGAAAGCTTTGCCTCTGACGGCGGTATCCGCGTTGTCTTCACGGGGGGCGAGCCGTTGGTCCACACGGGCTTCTTGGAGCTTGTTCGCCTCGCGAAGGCAAAGAACCTGGGGGTATCTATTCTCACCAACGGGACGCTCCTGGATCGGGCAGTTTCTGTGCTTTCCGGGCTCCTACGTCCTGGCGTGGATCTGATTCAGGTGTCTCTTGACGGAATGCGGAAGGAGCACGACTATATCCGTGGCGAGGGCAGCTTTGACCGAGCGGTTTCCGGGATCCGGGCTTCAGTGGACGCTGGGCTCCCTGTTCAGGTAGCTGCAACCGTTACACCCTACAACAGGAGGAGCATTCTCGATCTCTACGAATTCGTGGCGAATCTTGGCGTCTCATCCTTCAAGATCTCTCCCGGCGTGCCTGTTGGTCGATTGGACTCTTCGGTTACGTACTCTGCGTTTTTGGACCTCTGTGCCGCGCTTCGAGAACGATCTGAACGGGTTGGTCTACCCGTAGCAGGCTGTGATCTGGGTTCTCCCATTTCCGTGGACGTGAAATCCCTCTACACCTGCAAGGCAGGGGTATCCAGCGCCTACGTCGACTCTACTGGCAACGTATTTCCCTGCCCGCTCTTCCACGGTCTGAAGGAGTTCCAGATGGGTAATCTTCGCCGTTCCAGTATTCGGGAGGTCTGGTCGTCTCCAGGGTGGGAGCGCCTCAGGCGCGATCTTAGCCAGACGATGTGTGCTTCTTGCCCGCTTTTGCCATACTGCCGTGGTGGATGTCCTTTCCGTGCGTATCTCGAGCACGGTACCGTGAACGCTCCCTCTCCCCTGTGCAGGTGGTCCCTTGAACGCAGTTGACGTCCTCCTTGCCGCAACGGTACTCGTGTTCCTCTTTGGTGTTGCAGCCTACGCCTTGCTCTCCTACTCTGCCTTTCTTGCGGTGGAGGCCTACTATGCGCGCTGTTTTTCGGAGGCTCTTCGCGCATCCGACTTTCTCATAAATTCAACGAGCGGCGTTGCCGTTACGGACCAACCCGTCGTTGTCCCGGGCAGAGTGGACTGTACGAAGCTCCCTTCGGCGTACCTTTACCTCCAGTCTCGGGGATTCACCGGCTACGTCTCCTGCGGTCCGTTTTCTGCTGGTTCAGCGGGGAGCTATACGGTCACTCTTCACAGGCGCGTTTACGATGTACACCTTGGGCCCGTGGTTCTCACGGTCTCCGCGTGCGCGCGCTGATCCGCTCCCCGTGAGCCTTTTAATCCTTGATGTGGTTTTTGTTCCGTGCACGAGGGTCACCACGTGTTTGCCCATCTGCCCCATCTGCATTTCTTCGAGCTGCCCGAAGAGGTGGCCCACTTTTACGCCCTCGCATTTATTCGAACAGTTCTTACAGTGACTGGCGGCCTCTTTCTTCCCCTGTACATATACAAGGCTACGGGGTCTCTATTCCTCGTTTTTCTTTACATGCTCCTTTCACAGTCCTTCGCAAAGCTACCTCTGCGACCGTTGAACCTTTGGATCCTGCGCCGCTTTGGAATCGAGTGGGCGATGTTTGCCAGCATTATTCTTGCAGGTATCGAGTATCTCTTGGTTTACTTCTTTGGGACTGCGCTCCTGCCCGTCTTTTTCTACGGCGTGCTTGAGGGAATCTCCGCTTCGCTGTACTGGGACTCCTATCATACTTCCTTTGGTCTGTTTGGCAAGCTGAAGGAATCTGCAGAGGAACTTGCCGGACTTCAGATCATCCAGAGCATGACGACGATACTCCTTCCGTTTTTATCCGCTGTGGTTATCAGCGTACTCGGTTTCCATGTCTTCTACGCTATCGTCTTTATATCCACTGTTATAGCGTCTCTCTGGCTCCTCTCCCGTTTTGGCGCCACCCACAAGGTGAACTTCACCATGCGCGAGGTTCTTACCGTGCCGTATCGAGCATTACACCTGTCTGACGGCGCGCAGTACGGTTTTACATGGATCATACCAATTTTCCTATACATCGTGCTCAACGGCAGTGTTTTACTCTTTGGCGTGGTTAAGACAATCATTGCGGCGTCCATGGCCCTGTTTTCCTTTGTTATCGCCAGGTACTTCGATAGGAAACGCGCTTTTGGCCTTGGCAAAATTGTTTACGCAGGAAACGCCGTCTTTCCCACGATACTAGCAACGTTCCCTTCCCCCGTTGTTGCCACTGTTACAGAAACGGCAAGGGGGCTAACAAATACCTTCGGCGTTGCTATTACGGCCACCCTCTACCGCGTTGTCCGCGATCGCTCCCCTGCGCTCGCCGTTGGTAGGTCTTTCTACGTATCTGCTGGAAAATCCGTTGCGTTCACCGCGGCTCTTGTGCTATCCTATCTTGTGGAGCGCGCCCACGTTCTTTCCCTCTCACCCGTGGATCTGACTCGCTATCTCATTTACGGTGCGGCGATCTTTGCCCTTACGTCCATCTATCTCTACGGTAGGCTCGAACGAGATGTTGAGAGCTTGGGTGCGTAGCATTTGTGCTTTGAACCTCTGGGCTCCTCTTAACCCTTCACCTTTTTATGCTCCCGTCCTTCAGATCGTCGAGGTAGAAGTCGGTACACGTCAGCGCATTCACCAGCTGGGCGAGCTTAACGAGGCAACGCATTCTTTCACCCTTCTCCCATGTGGATGGTTTTGATTACGTCCTTCGTCTCCAGCACTGTGATTTCCTTTACCTTTTTGAGCTCCTTATCGTTCGTCCATAGAGGGGCACCTAGTTTTAGCGCGAGGGCGACAAACGGAGAATCCTTTGGATCAGGTGTTATCTGTAGTGCGTGGTTCATCTCGTCCTTGTATAGTTGGAACGGGATTATTCGTATTTCCTCTATAAGATATTCTACCGCCTCTTCCAGCGCAACAGCGTTGGCGTAATCCCCCTTTCTGATAAGGAACTCCTTGTACTTCTCCAGCTCATGTAGAAGATAATCCGGTGCATAGAGCTCCGCGTAGCCACCTATTATTATCTGCGCCGTTTTTCCTGATGGGTTGAGCAGTGCGGCAAAGAGGATATTGGTGTCTACTACAAGCCGTGTTTTTCTCTCCATTCTCGCCACGCCTCTTCTCTTGCCTTCTCCAACAGCTCCAGGTCCTTTTCAGTAAGTTTCAACTTCTCAGCAGCTCTCACAAATCTGATCCACTTCTGTATCTTTGTTTCTGCAGACTTCCTTACCAGCTCCACCACTTCCTTCGGCACCCCCTCGGGCACCTTCACCACAATCTCCACTTCCCCCATGATAAGAATTATCCTCCTCCCCCTCTTAACCCTTCACCTTTTTATGCTCCCGTCTTCCAGATCGTCGAGGTGGAACTCGGGAAAGGTGGGGCCAGAGACGAGGGCGGGGAACTCGACCTTCAGGGGGCGGAGGGCGATTTCGGCAACCGCTCTGTCCATACACGTCTCGTCGTCGGTCACATTCACGATAACTCGTCCTTTGTATTTATGCATTCCCCTCTTGGCCCTTCAATCAGAACCCGCATTTACTCGATAATGATCGCTTTGCCTTTGTACAATTTGAAATGGTGATCTGTGGTAATAATTGTGCCCCCATACTCGTCAGCGATTGCTATAATGGTGCAGTCAGCAAGGGAAATTCCCCGTTGTATCTTTTTGCGTGATGCGTGATACTTTCCCGCTTCTTTAGCTATTTTGCTGTCTATGTTCGCTACAATGCTGTTCCTTTCTATCTCTTCGACGAACTTCGTGTCAATTCCGTTTCTAACCGCGTAACTAGTTAGTTCTGCAATCACGACTGCTGGCAGTATGATGACATCTGCGATTTCTAGAATTTTCCTGGCCTTTTCTCCCTTTTCTGATCCCCTCATTATTTCGACTACTGCAGAGGAGTCCAGTATGACGATCATATTCTCACATCCAGCCGATCCTCCTCCTTAAACTCCGGTGCGTTCTTTGCAATGCCAAAGATCTTCGACCACACGTCCTTACTCTTCTTCCTGAGACGTTCCGATACGATCCTCTCCACCACTTCCTTCGGCACCCCCTCGGGCACCTTCACCACAATCTCCACTTCCCCCATGATAAGAATTATCCTCCTCCCCCTCTTAACCCTTCCCGTCTACAACCTCTTGTAAACACGGGACCGCTTGTCGATTGCTACAACATATACCTCTCGTTTTATCTCGTCGACGCTGTAGACGATTCTCCATTCCCCAACTCGCACCCTGTAGAACGGCTTGCCCTTTAGTTTCCTGTACGGCAGCCCCCAAGGATCGTCCGCCAACCCTTCCAGCACATCTCGCACCCTTCTCTTTGTTGTTTCCTGTAGCCGCTTATAGCTCGTAACTGCTTTTGGTGATAGGATCACAGCCCATTTCATTCAAGATCCTCCAGCCTGGTGCCCCGCTTCTTTGCAAGCTCTAACTCCCTCTCAAACTCCTGGATTTCTTCCTCGCTTGCGTTAAAGAAGCCCTCAAAGTTGTCTATCTTCGAGTGAAGAGCGATAATTGATGCCTGGATGTCCTCCAACCGCTTCAATATTTCACCCTCGACGTACCCCATGATAATAACTTGTCATCTCCCCCTCTTAACCCTTCACCTTTTTATACTTCTCTCCTTCAGTTCGTCCAGTTTGAAGTCAGGGCAGGTGAGGGCAGCAACGATTTTCACTTTTCTGATAACTCTTTCCCCGTATTTATACATTGCCGGTATTTCTCACACAAGCTCCAATGCATCCCTCAGCGTGAGCACCTTCACCCTTCCCTTTACACTCTCCGCAAGCTTCTTATCTCCAGTCAGAAGCGGTACATCCAAAGCCATGGCCAGTGCAACGTAAGGGGCATCCTTCGGATCTGTGGATACGCGTTTGGCCTCTTCCACGAAATCGAGGATTATTGGATCTGCCACCGTCTCTACTTGCTCGAGGATAACTTCCAGCGCTTCGTCTAATTCCTCTTTACTTAACCTTGTTAGACCCTTAACTTTACTCATCTTCTCCCGAAGCTCATGGTAGAAATATTCCGGAACCAAGAACTTGAACGCTCTCTTAACGTAGTTCCTTGCGAACAGCTCTACCGCTGCAGACCACCCTGAAGAGCAGAAAACACGATGTTGTAGTCCAGAACTACGTCCATCACAGCACCCCGTAGTGTTCTGCTACTGCCCTTCCTATTTCATCTGCCAGTTTTTCTGCGTCCTCTTTGCTCATCTTTGAACGTTGGAGAATCTGTCCGAACCGTTCTGCCTTCTTC
>JALVAT010000037.1 GCA_027011045.1 Microcaldota archaeon | reverse complement strand
AGGTATTATATCTAATCATCATACTGTACGCTCCCCTCTTTGCTATTATCTGGATCGCTTCTGTCTTTAGAGGAAACACTTTATTATCCGATAATGACGTTCGCGGCATTATCGGCTTGGCAATTATGTATTCAGCTCTTGCTGCTGCCGAGCTATATGGATTTGCTAGGGAGACGATCCCTTCGGTTAGAAAATGGGCAGATAAGCGTATTTTGCTTCATAGGGCATTACAGCTTTTTGCGGTGGCTTTTGCTGTTTGTTATGGTTGTGTTGTTGCGTTATCTTCAACACGTCTTTTTGGAAGCATTAGATACGAGCCTCTTTTTGAGTGGTCGTTGCTTCTTTCTACACTGATTGTCTTTGCGCATACTTTATTGCATTATACTCGCAACTGTGCTGTTGTCTGCGGCGAAAAATAAAAAATCACAACAGGAGGAAAAATTAATCTCCGAAGTAACCGAACTTCCTGACGAGTTCCTTCCGTTCCTTCTTTTCCTCCTCGCTCTCTACGTGGTCTGCTGGCGTTCCGTCCACCACGCCGATTACTGAGCGTCCGAGGTCCGTCTCCGCCACTATTACCTGGAACGGGTTGCTCGTCGCCAAATACACGCACGCCACAGTGGGAATGCTCTTGATTGCGTTGAGCACGTGTATGGGGAATGCACCGCGCATAACTACGACGAACACGTGTCCCGCACCGATCTTAAGCGCAATGTCCGCGGCAATCTTCTTGAGCTCCTCGTCCGTGCCCGTAACTCTAACAACCTTGGGCTTTGCCTCGTTCATGGCGGCGCCGAACTTTGCCCCTGGTATGGAGGAGTATACCGCGTCGTAGAGATCCTCTATGGTCTTGATTGTAAAGTTGCCCTGGCCAATGATCACCTCATAGTCTGGCGTCCCAAAGTCCAGAACCTCGATCTTTACCCCTGCCATGTTTGTATATTGGTTCAAATTCCTTATATGTGTTCATCGGGGGTGCGCACTACTGTTTCGCTGTCTTGCCCTGGATGATAGCTTCTGCGCGGCGTGGGCGATCTCCCTGCTCACGATCCCTTTGATTTGCAGATAAAAGTCGTGGCTTCCCGGTGCGTCGCGTATTTTATAGCCCTTTACGTAGGGAAACCCACGCATAAACCTGTGAACCACGTCGTCTCTTGGGACCAGCGTGTCGTGGAGCCCGTAGTAGTAGTCCCCACGTAGCCAGCTCTGTAATTCCTCTCTTGTTGCTTCCCTCCTCGGATACCTTTGTAACAGATGACCGTACGCCGCCACTGCCCTCGGATCCACCTCTTTTAGGACTTCCCTTCCGAGTTTCCGCAGGGTGCTCCACATAGCTAACCTTGCTCCGGCCTTTGTTTTCCCGAAGAAGTCCAGGATCCTGTACACCGCCCGATCCCTGTAACCGGCAGGGGCGATGTGCACAGTATCCACGTTATACCCTTCCTTCTCCAACTCTTTTCGGACGAGTTTCACCAGTTCTCCCCCAAGGGAGTGGCCGACGAGCAGGATCGGGCGGTTTTTGCCAACGCGCTTTGCGTATTCTTTCACGTATTCCACGAAGGCCCTTACGTCGTATTCGTCGAGTTTCGGCCCGCCGTGCCCTGGCAGTTGCAAGAGATGTGCCTCCACTCCGTGCATGGCCGTTTCCTTTGCCAGGATCGCGAGGTTCTCCCCAATCCCGCTATACCCGTGGACAAAGATCGCTACGGTATCCGTCGTCCTTTTCTCCGGTTGAAAGACTACAGCGGAGTGCGTATCTTCCTTGGCGGTGGCTATAACTCTTTTACCTCCACGCTCGAGAACAAGTTTGTTGTCCCCCATCTGTTTGACTGTTCCTGTACGCCTTTCTGACACATATCTAAGCACGTACCTTGCGAGCATCCGACACAATATGGCTTTTCCCTATTTAATTGGCGCACCTGCTCACGTTTTTATGAATTCTGCAGGAACAAGATATTGAACGCCCTGGCCGATCACACCCTTGCATAATTGGGGATCGCAGATCCCCCAGTTAGTGTCACGTCAACCGAGTGGCCGCCACATCGGCCGGCGCTGACGCGAGGCCGGTTGCAAGCAACCGACCACACATCCGATTGAGTATGGGGCTGCAAGCCCCATGCACACTCACGTCAACCGGGACACGGTTGGGCCCGTAGCTCAGCCTGGCAGAGCGTCCGGCTTTTAACCGGAGCGTCGCGGGTTCGAATCCCGCCGGGCCCGCATCAACCGCCACATCGGTTGACGCTGCGCACCGACTTCGTCGGGCGCACTGGGACACAGTCCCAGCTGACGCGTGTCTGGTTGTGAGACCAGACGCACAATGGGGCGTAGGGCTGAGCTAACGCGAATGCCCTACTCACTGTCACGCCAGCCGGGACGGCGGCTGGCCGGTACGCGGCTGGCGAGCCGCGAGGGCGACTTTCAGTCGCCCACACATTCTCCTTGTCTTGTGGTCTGTTGGGCGGAGCTTGCGATGGGGTAGCTGGCCTTGGCAATCCCGTCGAGCTCGTATCCTTTAATACCTTGTCTTCGAGTTTTCTTCCGTGAGGATCTATCAGATTTTTGTGGATCGCTTCTCGACGGGTGATCCAAACCGCGATGCTGAGCTGGCTGGAAAAACCGGGAAATCCTGGATGGGCGGAAATCTGCACGGCGTGATCTCGAAACTCGACTACATTGAGTCTCTGGGCTTCGATGCAATCTGGCTGACCCCCATTTACCGAACCTCTGCATACCACGGATATCACATTACGGACTTCTTTGATGTCGATCCCCACTTTGGCACGAAGGACGATCTGCGCACGCTTGTTCAGGAGGCTCACCGCAGGGATATTCGCGTTATCCTTGATTTTGTGCCGAATCACGTTTCCTCCGAGCACCCTTTTTTCCGCGATGCCCAGAAAAACTCACAGAGCGAATACCGTGATTGGTTTGTCTTTACCCGCTGGCCGGACGAGTACCTGTGCTACTACAACATTCGGGAGATCCCCAAGCTAAATCTCTATAATCCTGATGCAGAAAACCACGTGCTTGACGCCGCGGAGTACTGGGTGGACGAATTCGGGATAGACGGATATCGACTTGACCACGTTGTTGGACCTCCCTGGCATTTCTGGCGAGATCTCGTTCGGACGCTCAGAAAATACGGGCGCGATTTTCTCCTGCTGCCCGAGCTGTGGGCCAGCGGCGCCAAAAGATCTTTTCTCCACATGTTCTGGTTCCTGCGCGAGAACCCTGCGTGGCGGCGGAAACTGGAGCGCCTCATTGCGCTCCGTGGCGTTGGTGACGTTTGGGTCTGGAAGCCGCACATTCGCAACCCGGGGGTGGAGCGCTTTCTCATACGGACTTTCAAGTACTTCTTCGACACGCCTCTTGACTTCGTGACGAACTTTTACGCCCGGCGAGCCTTGAGGCTGGGCGAAATTCCCAGTGTTCGGGCACCGCGTCGCCACTTTGTCTTTCTGGATAACCACGATATGGATCGGCTGTCGTGGATTGCTTCCGGCGAACGGTACTGGGGTGCACTGGAGTGGCTTGCGTCCGCCCGAAACAGCGTTGTTTACTATGGGACGGAGATATGCGCTCAACAGAAGAGGAGCGTCAATGACTACGCTTCATACGGCGACACGGAGGCGCGCAGGTTCATGGACTGGTCTGCCGCTCAGAACGGTGATTGCGTGCGCAGGTTTAGGGAGGTCTTCAACCCCCGTGCCTAAGGTCAACCCTTTTATTCCCTCTGCCCAAAAATCATTCTGCCGGCTGGCTCTGGAATCCGGGTGCTGAGGGTATCCGATGATTGCGGGGCCGAGTACCCGATACACATCTACAAGCGTTCGGTTCAAGCACCGATCGCACGCCCGGTTGAGTATGGGGTCGAGCGGAAGCGAGCCGTCCTCGCGTAGGTTGTGGGTTTGGGGCTGAAAGCCCCAGGGCCGCGCTCGCGCGGCGCACTGACTCCGTCAGGCGCGCTCGGAGGAACTCCGAGTCGCCAGAGAAGCTGGCCTGGGGCCGTGGTGTAGCCTGGCCTAGCATTCAGGCTTGGGGTGCCTGAGATCCGGGGTTCGAATCCCCGCGGCCCCACTTCCCCGGTGTGGTTGATGTGGTAGCGCCGGTAGTCTAGCCTGGTAGGACGTCGGCCCCCCAAGCCGACGACCCGGGTTCAAATCCCGGCCGGCGCACTATATTTCTCTCCGCTGCATCTGGCTGGAATGAGCTTATACGTTCGGTATTGCGATCCCGTGGCGACACACCGGCTTTTAATTCTATCCGTTCCCATCGTAGGGAGGGGTGCCTTCTGGCTTTCGCCGGGGTGCCCAGCAGGAGGTGTGTTTGTGGCTGAGGCAAAGGCCAAGAAGAAGGACTACGGGCTGCTCGTCCCTGTTGAGCAGTATCTTTCCTCTGGAATCCACATAGGTACCGTTTTTAGGACTGGATACATGCGCAAGTTCATATTCAAGACCCGCCCTGACCGTTTGAACCTTATTGACATCCAGAAGATCGACTACCGTATTCGCGTGGCGGCGAAGTTCCTTGCCCAGTACGATCCCGAGGAGATACTCGTCGTCGCCCGCAGGAAGTATGCACAGCGCGCCGCCAAGAAGTTCGCTGAGGTCATTGGGGCAACGGCCATTGTGGGCCGTTTCGTTCCCGGTACCCTGACCAACCCCCAGGCAAAGGAGTTCATGGAGCCCTCCGTGCTCCTTGCGGCAGACCCTGTTGCGGACAGGGAAGCCATTAACGAGGCTGCTAAGGTGCGCATCCCCGTTGTGGCCATATGCAACACGAACAACACCTTCCAGAACATAGACCTCGTGATCCCCGGTAACAACAGGGGTAAGCGCGCCCTCGCGCTGATCTTCTGGCTGCTTGCCCGCCAGTATCTCCTCGAGCGCGGCGTGATCAAATCCCCGGGTGAGTTCAACGTGCCCCTCGAGGAGTTTGAGGGCGGTCGGCGATGATCAGGCGTCCGGCAGTAGCCGGCACCTTTTACCCTTCTTCTCCCCATGAGCTCATCGAGATGATTGATGCGTTTCTCTCCTCAACCCCTGATTATCCCCGGAGGGATTACATCGGGGCAGTTGTGCCCCACGCTGGCTACATCTACTCCGGTCCCATCGCCGCCCACGCCTATAAGGCGCTATCCACCATCAGACCCAGTAAAATAGTGGTTGCTGGGCCAAATCACACGGGTTACGGTGCGGCAGTCTCAGTTTGGCCTGACGGTGCATGGGAAACACCTCTTGGCACTGTTACCGTAGATTCTGAGCTTGCTCGACAGATCGTTGATCGCTCGAGCTTTGCGGTGCCCGACTATGATGCACACATCTTCGAGCACTCTGTAGAGGTTCAGCTTCCGTTCCTCCAGCGCATATACGGTGATTTCGCCTTCGTACCAATTACCATGATGTATCAAGCCCCAGATGCGGCGGAGGATCTCGCGGCATCGCTTCCTGAGGATGTGCTGTTCCTCGCATCATCGGACTTCTCCCATTATGTGCCTGCTGACGTGGGAAGGGCAAAGGACCTCGAGGCCATACGCTACATCCTTAATCTTGATGTTCGCGGCTTCTATGACTACGTGGTTAGCAACGATGTTAGCGCCTGTGGAATCGGACCCATTATGACCTTGATGGCGTACGCGCGCAGGCTGGGGGCACGGGCTGAGCTCCTGGCCTTCGGCAACAGCGGTGACGTCACGGGGGACTACGACAGTGTGGTGGATTATGCCGCCATCGTCTTCTACCGCAAGTGATATAAAGTGCCGCTCCGTTTCCTATGCGTGGAGTCCGAGCTCATAGCGAAGCACGCCCCTCGCATTGCCCGGGCCGCTGAGGAAATCGCCCGGTCTGGAACCCTCGAGGATGCGGAGAAGCAAGCTAAGCTCTTCCGTAGCAAGGTTATTGCCGATGTGAACAGGGGTTTGCGAGGTACTCCGCCCTCTGAACGGCCCGTGTATAGGCAGAATGCGCTTCTAACCCTTGCAGACGCTGTTATGACCTCCTCCCGGACGGACATTCATCGCTACTTTGAGCAATGGTTCGGCGGACGGCTTTCGGAGGATGTGCTCAGTAACGCTTTGGGGAACCTGAACCGCCGCGATGCCGAGAGGCTTCTTAATGCCGCGGAGCAGCAGGAGCGTTACCTTCGCTTTTTATCAACATTTGTGGCGTCACCCCCCGTGCGGAAGCCCCTGCCCGATCACAGCTTTCATCGGCGCATCCACGATGTGGGGAGCGGTGTTCTGGACGGCCTTGATATGGATTCCTACCTTTTAGCCACGATGAGAGCCCTCGCTACCGAAGTACTCTCGAAGCCCCGCCAACAGAGGAGCCTCGATGGGCTGCGTCGGAGGTATTTGAGTACGCACCTCGAGATTATGCGCAAAACCATGCTCGAATTTTACGGGGGAACCGTGCCCTTCGTTGCCGTGTCTTCCTACTTTGCCTCGAATAGGGGGTTGCAACTCCCAGAAGGCGAGCCGTTTTCCTGGCCAGACCTTTACGAAGGCCACATGCCCCTTGGGACGAGGAATTATGGCCCCTATCACTGGATGGATCCAGGTATGCGGTACATTCAGGGGGCGAAGCACGTTCATGGTCTTTGGAGGCAGCTTATTGAATTGGATCCGACCGCTCGCAAGCACTACCAGTATCTTGCCAGCGAGATGGGGACCGACCCCCTCGGCATAGCAAAGGGGAAGCATTTGAGCTTACTTCGAAGGGTTCCCGGGCGATTCCGATCCCTCTTTAAGCGCTGACCCGACCAATCTATCACTATGGTTGTTCAGATATCCAGGCACGTTTACGGAATACCTATCGTTGATAATGATTTGGACCTGTTCGAGTCCCTCTGGCCCGTGGATGGTGTGAACTACAATGCGTACGTTGTTGTGGGCTCGGAGGGAGCCGCAGTCATTGATACTGTTCATCGGCGGTTTTACACTGATTTTCTCGAGGAACTGCGTTCCGTGGTCGATCCTTCAG
>JALVAT010000036.1 GCA_027011045.1 Microcaldota archaeon | reverse complement strand
GCGCTGTGGGCATACCAATCGCGCAGATCGCAACGGCGGCAACGCTGGCGGCAGTGGGGTACCCCTGGGCAGCTGCGCTTGCAGCGTACGTGGCAACACGGTGGATTATCGGTAGAGCGATGCGAGGTGGCGCACAGCCTCAGAGATAAGCTCCTTAGAACGGAAGATATCGTCAAATACGCGCCCTACAAAGGCTGCTGGGTCTCCTATTGAGTCCATGCTCCCACGGGTAAATCGATAGGTGCTGCCACGGCCCTTCGTCTTCTCAATGATATCGGCGGCCTCCAGGCGACGAAGGTGATATCTAACGGCCTCAAGGACAACTGGCTTTTCACCGCGCTCTATTCTGCGCTTATTAACAAAGTCCAGGATATCCTGCGCCGTAGGCTCCACACCCTTCGTATACGTGTAGTAAAAGAGCGCGTCGAGAACGTCAAGAATCCCTGTACGCTCCTCGCCGGGGGATATCAGCCCCAAGGAAAGGGCAACCCAGCGCAGAAGCTTTTTCCTGCGATTAAGGACCTCTGGTGGAAGATCCATGAGGCGCACAGTCCACTCACGGCGAACCAGCTCGGATTCGGGATGGACGCGCTTCTTATACATAATCGACCACCACAAGCAAATCCCTTTGCAACAGAAAAACAGTTTTTGCGAAAAGTATATAAATAACCTCTACCTTTTACCAACGGGCGAGGGGGCGAGGAGGACGATGGAAAGATGGTGCCGCTCACATGTGCGGTATGTGGTACCCCTCTTAGCCCCGAAAACGCATACCGGTGCAGCGAGTGTGGGCATATAGTCTGCGCGTCCCACATCCGCTGGTACAAGGGGAGGCGCATCTGTACCACGTGCTACAGAAAGCACGTGGCCGCCCAGGAGCCGGTAATCCCCCGCAGGAAGGAAGAGCTGGTCCTGGAGCTGGCCACAATAGAGTTCTAAGCTCATGCGCCTCACCTCTCGAGGCTCTGGAGGGCGGGGCCCCCACCCCTCCCCCTCCATTTCTCCATACGCTTAAATAGGAGAAGGGCGTTCTACAACTATGGCAATCGCTATTTCCACGAGTTTCGTTCCATACAAGCTGATCCTCCACAGCGGAAGACCCGTAACCATGGAGGTGCGGATAAGGAACAACTCCCAGGAGAAGAAGCTCATGTCCATAGGCGTTGACGTGCCCCCAGAACTATCGCTCAACGCCTCGGGGTACGCACACCACAAGGAGGAGCGTATCGGCGAAGTATTGCCAGGAAAAGAAGTGCTAGTGCGCTTCTTGATTTATCCGAGACCTACAACGCCACCGGGAAGGTATCCCATCATCCTGAGGATCATGGAGCACGAGGGAACGTACCAGCTAATAGCATCCGAGTCACAGAAACAGCTCGTACTTCAGGTGGTGGAATGAGGGTAACCACGATCCTGCGGGAGTCCCTGCGGATCTACAGTCAAAATGCTGGCGTCCTTGTGATGTCCGCGATCATCGGGTGGTTTCTGGGGCTAATGGCGGCACTGCCCTTCGCCCTCGGGGCGTTCTTCACCAGCGGCGTTACCGCCAGAATACTGGATGCCATTGGCGCAGTGGTGTTCACCGCAATACTCGGAGGATACATCGTAATCGCCGCCGTGGAGGCCGTGGAGGGTGCTGCCACCGTGCAGAAAGTATGGAAACGTTGGAAAGAGCGCGTCTTCGACGTGTCCGGCGCAGTAATCGCCGCAATATTCCCAATAATTGCAGGGATGCTGGCATCGCTCGCCGCCTACGTGGGTACCGGTTCCGAGGGGCTGGCAAATATAATATTCCTCGCATCGCTATTCATCACGGCAATATTCGCGCCCCTGCCAATCATCGCGGCTAAAGAAAGAATTTCAGACGCGTTCAAGGAGCTTGAGAAAATTTGGAGGCACATATACATAAAGAGCTTAGCCCTCGTCATGCTCTTCACAGCAATATACATAATCGTGGCGATCCCCTTTGCACTGCTCCAAGGGGGAGCAGGAGCGCTGGCCATAGTGTACCTGGCATTCCTGCTCCACTGGCAGAACCTATCCTTCGCCCTCCTCGTTAAACATTGGGAATTGGCCCGCGGATGATGGGATCGATGTCCATTCCTTCCCTCTTATTCTTCAAAACGACGATCCGGGACGCCACGTGCTCATCCATGTACTCGAAGCCCTCCAAACGCTCCCCCAGTCCCTTTGCCCACTCCTTGATGTAGGAGTGCGTCGGCATATTCTCCTCCTTCAGGCGCTGGCGGGAGCGACCGATGTACATGTACGCCTTTACCTCCACGAAGTGGGGGTTGAAACGATCGATGAGCCTTGCCCAATCCTCGTAGCAGCAGTCGTTGTAGCCCTTAATAAGGGTAATTCGCGCCACCTTGCGCACGGGAGCGTCGGAGAGAAGGTCCAACGTCTTTAGGAACCGCTCCCAGTAGTCCCTGTGTAGTGGATGAGACACCTTTCTATATATTTCAGCGTTCGGAGCGGTAAAGGACACGTAGAACTGTGTAGGCCAGACGTTCATGCGCTTCATCCGCTCAATCTCCTCGGGGACTTGGCCGTTGGTGACGATGAAGATGCTCTTGATCCAGGGCCAGTTCTCGCGGAGGTACTGAATGCTTTCGGGGACATAGGGGTACAGAAGCGGCTCGCCCATGAGGGAAAAGGTCACGTGGTTGGGGAGAAGCGCCTCTTCGTACATCTTGGGATCCACCTTGGGATTACCTCCGAAGCCAGACAGCAGTTTCGCCCTTAGCTCACGGAGTCGCTCCAGCGTAACGCTGGGGGGGTCTACCTCGTCCCTTGGGAGCATATCTGCGCCGGGCATAAAGTCCTCGTTAGCGCGCCAGCAGTAGATGCAGCGATTGGTGCACCAGGCGACCGCCTGGCTGATCTGCATGCAGCGGTGGGTGTCTATGCCGTAGAACTTGTTCTTGTAGCAGAATTCCCCCTCAGTGAGTGCCTTCTTTGTCCAGGTGCATATTTCCACGCCGGAATGGTTGTATATGCGGTAGCCCGCGTCCTCGAGGGCCCTCTTTATGTCCTCACGAACCTTGATGACCATGGATCAATCTGGATATAACGTTGTTAAAGCGTTTAGCAGGAACTCCTTGGAGCGTTCGATTTGCTTCTCTATCTTCCCGTCAAAGGGATACCGTAGCTGCCCATTCAAGATGACGTGGGTCACCAGATCGGAATGCCCGTTGAACACGAGGTTCGCCAGCACGTTCCTCCTCGTCACAGGGAAGAAGCGCAACCCGGAGACGTCCACGAGCATCCAGCCGGGCCCGCGGGCCGCAGAGAGCACTTCAGACACGGGAGCTACCGTGGCGTCCCAGTAACGATCCTTTGCCGTCAAAGCAGCCATACGCATCTCCATGAAAAGATCCTGTGTGTTGTTGCTCACCTGGGAATCCGTTCCAAGGAGTATACGTATACCGCGCTCCTTGGCCTCGCGCCAGGGGAAGAAGCCGTGTGTTGCGAGCTTTGCGTTGGAAACCGGGCAGTGAACGAGGGCGGCACCACGGCGAGCGATGAGATCCAGCTCTCCCTTCGTGAGCCATCCCCCGTGGACCAAAGTTGTCTTTTCGTCGAGGGGCACGTGCTTGTCCACATACTCGGCAGGATAAAGCCCATACTTGCGCTTTATATCGACTACCTCCTCCCTCGTCTCGGAAACGTGTATCTGGTGGGGGACATCGTATTTCCCCTTCAGCTCTGCAACGGTCTCCAGCGTCTCGGGGGAGCAGGTGTACGGTGCGTGGGAAAAGATTGTGGGAATCACGTGTTTCCAAGATTTCTTGAAGAAACGCTCCGCAGAGGAAACGCGGTCCCCCATCTTGTGGTCGTCCACGAAGACTGGACCTATGTAGTAGGGCAGCCCGAACTCCTCCACGGCGCGTGCGGTTTCCTCGTAGAAGAAATACATGGAAATAGCAGAGGTAACCCCACCCCGCAGGTTTTCAGCGATGGACACAACGGAAGCGTGATAAACGATTTCTGGTGTCAGCCTTTCCTCTACACGCCAGACTCCCGCTAACCAATCGTGAAAATACTGATCTTCGTGGTTTCCGCGCATAATAATCATGGGGAGGTGTGTGTGGGCGTTGAAGAGCGCTGGCATAAGAATCTTTCCAGAACCGTCGATCACTACGTCCGATTTGTCCGTGCCCAAGGTAGTACGATCCTCCTCGTCAATTAGCACATCCACGTTCTCCCGAAGCGCTTGCCCATCATAGAAGAACCTTGTATTCTTAATGATAATCAAGAACATTCACCCCCTTAATCACGAAGCGCGTTCCCTGAATTCTACCACGTACATCAAGATCATAGAGCGGCGTTTTTACCACGAAGGTCTCGTACTCGCCCCCTTCCCCCGCTAGGTTGAAGGAATGCTCCTCTGAAAGGGAGATAAGCTCGTCCACATTCTCCTCCGTTATTCTCCTCCCGAGCCACTCAGTACCGAGCCCGTCGGCGGCCACGCGCGTGATTATGAACTCAAAGCCGTCGCGGGTGAGGCGTTTCATATATCCGCGAGGCTCCAGATGCCAAAGCGGTGTGTGCACCTTCAGCCCAAGATCCCTCGCCACGTAGTTGAAGCGGATCCTCTGGTATTCCGAAGCGAGCGCGCCGAGGATCACCCACTTTACCCCATGGCGATCCACGACATCCTCCAGCACGGAGCGTATCGCATTCAACTCAGATTCCTCTCCAGCGGGAGACTCCCGAACAATCCAGGGCAAACCGAGGGCTTCCGCATGCTTGCCAGCAAAGGACACGTTCTCGTACTGAAGAATCCAGGAGTCCGGGTGAGGGACAACCGTGGCGGCAGCCCTAACATCAAAGCCCTGCCAGAGTGCAAGGTGCGTGGCGTAGATGGAGTCCTTTCCACCGGAGATTAGGGCAACGGCAGGGCGCACCTACAAAGCGGGGCCAAAGAATTATTAAGCGGCTGCTGTATTGATACGTGGCACTCCCATCGTCAACGCTCCGAAGGTTCCTGCGGTGGCAGGCAAAGCGAGCCATCCAAAGGCTGAAGAAAGAGGGAATAAACCCTCACATACCGCCCAAAGATGTCAATCTATCGGAGAAAAGTGCTACCGATACAAAAACAGGGGAAGTTGGGATATTTTTTCCGACACCCGCGACGATACGGCACGAGCTGACCCACAGGGCACACATACTCCGTTCCGGCGCACCAACACCAAGGCTACGAAGGCAAAGAGCGGGAAAGTACATGGAGAACACTGCAGAGTTTGCGGCGATATCAGAAATGCTTGCAGCACTATCAGAATCAGACTGGGGAACAATATTGGAGCTCGATAGACGGACAAAACAAACGCTGGAATACCTGGCTGCCCACGGCACAGCCCCCTACGCCTACGCACGCACCGCCCGAAACGAGATCATGGAAACGTGGCACGCCCTCAGAAAGCAAGGCACGCCACGATCGGAGGCCAGGCGAAGGATACTAGAGGCTCTGCTGGAAGCCAAGAACTTGAGGGAGCTTCAGGAAAACACGGGGGTACTAAAGAGGTACGGATCCGTGGAATATATGGGCGTGCGGGAAATGCTCGCCGCCGAAAGGCTGGGGATGGCCAGTGCGCGGAGAAAATGGAAAACTGAGCATTAGAACGGATCCGGAGAGGGGGCTACCCGAAGCGGAGGCAAGAAAGCGACTCCGCGAGTTCGGGCCAAACGTTCTTGGGCAAAGGAAGACCCGATCAACGTTGAGAATAGTGCTGTCGCAGCTATCCAGTCCGCTCGTTCTAATCCTGATCGCCGCCGCAATCATAAGCGCTGTAACGGGAGAATCCACGGAGGCATTCATAATTCTGGGGATAGTGGCGGCAAACACAGCGATTGGGACGTACCAGGAGCTGAAGGCGGAGCACGCAATTGAAGAGCTGGAAAGGATGGCTGCACCGCGGGCAAGGGTGCTGCGAGATGGAAGAATAAGGGAAATACCTGCCGAAGAGATCGTTCAGGGGGATGTAATACTGCTCTCCGCGGGGGATGTGGTACCAGCGGACGCCATACTCATAGAATCCAACGGGCTGCAGGTAGACGAGTCCATACTAACAGGGGAGTCGTATCCCGTGGAAAAGCGGCCGTGGATCGGAAGAGATGTTCCGGAGAACAGTGAGCGGGTGTTCGCGGGAACCTCGGTGATACGCGGGGGTGGAAAGGCCATCGTAGTGGCAACGGGCAGAAAAACGAGGATGGGAAAAATTGGCAAGCTCCTGGAAGCGGAATACGGCGAGTCATCTGCCCAAAGGGAAATGAGGCGATTGGGTGCGCAAATATCCCGGATCGTGCTGGCAATAGCTGCCGTCGTGTTCCTAGCCCTCTACGCGCGTGGAACGGGGCTTGAGACCGCAGCAATGGTCGCAATAGCGCTTGCCGTGGCTGCAGTACCCGAAGGCCTGCCAGCGGTGGTAACGATCACCATGGCGCTCGGGGCAAGGGCAATGGCTAAAGACGGGGTGATTGTGCGACGACTATCAGCAATTCAGGACCTTGGATCGCTGGACGTTATCTGCACGGATAAAACAGGCACAATAACAGAAAACAGGCTTCGAGTTGCTGAATTCTGGGGAGATCAGCAGATTAGAAACCTGGCAGGGGCGTGTACCGACAGCTCCGCGAAGGACCCGGTGGATCTGGCAATCCGAGAGTGGTCTACCGGTAAAAAGGCTCATGTTAGAATTGTGAGGCCCTTTAGCGAGGAATGGCGGTACATGGAAGTCGTTACGGGGGATAGCAATCAAGAGTGGCACGTGGTAAAGGGCGCTCCAGAAACCGTCCTGTCCGTAATACCGCAGGCAGAACACGGCCGTAAAATTATTGAAATACCCGAGGACTTCGCGCGCAGGGGGTTGAAACCCCTGGCCATCGCGGCGTGGAACGGAGATACCGTGCTCCTCGGCGTGGTGGGGCTCCAGGATCCCATAAGAGCGGGAGTACGTGACGCCATCGAGAGAGCAAAAAGGGCGGGCATCAGGACGGTGATGATC
>JALVAT010000035.1 GCA_027011045.1 Microcaldota archaeon | reverse complement strand
GTTGCGGGGGTGGCCGAGGGGTCAAAGGCGTCGGACTTAAGATCCGATGGGCGTAGGCCCTGCGCGGGTTCGAACCCCGCCCCCCGCATCCCTACGTTTGCAAAGATCAGCAAATGTCCCACACAGATTTTTATTCTGGGGGTGCGTTGTGCAAGTATGATCATACCGTCGACGTGCATATTCTGTGGAGCGGGATGCAGGCTCAAGTACGTGGTTGAAGACGGCAAAATAGTGCGAGTACTGCCGGATCCAACAGATCCCGTATCAGAGGGACGTCCGTGTGTAAAGGGGCTTTCGATCCACACATTGCAGCCAAAGCGAGTCACGAAACCGCTTGTAAGAGAAGCTGACGGGGAATTCTCGCCCGTTTCATGGGAGTACGCGCTTGATCTCATTCAGGACAAGCTTGAAAACACCGCCCCGGGAGACACGGGGTGGGTAGGAAGCGGAGAAATCACAAACGAGGACAACTACGCGATCCAGAAGTTTGCCCGCGAGGTGATCGGCTCAGATAATGTAGACTCTTGCGCACGATTGTGCCACGCGCCCACAGTGAAGGCGTACAAGGATATGCTCGGGATTCCAGCCACAAAGGACTTCGAGAACGACGTATATGGCTGGGATCTCCTCGTTGTGGTGGGAACAAACCCTGCAAGCAATTACCCAACAGTGTTTTCGAAGATAATGGCCGCGAAAAAGAAGGGGCTGAAGCTGCTCACGATAAACATATGGGATGACGAGACGGCGCGATTTTCGGACTACAAGGTGATCGTTAAGCCGGGACGAATGGTATTCGTTGTTCTGGGAATTCTCCACGAGCTCATCTACACCCACGGGGTCAAAACAGACGTGCCTGGCTACGATGAGCTCAAGAAAAGCGTTAAGCCGTACTCTCCCAAGACTGTGGAGGAAATCACAGGAGTTCCTGCGGAGCGCATAAGGGAGCTCGGTACGGTGGTCGCAAACGCCCAGAAAATTGGTGTAATGCATGGGATGAAGTACACGCAGACGTACCACGGAACGGACGCCGTGAAGGCCCTCACCGCGATTGCGATCCTGAAAAATGGGAAGATTGTGACGGGTAGGGGCAAAATAAACATCCAGGGAGCCGGAGATGTGGGCATCGCCCCCCGCTGGGGCAAGACGCTAACGGAGTTCATGATATCGGATCCCGTGAGCTTCCTCTTCATCTCCCAGTTTAACCCCGCACGATCCCTTCCAGCGCTGAAAAGAGCCTGGGAAAACATGAGACGGGCTTTTATCGTTCATGCAACCCCCATATTCAACGAAACAAGCGAATTTGCAGATGTTATCCTACCAACACCCCTGCTCTTCGAGCGCGAGGGCACAATCACAACGGGGGAACGACGGGTACGTTATGTTAGGCGCGTAGTTCCCCCACCTGGCGAAGCGAGGCAGGAGTGGGCATTCATATCGGAGCTCGCGAGGCGCATGGGCGACGACTGGGGTTGGAAGAGCGCAAAGGACGTGTTCTACGAAATAACAACAAACGTTGATGGATACATGCACATTGACCCTGAGAACGTCTACAGGGGCGAAGATGCCTTCGCAGAAAAGGGTGCACGCCACAAGAGACTCTGCAGGATAAACGCGCGCATAGTGGAGCACCCCGGCTACCCGTACACGCTCTTCACGGCCAGGAGAATGCCACACTTCAACACGGGGGACCTAACGAGGTCGTCCCCAGCACTGATGAGTATGTTCAGCTCCCGCGCGGTATGGATGAACCCCAAGGACGCCGAGCGCGAGGGCCTGAAGGAGGGGGATCGCATACGCATTGAATCGCCGGAGGGAGAGCTGGAGGGCACCGTCCACATTGAGCCGCGCGTGCCGGAGGGTGTGGTGGCCACGACCTTCCACTTTGCAGACTTCCCCGTGAACGTCCTAACCCCACTGGACCTGGATGCCGAGACGAAGATCCCCTCCTACAAGACGGTGCCGGTGAGGATGGAAAAGCTGTAGCAACACTTAAATATTACAAATCTGGAATATCTACGTGAAAGCCACCACCGTGAAGATCCTGCGGAATTACCAGATCACGATCCCAGCAGAGGTAAGGAAAAGGCTACCCCTGCGAGAGGGAATGCTGCTCCTGGTTGAACTTGAAGGGGAAAAAATTATCCTACGTCCAGCAAGGCCAAGGTTCCCCACGGTACGGCTGGGGAGAAAGATAACGGAGGCGGAAACTGAGAGAGCGACCGATGAGGCGATGGGGGAGGCGACAAAATGATACTTGTGGATACCAACGTTCTCTTCGCGTACACCGTGGAGGACCACGAGCGTGCTAGGAACATCATGGAGGGCGCCGATGAAATTGAAGTGAGAATATCAGCCTGCTACGCTATAACGACACGGTTCTCATCCAAACCGGGCGAATTCTGGGCACGCCCATCGCCAGCTTTGACAGGCAGCTCGTCAAACACGCCGAGCGACTGGGGGCAGAGGTTCACCCCAGCTGCAAGATATAAAAACCACAAAATCCCCTTTCTATGGAGGGCGATGCCGTACCAATCTGCATAGACGCTCGGACTTATTCTCCTGATCGCCCTAGTTTTCGGAGGTGTAAAGCGTGTTGGGTATAGAGGACATCAGGCAGAGGAAAGAAGCGGTAATAGAAACCTTGAAGAAGCGCTACCTCGAGGAGCTAATTCCCGTGGTAGAGGAAATCGAGAAGCTCGATACGGAGTGGCGCCAGTTGTTGAAGGAGCTCAACGGTCTGCGCGCCGAGAGGAACAAAATATCCAAGGAGATAGGGAAGCTCTTCAAGGAAGGCAAGCGCGACGCCGCAGAGGAGCTGAAGAAGAGGGCAAAGGAGCTGGATGAAAGGATAGAGGAGCTCGAGAAGAGGGAAGCAGAGCTAAAGAAGACCATAGAGGAAAAGCTCCGCCTCCTGCCCAACTTCCTGCACCCTGCTGTAGTCATAGGGCCCGACGATTCGTACAACAAGCCCATAAAGTTCTGGGGCAAGCCAAGGGTCTGGAAGAAGTACATCGATCAGTTCAAGGAAGAAACGGACGGTTTTGACGTGGAGCACGAGGTCATCGACTGGCAGCCGCCCCACCACTACGACCTCATAGAGATGCTCGACGTGGCTGACACGGAGCGCGCGGGCAAGACGTCCGGGAGCAGATTCTACTACGAGAAGAAGGCACTGGTGTTCCTGGACCTGGCGCTGGCACGCTGGGGTCTTGAGGAGCTTATGAAAAAGGGCTTCGAGCCGATCATACCACCATACATGATGCGCAGACGCGTAGAAGAGGCGGCGACGTACTTCACAGACTTTGAGGACGTCATATACAAGATCGAAGGGGAAGACCTTTACCTGATCCCCACCGCAGAGCACGCAATCCTGGGCTACCACATGGATGAAATCTTTGAGATAGGAGAGCTTCCCAAGCGGTATGCAGGCTGGTCCCCCTGTTTCCGCAAGGAAGCGGGATCCCACGGCAAGGATACGAAGGGCATCTTCCGCGTGCACCAGTTCCACAAGATTGAGCAGTTCTCCTACGTGTACCCAGAGGATTCCTGGAGGGAATTCGAGTTCCTCCAGAGCAACGCAGAGGAACTCCTGCAGAAGCTGGAAATACCGTACCGCGTGGTTGAAATATCCTCTGGAGACCTGGGAATGGTGGCAGCGCGCAAGCACGACATAGAGGCGTGGTATCCGGGCCAAGGCAGGTACCGCGAGGTGGTGTCCTGTTCAAACTGCCTCGCCTGGCAGGCACGCAGGGCAAACATACGCTACCGTAGGAAGGACGGCAAGACCGACTACGTGCACACGCTGAACAGCACGGCTCTGGCATCACAGCGCGTTATGCTGGCAATCCTGGAGAACCACTACGACCCGGAGAACGAGGTGGTCAGGATCCCCAAGGTCCTGCACCCGTACCTGCCCAAGGAGTACCGCGAGATTCCCGTGGTTAAGAAAGCGAAGTGAGTGTTGATCCTCCGAACCACTCCCTTCTTATTCTTCCAGTGCAAATGGATCACATGTTCATCGTATTCGAGGGCATCGATGGCTCGGGAAAGGGCACGCAGGCAAGGCTGCTGGCGGATTATCTCGTCCGAAGGGGCGAAGACGTCGTCCTAACGGAGGAACCCACCAAGGACCTCTTCACAGGATACTTTTTGAGGATGCTCCTCCGCTCCAAGGACGTCCCAGATCCGAAAACCGTGGCGCTCATGTTCGCGGCGGACCGCAATGAGCACGTGAAGAAGATCATAGAACCGGCGTTGAAGGTGGGGGGAAATCGTCATATCGGAGCGCTACTACTGGTCATCCATGGTCTATCAAACACTACAGGGGCTGAGCGAGGAGTTCATTCGCCAGTTGAACTCAGGGTTTCCAAGGCCCGACGTGACTGTGCTGATAGACGTTCCCGCGGAGGTTGCCATGGAGCGAATCATTGCAAGGGCCCACGGAGACGACGGGCTCGTCCAGCGGTTCGAGCAGCTCGAGTTTCTAAGGAAGGTGCGGAAGAAGTACCTGGAAATCGCCGAGAGGGAAGGGTTCGTGGTGGTGGATGGAAGGGGGAGCCCGCGGGAGGTGCACGAGCAAGTATTAAACGCTTTGAGCCGCTACGGGTTGTAGCACCAGTAGTCCTGCTTTACCGGAAGCGGGCGTAGAGGGAGCGCCGGCGCACTCAAGGGAGCAAGGTGCACGGTAGCGGAGAGCATCCTGAAGCTCGTGTACGGGTCGCTCCCGGAGGTCACATTCACATCGGCAGAAACAAAGCTGTCGGGGCAGGAAACAGAGCCAGATGGGTTGTGTAGGAGCGCAGGGGTTCCGCCGCGTGCGCCGGCGACCCATGAGTAGACCACATCTGTTGCAGAGGTCACGGGCTTCAAGTAGTTGGGCCCCAAGTAGAGCTTGCCGCCTACTGGGTGCACGAGGAGGCGATCCGTGGCGGTGTAAGCAAAGACGATGCCGTCGCTGCAGGTGGCTGTGCTGACGCCGATGTTAAACTCGTTGTACTCGTAGGTGCTGTTATTCTCCGCAATCGTTCCTACCAAGAGGTGGCCATTGGGAGAAGCGGAGATCAGATAGCCGTCGCAGAAGGAAAGGGGCACAACGGGAAGATCCTTTGCTGATCCGAAGCCGCCCTCGAAGAGAAGTCCGCCGTAGCGAGAGGTTGCCATGTATACGTATTGATACGGGGAGAAGCGGTTCGGTTTGTAGCGGGCGGAGGAAATTAGCGTAAAGTCGCAGGAGTCACAGTAGTATACGGTGCCCGTATTGGAATCGGGGGCGAGAACAAGGACCCCGGAGCGGGAGTTGGACTGGACAGGGATAACGAGATTATCAGAAACGGGTACGGAAAGGGGAGAAGCAACGGACCAATCACCAAGGGAAACGCTCTGGACACGCTCAGGGGAATAGCCCCCATCGCCAGGGAAGCGTAGCACATCAAGCCGATTGCCGATACCAATAGCAGCGTAGACGCTACCAACATCAGAGGTTGCAAAGGCGAGAACGGGACCGCCAACCTTGGCAGACCACAGAACGTCGCCATACTGGCCCAAAGCCACAAGACCGTAGGCGCCGGAGTCCAGACGAAGGGCGAGTATGGCTCCAGAACGATACGGCACGATGCCATAATATTCTGCCTTCAGGCCGGGTAGATACTGAGCGTAACTCCGAGCGTGTGGCACCCAATTCAGACCCTGAAGGTACCAGAAGCCCACAGCAACGTATGCGAGCCCCAGAAGAATGAGCAGGAGCTGTGAAAAGGAGAGGCGACCACTATCCCCAGACTCCATGTAACAATCGTAACAGGCACTCATTTAAATGGTGACAGCGTCTTAACAGCATGGAACGGCAGATACTGATCGGCGGGGAGGCCGGACAGGGAATCGCGAAGGCTGCCGAAATACTTGGGAAGGCCTTCGTCAGGGAGGGTTTTTACGTTTTTAACTACAGGGACTACCCGTCCCTTATAAGGGGCGGCCACAACTTCAACGTTCTGCGGATCTCCGACGAACCCATAATGTCCCACGAGTTCGAGGGTCATGACATCGTAATTGCTCTGAACGACGATACAATAGTCAAACACGCCGCAGAGATGAAGGAAAACGCCGTAATCTTTGCCCCGAACAGGGTGAACGCTGAGAAGAAGATTTCCGTTGACACGGATGCGATCATCAAGGAACTCAAGGCCCCACGCATCATGGAGAACACAATACTCATAGCCGCGGCGTGGAAGCGCTTCGGAATGCCCTTTGAGACGCTGGAAAAGACCATACGCGAGGAACTCAAGGGCAACGAGGCGGCGGTGGAAGCAGCACGCAGGGGATACGACGCGGTGGACGCGGGACACGCCATTGATATAAAGCCCGAAAAGAAGCCCCGCTACTTCATCTCTGGGAGCCAGGCGGTGGCCCTCGGGGCGATAGCTGCGGGCATTGACCTGTACATTGCCTATCCCATGACACCGGCTACGCCCGTGCTCCACTACCTAGCGGCACTCCAGACGAAGTACGACTACCAGGTCATTCAGCTGGAAAACGAGATTGCAGTGGCAAACGCGGCGCTCGGCGCATCCTACGCCGGGGCAATGACCATGATTGGAACCTCTGGCGGTGGTTTTGCCCTCATGGGCGAAGCAATGTCCATGCAGGGCATGAGCGAGGTGCCCCTCGTTGCGTACCTCGCCATGCGCAACGCGCCGTCCACGGGGATCCCCACGTACACTGGGCAGGGCGACCTAAAGATGGCGGTCAACATCGGCCACGGTGAGTACCCCAAGGTGGTCGTCGCCCCTGGCGATCCAAAGGAGGCCTTTGAAAGGACGCTCGAGGCGTTCTACCTTGCATACAAGTACAGGGTGCTTTCAATCATCGTTTCCGACAAGCACCTCGCGGAATCTACGTATACCGTGGATGGATTCTCTCCCCGCGTGAAGCCCGAGCGGTTCATCATTGAGAACGTGCCCTCCGACTACAAGAGCTACGAGATAACGGAAACAGGGGTCTCCCCGCGCGCCGTTCCAGGGCAGGCAGACGTTCCCGTGCGCGCGACATCCTACGAGCACGACGAGTACGGATACACCACGGAGGAGGGCGAATGGGCAATCAAGATGAATGACAAGCGCTTCCGCAAGGTGAAGTACATAGCGGAGGAGATCGAAAGGCTCGAACCAGTTAGCGTCTACGGGAGCGGCGACAAGGTCATCGTGTCCTGGGGCAGCACGAAGGGAGCAATACTGGACACCATAAGGCGGCTGGACGGGTGGAAGTTCGTCCAGGTATCCTACATCGAGCCGTTCCCCGTGGATCAGTTCCTCGACGCCGTAAAGGATGCGGAGAGGATTGTGCTCGTGGAGAACAACGTCACGGGCCTCCTGGGAGACATCATAGCGGAGAAGACTGGGATGATCATCGAGGAGAAGATCCTGAAGTACGACGCGAGGCCCTTCACCCCCGAATACATCATAAGGAGGTTGTGAAGATGTGCGCCATGACCCCAAACGACCTGAACACCCCGGCACCCATCACCTGGTGTCCCGGATGTGGTAACTTCGGCATCCTCACGGCCAGCAAGATGGCCATCGCCGAGCTGATCAACGAGGGATTCGCCCAGCGCAAGGACTTCGTCATCACGGCTGACATAGGCTGTGGTGCCAAGATCTACGACTACATAAACGTCAACGGATTCTACGGGCTCCACGGAAGGGCAATACCCCCAGCGGTGGGCATAAAGCTGGCAAACCCGGAGCTAAAGGTGATCGCCTACGGCGGTGACGGAGGTCTCCTCAACGAGGGGATCTCACACCTGCTCCACGCGGCGAGGTACAACTCGGACATAACCGTGGTCCTCCACAACAACCAGGTCTTCGCCCTCACGACGGGACAGGCAACGGCCACAACGGAGAAGGGCTTCAAGGGCAAGAGCACGCCCTTGGGGACCTTCGAGGAGCCCTTGAACCCAATAGCCCTCACGCTGGAGGCAGGGGCCACCTTCGTCGCCAGGGAGTTCGCCTACGACGTGGTGCACCTCAAGGAAACGCTCAAGGCAGCCATAAAGCACAGGGGATTCTCGCTCGTCGAAGTGCTCCAGCCCTGTGTCTCCTTCCACGACACAACCCAGTACTTCAGGGAGCACGTGTATCGGCTCGAGGAAGAGGGCCACGACCCCAAGGACTTCGAAGCAGCGCTCCGCAGGGCAAGGGAGTGGAACTACAACCTCGATCCAGACGCAAGGGTGCCCACTGGCATCTTCTACGTGAACGAGGATAAGATGCCCTACGAGGAAGGCTGGCCCTCCGTGCGCAAGGGCCCCTTCTGGAAGCGGGAGCGCAACAGGGACTGGAAGGAAATCGTTTCCCTCTACAGGGTGGACTAACATGGCCACCCTCATTCTTCTTCGCCACGGAAAGAGCGAGTGGAACGAGCTGCACGTATTCACAGGATGGACCGATGTATCCCTTGCCCCTGAGGGCGAAAGGGAGGCAAGAAGGGCAGGAAAAAAGCTCGCGGAGCTCGGTATTTATCCAGACGTGGCGTTCACATCGGTGCTAAAGCGCGCCATAAAAACCACGTTTCTGGCGCTTGAAGAGCTCGACAGGCTCTGGATACCCGTTCACAGGAGCTGGAGGCTAAACGAAAGACACTACGGAGCGCTACAGGGAAGGAACAAGGACGAAGTACGAAAGGAGGTAGGAGACGAGCTCTTCTGGGCGTGGAGGCGTGGATACGATACTCCGCCGCCAGCACTGGACTGGAACGATCCCCGGCACCCGAGGTTCGAGGAAAAGTACAAGAACATTCCGCCGAGCGAGCTCCCCGCCACGGAATCCCTGAAGATGTGCCAGGAACGCATGTGGCCGTACTTCGTTGACCGTATCTACCCCGAACTACAGGCGGGCAAGACCGTGCTGGTATCAGCCCACGGAAACACACTCAGGGCGCTCATCATGAAGCTCGAGGGCATTCCCCCTTCAGAAATCCCAAAACTGGAGGTGCCGACGGGAACGCCCATCGTATACGAGCTCCAGGGACTCAAGGTTAAGAAAAAGGAAGTTCTGGAATGAGCGAAGAGGGAATTTCCCGATCCTTTCCCCCTATCGGAAGCGCAAGATCCCCCACTTCACGTACAGGTACCTCAGCCTATAGGCGTAGATGAAGGACACCACGACAACGAGGGCGAGCAGAGCATCTGCTGCATCCCCCACAAGAAGTCCAAAGCGGCAGGCGAGGGCGTACGTTGCCCAGAGCATAACCATCCCGCCGGTATAGCCCCGTTCCACAGCGAAGAAGTCCATTATGCCCCCACCCGGTCGAAGAACAAGGTAATAAGCAACGAAAATACCGAACGCAATAGGTACAAGCCTCGGTTCAACGGCAAGAGCAAGACCGATGGTGGATGCGGTGCCCGCCCCCGACACGAGCCTGCGCACGAGCAAAAACCCGAAGATAGAGAAGATGTGGCCGAAAACGGCGATCACACCATACCAAGGCCCCCAAAAGTACGCCGGTACAAAGGCCTTAAGGGCGTCAAGAACCGCCGCAGCTACCCAAACCCACAGCCTGCCCGTGGCGTAGTAGGCATTGGTGGCCCCAAGGTTTCTATCCCCGAAATTGGCGATGTCCTTCCCGTAGAGGCGAGCGAGGATATAGGCAAAGGGGATGGACCCGAAAAGGTAAGAGAGAAGGGCGTATGTAGTGTCTATCATCGCAGAACCTCCAGGAGCTTCGAAAGCGACAGTTCAAAGGTGGCCACTGGCATTTCCACACCAAAGGCCTCAAGGACCTCTGGGTGCACCTCGCCGATGTGGCCGGCGGGAGCGCCCCCTATTAGAAGCTCTGCAGAACGCCCAGGCACGTAGAACGGGTAGTCCTTTGCCCTGAGTTCGTAGGACACTCCGAGCGGATCCAAGAGGAACTCAAGCACCTGGCGGACATCGGTGTACGTTGCGTTGGACGCGGCAAGGGCATAGGCAACGTGCTGCTCCGTTCTCGTGCCGGTGGGGGAGGAACCGTCGTAAACCACGACGTCCCCAACCTCAAAAACCCTCTGTGGATAGTCTTCACCAGTGTTTGCCGAGAGGAAGTCCATAACGGTGGGGAAGAGAGCCGGTCGAACGAGGGAAAACGTTTCGGTCATGGGGTTCTGGAGGACAACGACTGGAACGTGCTTCGCCCGCTCAAGGACGGAACGGGAGGTAAGGATGAACGTGGCGATCTCTTGGGCACCAGTTCCGATGAGCAACTCCTTCACTGCATCCTCGAGCTTCGTATACTCGGAAGCGCCGCCCTTGGTCATTATGTTGGGCAGCTTGGGCTCCACCCTGTTGTAGCCGTAGGCAATGAGGACGTCCTCCACCACGTCGCGCTGGTGCATAATGTCCGATCGGTAGGCGGGGTAGGCAACGGTCCAAAGATCTCCGTCCACGGAGAGAACGCTGTATCTTGCCCTTTCAAGGAGCTCCCTGAACTGTTCCTCCGTAAGGTGAAGTCCGGAGATGCGCTCAACGTAGGACTTTGATACCTTAAACTGCCGCGGCGTTAGATCGGGGGTTTCAACGGTACGGTCCGGGTAAACGATCGTTACGGACTCTACTGAACCACCACGCTCCACAAGAGCGGCCACCACGGCGTTCAGAGCGGTCATCACGGCGCGCTCATCAGTACCAGTCACGTCAATGAAGATATTTCGTGTTTCGGGACCGATGTTCCCCAGATCGTTGGAATTGATGATAGGGGGGAAAGAGACCACCCGGCCCTGCGCGTCGAGAAGAATGGGGTAGCGATCAAAATCTTCAAGGAGATGGGCGTATTCCCTCCCCTTCTCGTGCTCCCGAAGGATCTCGCGCAGGGTCATCTTTCGGTCGCTCCAAAGGGGCACGAAGGAAACCGCGTCGGGATCCGCCGTGGTATACCGCAGGGGGAAGGAAATAAGGTCGTAATTGTGCGTGCCTATTGCCACCCGCTTCCTTTTCCTACCATAGGTGAGCATGATCTTATCCTGTAGCTGTATGAGCTGCTCGTAGCCTGCATCCCCAAGATTCACGTTCTTTACAATGGCAGCTGCAACGAAGGGTCGCACACGCTGAACAGAGGAGTCCACACGCAGCTCCAGGCCGGATGGGCGAACGTCGTAGGTGGGGCACCCCCGTTCAATCCCAAGGTAGCCCCGCATCTCGCGGGCGAGACCTTCTACGGACCACATATCGGGCCTGTTCGTGTCGGAATAGTCTACGGTGATTATTCCGTCCTCGTAGTCGTCCAGCTCCGCCTTTAGATCGAAAAGAAGGTCTTCAATTTCCTCAAGGGTAAAGCTTCGGCCCACAAGGCGCTCGAGGTCTTCCTTCCGCACTTCGTACTTGGGCATCTCAGACCCTCCAGACCTTCCTGGCGCTCCTCAGATATCCAAGCCTCTTGGAGTAGAACTCACGGATATCCTGTATGCCAAGCTCCATCATGGCGAATCGCCCGATGCCAAGGCCCCAAGCAATCACAGGGACGTGAATATCGAAGGGCTCCAGTAGCTCCTCCCGGAACATGCCAGCACCGCCTATTTCTATCCACCCCTTCTCCGGATGCTTAACGAAGAGCTCCACCGAGGGCTCCGTAAACGGGAAGTAGCCCGCCTTAAACTTGACACGATCCGTTCCGGCGAACTCCCTGGCGAAATCCTTCAGAAGCCCAAGAAGATCCCTGAAGCTAATATCATCGGACAGCACAACACCATCGAGCTGGTTAAACTCGAGGAGATGTTTGTAATCAAATTCATCGGGGCGGAACACGCGGGAAATTGTGAAGTATTTGCCAGGGATCCTTGGCTTGTGGGCGAGGAGCATGGCAGACATCGCGGTGGCGTGGGAGCGCAGGACGAGGCGCCAAGCCTTTTCGTCGGACCACTTGTAGCCCCAAGAGCGCTCATGGACGCGCTTTACCCGTTCCAAATACTCCTCCCACTCTGGAGGAATCTCCGCATGGGTTTTCGGGGCGGAAAGGAGGTAAATATCGTGGATATCCGACGCCGGATGATCCTGGGGCATAAAGAGGGCGTTGGAGTTCCAAAACATGGAGAGAACGATTTCCCCGGGCTCCTCTTCCTGGAAGCCCAGCGCATATAAACGATCCTTCACGCGGCGGAGGAACTCGTAGTATGGCTGTCTCTTCCCATAATAGCGCTTGGGAATGGGGGACACGACGTCATATGCCCTGAACTCGCGCCCCTTCCACTCGCCGCTGCGAAGGATTTCTGGGGTAATGGAATCGATGAGATCGTCGCGCACGTGCGGCAGAACCTCCTGCCAAAGCTCTGTGGGCTCGGCATACCACGCAACGACCTTTTCCTTTGTAACCAGACCCCTGCGATTCAGGAGCTTAAAGGATTCTTCGTCCAGACAGTCCAAACGATCGTAACAGCGCTCCCAAGGGAAGACAAAGTTCCTTCCCTTTTCCGTGAGCGTGAGGGTACCCCTCTCGAAGCGCACAAGGCCCTCCTTCTTAAGAAGGCCTATCGCACCGGAAAACTCTTCCTTTGAGACGGGAAGCTCGCTAATGGACTTTGGTCCATCCTTGAGCGCATCCAAAATCCTGCGTTCGGGCAGCGGCTGGTTCAGATAGGCCTTCCCTTTCTCAGTATGGACGATGCGCTCCTGTTCCTCACGGATAAGGCGCACAACGCCCTTGTTGGAGAGGTACTGCAGCCCTCGCATGGTCTCGACTTCGGAGAGCCCTGCAGCCCTTGCAACGTCAGAAACGGATCGCCTTCTATCTACGTACCTAATGACCCTACGCTCCAGCTCCGAGAGAGAACGAGCAATGCGCTCAGGCTCCATGTATCCCTTTTTCCTGCGAGTGCTTAAAATTGGGACGGCATCACCAGCACCTCGCTCATAAATTCCCGATGAACGCACGGGCAGTAAATATTTGCAACGCCAAAAAATAAATACCACAACGGTGTTATCATCCCGGTGAGGCACGTGCCAAAAGGGCGGAGAGCTGAAAGGAGAGTTGTTCGCAAGAAGATCCTCGAACGGCCCGTGGGAAAGGAAATACCCCTTGACTTTTACACGAAGGTGAACAAGCTCATTGAAGACCACATCGAAGTGGGCCGCCGCTTCGGCGAGGTTCCCCTGCTCCACCACGACACCGTGGAAAGAATAGCAAGGGAGACGGGCGTTCCAGAGGAGTTAAGACCAGAGGCGATGGTTCAGGCTCTCCACATGTTTTTCAAGAAGGTCAACAGGGTGCAGGGCAAGGAGAAGATCCCCCTAACCCTGGCGGCAGATTGGAAGAACCTTATGCGCTGGACGGCGACGGTTCAGACTAAGGCGCTCCAGAAGATCCACCGCATACCTCCAGAGGAAATTAAAAGACATGAAAGGCGCCTCAGAATAGGGGAGCTGGCAAAGCAGGCCCTTAAAGACGTGAAGGGAGGCGTCCCCTTGCCATACATACCACCCATTAAGATAAGGGAGCTCGTAGAGGGGGCAAACATCAAAAAGGAGAGCGATCTGGCGGAAAAACTCCTGATGAGGTACATCTATGGAAAGCTCGCCAGACAAGGGGCTGCCATGAGCGGAAAAACGCTTAACAGGCACGTGGAGATGCTCAGGCAGTGGACCTCCGAAGTGATCGAGCCCCACGCACTAAAGATCATGGAGTCGCTCGATGCATTGGGCAAAGGCACAGGGAAAAAGAGGAAGAAGCGAAGCCGTTAATCGTACGGGAACTCCCACTCCCACATCCGGGACGCCAGCTCCCCGCCATACTTTATTTTCTCCAGGTTCTTCTCCGCGTGCTTCTCGTTCTCGCGGATCTCGTCCAGAACGCCCTGCACCTTCTTCAACAGGCGGAGCTTGCACTCGCCACAGAGCAGATCGCCGGACTTACAGTCATGATAGATCTCCGCAAGCTCCCTGTCGTCCTCTGTGAAGAGTGTGTGCCACTTGTACACCGAACAGATCTCAGGGTTGCCGCCCTTCTCCCGCTGCTCCTTCACCGTGGGCTGGCCGCCAGTAAAGGCGTTCATAATTTTCCGCTTGACTGTCTGCTCGTCGTCAGTTACGAATATGGTCGACTCGGGCTTGCTGGCGCTCATCTTACCCGTTGGACCGTCTAGCCCAGGCATGAACTTGGAAAGAACGGTGGACGTCTTCTTGTAGCCGATCTTCTCAGCGATGTCCCTTTGTATCCTCCAGTAGGGATCCTGGTCGATGGCACACGGTATCACAGGGCGGTTATTCTCGAAGAGTGTCGGGACGATCTGCAGTGCCGGGTAGAAGATCAGGCCTATGCTCGTATCGCCCCCGAAGCCGAAGACTGCGCGGGCAACAGAAAAGTTAATCCTCCGAGCCACTACGACCGCAGCGTCGTAGAGGTGCTTGATGTACTCCCGATCACGGAACAAAAACGTCCTGTCGGGATCAAAGCCAAGGGATGCAATGACGCGCTCCACCGCCCGAACACGCTCGTCCACCGCGCGGAGCGAGTCCACCTTCTTGGCGAGGTACTTCTCCTCGTCGGGGATCATGATGTAGAGGTTCACGTCAAAGGCCCTCTGCATCCATCGCGTGAAGAGGAAGGGGACAAGATGCCCAAAGTGCATGGGGCCCTTTGAAGGGGCAATGCCCGTGTACAGGAAGAATTTTTGGCCCGAAGCGTACTCCTTCAAGGCCTTATCAAAATCACGGTGCGCGTAGAAGATCTGGCGGCGCAGGAAGGGGTGCACGTCGCCCACAAGGCGGCGGACCTCCTCGATCATATCATCCGTGATCCTGTCCACGCCAAAGTACTCCAGAAGCTTGTTGTAGTCGATCTCCCCCTCAACTTCCCAGGGCGTTACAACGAATTCATTGCCAAAGACGTTCACCTGCCATCCTCCTCACCGCAAGAAGAATGGGATAAGTGGATTTAAAGGGATCCCGAAGAAGACGCAAGGAAAGGTAGTGCGGGGGCTGGGATTCGAACCCAGGAAGGCACTAAGCCACCGGACCCTGAATCCGGCCCCTTTGGCCGCTCGGGCACCCCCGCAACCGTATCCCGGTTGACATCGCAAGCTTCGCTTGCGTGCACGCGAACGGAGTTCGCGATGCGTGACCGTGCATGGGGTGCTCGCTTTCGCTCGACCCCATACCCAACCGGTTGTGCGTGCGGCTGAAGTGCCGCAGCCGATCCTCGGCTGGCGCGGAGCTAACTGGGGATCTGCGATCCCCAATTATGCACCGAACGTATGACTGGTTGCTTGCAACCGGCCCCGCGGACCCGCGGGCCGCGTCGGCCCGGGGCTTGCAGCCCAATACCCAACCGGTTGTGCGTGCGGCCGAAGTGCCGCACCCGCGTCAGCTGGGACTGTGTCCCAGTGCGCCCGACGAAGTCGGTGCGCAGCGTCGGCCGATGTGGCGGTTGCTAGGCCGGCAGGGGAATACACGAACACTTGTTTAATATAGTGGACGACGAGAGTATGGTGGGAAGGATTTAAAGATTAGAGGGAAAGCAAAACGGCGGCAGCAATCGCCAGCAAAAGCCCAACGGTCCTTGTCAACGTGATCTCCTCGTTAAGCAGCACTACAGAAAGGAACACGGCAAATGCAACGTTCAGAGACGTCAGAGGAACCACCGTAACGGCAGGCCCCCGCTCAAGCGCGTAGGTAAAGCTCACATAGCCCAGTGCACCAAGCACCCCAAAGAGAAGGATCCAGGGAACGTAGCGCAGATCCACGTGAGGAGCACCGAATATGAGGAGGAGTACAGCGCCAGAAACCACTGCAGCAACCCAGAGGACGTAGAGCACTTCGGTCCAGGACACTTTGCCGAGAACCGCCTTCAGCACAACGGCCTGTGCCCCCCAAAAGAAAACCGTGAGGAGAGCGGCAACGCGCCAGTCCATGGGAATAGAATGATGGGGAGTGTTAAAAAATTACTTCATCTTCACGCCCTTTATGCGCTTGGGGGGTTTAATCTTGTCGTAAGCAGGCCCGTAGTGCACGTAGACACCAGAAGCGGCAAGCGCATCCCGAACAGCGCGGCTCCGGGCGTGGCAACCATCAATCTCAAGGGCATCTGGCCAGCGGGCGTCAACCTTACCGATGTGATCGTAGACGGACTGGGAAAGGGATGCCGCGTAGAACGCAACGTCTAAGGGGTGCGTGTTATCGGTAATACGGATTTTCTTCACGGAAACCCAACCCTCTCCGCTTACCACGAAAAACATGCCCTCCGCAGGGGCGGAAACAGGATCGCCCGGCAGTGCAGTACACTCAGGGAGGGCGTCCACCGTGGAAAGCACGTAGCGAACGGCATATATGCGGAGAATGTCCTTCACTGCCGCTACCGACTTCTTGTTCAGATCCAGCTCCTCGGCAATGGGCGATATGATGTCCGCCGCAGCCGCACTGATCTTTCTGGATCTGAAAACAGAGCGTGGAAGAGCATCAAGGGCTTTGGACCCGGCAAGATCCTTCGCGATGGCCTCAAGGTTGTCCACACTGGGGAGACGCTTGATCCAGAGGTCTGTAGCCCTGGACACAATGGAGAGAACGCCGTCAAGAAAGTCATCAACCACTTCTGACGGATACCGGACCTGTGCACCCGTGTCCATCCCTGCGAGGCGAGCCGCGAAGTAAAGGGTGTCCTTCATGGGGTAAAAACAGGAAGGAGGGTTTTTATGCGTAGTAGTAGAAGAGGAGGATCAACGCCACCCAGAAGGGGAGCCAAAACCAGTCCGCCGAAGGCGTGTACCCCAGAAGCCAGGCAACGTAAAGCTCTCCCAGTATGAAAAACAGCAAGGAATAGAGGATAACGTACGTCCCGGGCTTCTTCGCGGAGGAAAAGGAGTTCCTGACCCGGTCCAACACTGAATTCGTTTGTCCTGGCAGCTCCTTCCAGAGTATGTAGAGGAAGAGGACAATGGCGGCGATCGTCCATATGTCCAGGCCCAGGAAGGTGATCATGTATAATATTACCACCCTGCGGTAATAAAAGCCTTGGGCAGGTAGTATAATCCTGTCGGTGCAGGTGATAGCGTGGATGAGGGAATCGTCTCGCTCCTCAAGGACCTCGGCATGACCGATTACCAAGCAAGGGTCCTCTACGCGCTGATGCGGCTGAGGGAAAGTAGTGCCAAGCAGATCTCCGAGCTCTCCGGCGTTCCCAGAACGAAGGTATATGAAATCCTTGAAGACTTCGTTAGAAGAGGCTACGTCATCGAGATAGACATTCGTCCAAAGATGTACCAGATCGTAGACCCGCACAGGATCCTGGATATGATCGTAGAGGAAAAGAAAAGGGAACTCCAGCGAATAGAGCGAAAGGCAAAGGAGTTCAGCAAGATTATACCCGTGCTCGCGGAGACGGAATCCGGCGAGGGCAACTACCTCCTACGACTCAAGAGCCCGGAAGATCTGGAAATACGACTTAAGGGTAAAAAAGGGGAGATAATTGTCGGACTCGGGCCGCGGAGCGAAATTGAGCTGAGATTAAACAACGTGAAGGAAATTCCAGCACCCTTCGACTTCATATACACGGGGGACGAGATTTACATACCGCTCGTGCCGTTTTCCGAGCAGAGAAAGGAGCGCACCGTCGTAGTTTTCCGAGACAAGGGCATCCTTAGCGTATTCAGGAAATGGCTGCGTTCCCGATCGTGAGCAAAACCATTTATACCAATTACCCGTGCGGTTTCTATCATGGAGAAGGAAGAGATCTACACGCTCGCGTATAAGCACGCCCTGAAAAACGCCGTGGAGCATGGGGGGCGAGCTGCCGTTGGCGCGGTAGTGGGAAAGATCTTCGCAGAGCGCCCAGACCTGAAGCAGCATGCAAAGGAGATCATGCCCATCGTAAAGAAAGCCGTGGATGACGTCAACAGAATGAGCGTAGACAAGCAGAAGAGGGAGATGGAGAAGTTCGACTACAGCAAGCCCCAGAAAAAGGAACGGAAGGGGCTCCCCGAACTCCCGAACGTGGACAAGCACGACAAGATCGCCACAAGGTTCCCACCGGAGCCCGGAGGATACATACACCTGGGCAACCTGCGCAGCGCCCTCGTATCCTACCTCTACGCAAGAAAATACAACGGCACGTTCATCCTGAGGTTCGAGGACACCAACCCAGCAAAGCCCAAGCTTCCCTACTACGATGCAATCCGGGAAGACCTGAAGGCGGTGGGTATAAAGTGGGACAAGGAGATCATCGAGTCCGATAGGATCCCCATGTACTATGAGTATGCCAGGAAGCTCATAGAAGCCGGCGCCGCATACGTCTGTACCTGCAGTCCGGAGGAAATGCGCAGGTATCGCGAGGAGAGGAAGGCCTGCCCCCACCGCAGCCAGAGCGTTGAGGAGAACCTGGAGCTATGGGATAAAATGCTCGAGGGCGCCTTTGGAGAGGGGGAGGCCGTCCTAAGGCTGAAGATTGATCCTGCACATCCGAACCCCGCGATGCGCGATCCCGTGCTCTTCAGGATCATAACGAGCGTCCCGCACCCAAGAACGGGCTACAAGTACCACGTCTATCCGCTCTACAACTTCGCCTGCGCCGTGGAGGATGGACTTGAGGTCACGCACGTCCTCAGGGGCAAGGAACACCAGACGAACGGCGAAATACAGCGGATCATACAGAGGGCCCTCGGTCTGCGCACCCCTGAGTTCATCCACTTTGGAAGGATCCACGTGGAGGACAAGGACTCTTCCATCCCCATGGGCAAGCGCTACATCCGCCAGGTGCTGCGTGAGGGGACCGTAGAGGGCTGGGACGACGTCAAGATACCCACCGTGCGCGCGCTCCTCAACAGGGGCATCCTGCCGGAAACGCTCTGGGAGTTTTTCGAGGAGATCGGTCCAAAGAAGAGCGACCTTCACGTGGACATGGAGTACATATACGGCATAAATAGGAAGAAGCTTGACGAGCGCGCGAGGCGCTTCTTCTTCGTAGAGGATCCCGTAGAGGTAATCGTGGAGAACGCGCCCGCCGTGGAGGCGAGAATACCCTACCACCCCAACCACCCAGAGTACGGCGAGCGCGTATACAGACTCCCCGAGGGGGACCACCGGCTTTACGTAGCGCGGTCCGACCTTCCGGAGGAGGGGGCAACGGTAAGGCTGATGCACCTCTACAACATCCGCATCGAAAGCGCCGGGGACCAGGTGGTTGCCAGATACGCCGGTGACGAAATAGGGAAGATGCGGAAGATCCAGTGGGTGCCGGAAATCGGAGAGTCCACAATAGATGCAGATATCCTGCACCCCTCCGGCAAAAGGATGCGGGGAATCATCGAGTACTGGGCCCAGAGCCTAAAACCAGGGGAAATAGTGCAACTCGAGCGCGTCTGCTTCGCGCGGGTGCGAAGGAACGAGGGAGAGAAGATAATCTTTTACTGGACGCACCGGTAAACATCAGCCACAACAAAGGGAGCAGGGTGCAAAATGAAGATTGTAGCCGTTGCCGACGTTCATGGAGACGCCGACGCCCTCGACCGGATACTCGTGAAGGAACGGTCATGGGATCTCTTCGTTTTCGCGGGGGACGCCCTCGGGAAAGGGGAAGGAAACAACGAAGTGGTCGAAACACTCTCGGAGATTGACAATCTAGTTGCCGTGCTCGGAGAGTGGGACTACGCGGTGCTTTACGGCAAAACGAGCCTCGTGCCAAGGGAATACGTGCAAGATGCTCTAAGAATTCGAGAAGAGCTCCGCAAAGAAAACGCGGACTTTCTGAATCAACTGCCGCTCGTGGCAGAGCGCCAACTTGACGGCAAAAGACTAACGGTGGTTCACGGCACCCCCGACGCGGTACTGCTGCGCGGAATAGGGCCTTGGACGGAACCGGCAAGCATACGGGCATACCTGAGCAAAACCGACCTACTCATAACCGGACACACCCACGTGCCCCACGTCTTCCAGTGGAAAACCAAGCGATATGGGCAGCGGCTTTACGTGAACCCGGGGAGCCCCTCATACCAAGGAAGCGGAGCGAAGAAGACGTACGCCGTGCTGGATACGGAGGAGTGGGAAGTAAAGATCAAAACAGTTTAGACCATGGACTCCAGCACCCTCCGGAACCTACGCACCTTCTTCCTTGAATCGCCACGGAGCTTACCCTCCAGAACCTTGAGGGCAAAAACCACCCTGTCAAGCTTGTCAGCGGGGATACGGATATGCGTTTCACGTAGCTCCATTGGAACGGAGATGCCCGACGCCTTCTGCAGATAATCAGGGACCTTTGCAACGAACTTTGCATCATGATCACGAAGACCCCTCATAGAAATAACGACGTATCCATGTGGGTGACGCCAGATGTTCACCTTATCGCCATATAGCTCCAGAAGGCGTGAGATCGCCTCGGCAGCAGCACCGGCGTAAAACATCTTGTTGGTCATCCGCGTTGCCGATCTCCCTGTACTGGAACTCCCCTTTTGGATGAAATGCCTGCGGATAGCGTCAAAAACAATTTTTGCATTGCGAGGATTCCTTGCCCACGAGATATCATCCCCCGCCATGGACCGTACAAGGGGAACAAGATCCTCCAGGATCTGTGAGACATCTACACCGCTCTTACTAAGCTCCTCGCGTATGGGGCGATAAACAGGATCCTTACGGATTAACCGCTCCCAATCACGGGCGTCCGACTTTGTTTGCACTACCTGCGGTTCCCTTGGAAGGTAACGGAGCATCCGCCCGTACTCTGATAGAAGGTTAACGGCTCTGCGCAGGTATATTGGGTTGCCTGTGGACGTGTAGCGTTCGAGGAGTTGCTGAATCGGTTGTGCAGACAGAACGTCGGGAATTGTGACTAATGCCCGTCTAACGTCCCGATCTGCATCGTACGCCTTTGCAAAGGCATGAACAACGGAAGGATCTCGCAGCAGTTCATCGGGCAAGTGCTTGGATAAATGCTGTAGAACAGGGTGGTTGCGGTAGAGCGAGAGGTGCTTCGATATTCGTGGGTTCTCCCCCAAGTCCTTCGACAATCGCTTAGCATACTTATCCAAAGAGTGTTCCCGCAAAAGCAACCTGAGACGATACTCAAGCTCGGGAAGGGGAACATCCTTGGAAAGCACGTCTGCAACCTGCTCGGGTGGGATATCGGGATGTACGAGAATTCTCAGAACATTCTTTGCACCCAGCGCCCGGATGGCCCTACTTATTAACCGCGGGTCAACATTAGCCAAAACTGCTTTACGCTCGACCAAGGACCGCCTGGCCTTTGCCTTTGCCTTCCCGGAAAGATAAGGGGCAAAATCAGGGTGTAAAACCTGTCGAAGCTCTGGATGTTCTCCGAGCAGTTGCCAAAATTCGCGATTAACCCTCCCAGCGATCATATGCTCGGCGACGTCAAGGGGTGAAAGTGAATGGATGCGAACGTAGTCCCAGAACCAATCGGGGGCCGTGGCAACGGAATTGTAAAGATCGTAAGCATCCGCTAGCGTTTTTACCTTCTTTCTGAGATCCTCTGCATCGATATCAAGGCCATGTTTGCGCAGAAGGTCCGCCGTGGATTCCAGGTATTCGTCTGCGAGGCGCAGAGCTACCGCAGAATGGACAGAGTTCAGCGTATCCCTTAAATGATAAAGATAAGCATAGAGGGGAACTATCTCGCCCGAAATCCGCACCCTGTCCCCGGACAGCTCCACACGTAAATGCTCGTTGGGGACGCCATCGGGATAGTCTTTCCGGATCTCCGGATCGCCGTCCACCTTAATGCGCGCAAGGGAGAGGACGTCGTGCTCCGAACCAAATTCCTCCCGTATGAACTCCGTTGCAAGATCGACCCCGCGACGAGGAAGTTCCAACGAGTACTCTGGAAACTTCTGGGCGTGGCGATAGAGTCTATCCATGTG
>JALVAT010000034.1 GCA_027011045.1 Microcaldota archaeon | reverse complement strand
CTTGCGCTCGACCCCATACTCAACCGGTTATGTGTGCGGCCGAAGGTCCAAGATTATGGGTGGGGCGAATTCCTTATAAATCTCACTCAAGATGAAGCTCCATCCGCACTATGCCATTCTTCTCGGCGGTTTCCCTGAAGCCCGCACTCCTGTAGAGTGCAAGGGCGCGTTCGTTGTCCCGCTTGGTGATTAGAACGACCTTTCTGTATCCTAACGCCTTCAAAAATCGTATAGCAAAGGAGAGGAGCGTCTTCCCGACGCCCTTCCCGCGGAACTCCTTTTTCACGGCGAGTCCTGCGAGTATTGCTGTGTAGATATCCTTACCGCTTTCCATATCTACGAAACCGGCGAACTTGCCGTCAAGCTCAGCAACGAAGATCATATGCTTTGCTATTCGCTCGGAAAAGAAAGAATCGGGCTCTGCTATGTATGGGAACGCCTCGCTACCCAGCGCCACGATGTTCCAAAGATCGCTCATCTCCGCCCTGCGAATGCGGATAGGAACTCCCTGATCTCCTGTTCCGATACTGAACACCCCGCAAACTTTAATGCGTACAGGGCAGCCTCCACGAACTCCCTTTCGTCGGGAGCATCCTTGAACGCGCCGAGCTCCGCAGCGTACGCAAGCAAATCGACGGATCGCACCATCAGGACGTCCTCGACGAGTTCTTGGAACTCCTCTGCCCGTTTCTTGTCCATTGTGATGTGCATGCCCATCTTTGACTCGAGGATTAGGCGCAGCTGGAAGGGGTCTTCCACCATCATGCGGATGGTGCGTTCGTCCACGGCGAAGATCTTGTCCGTGAGCATGGCCAGTGCAAGGGCCTCCACCTCGCCCCTGTGCACGAGCTTGAGCGGGCGCTTGCGGGAATAGTATATTGTGTTTGCCACGTGCTGTATCCTGTCCGCCAGCTCTACCCCCTTGCTGCCCAGCTCCATCTGGTGTATTTTTCCGTCGAGCAGGTACTTCTGAATCCGGAGCGCGCTGAGCTTGTAGTGCTTCGTGGCCCGCGGGAACCGCAGGATTTCGTTAACTACCCACGGGGCGACAACGGGTTCAAAGGGCAGAGCGTCGAGCACACTGAGCAGACACGTGTTCGAGAAGGATATTAGGGGCCCAGCATCAAAGGATATTTTCATTCTGCAAGCCTCCTGAGCGCCTCCACGCGTTCAAGTATTCCAATGTGCGTCTCGTGCTCTTCGTGCACCTTCATATTCCCTATGTACGAAAGGAGATCCGCGAGATCCGCTCCAAATAGCTTTGCCGCGATTCCCGGAGACACACCCGTGGAGTACGCAACGGCGGCCATCTTTGCCCTTGCCTTGTCCACGATATTCTTGACGAAATGGCCGTCCTGCTGATCTATACGGCGAATCGTCTGCTCAACACGCTGGATTATATGTCTCTCGTATCCCCTCTCGGCGTCGCGAAGGGCTGACAGTATGGCGTGCCTGTATCTTGGCCAGTTGGGCGATTGGACGAAGTGTGCCTTTCCGAGGAGCTTGGAAAGAGCATATGCGATCACTGCGAGCCGAGCGAGGTCCTCATCGTGCTCTGCCGCAGCGCGCGCCGCTATTTTGCCCGCAAGCTCCCTAAGGTATCTTTCATCCTTTTGTTCAAAGGCTATACGAACATCCCTCACGAATTCTTGCTCATACAACGCTTTTTCACCTCCGAGAGAACGCCAACAACAGCCATAACCTCTTTGTTTGTCCGCGCACCCCTGCGTAGTATTGACCTCCAGCTCTTGACCGTTTCGAGCAGATTCTTTCGCCCAATCCACGCAGCAATTTCCTCGAAGTAGCGATCGGCCAGTCTCAACGACTCGTCCCGTGGGGGGTCCCGTGGGGCGAAATCGTGCTTGCTGGCGTATATCTCGTACAGGATCACTGCTACGGAGTGCGATAAATTCATTGCGGGATACTCTGGGCTCGTTGGTATGGTTACGGTTACGTCGGCCATTTCCAGCTCATCATTAGTTAGCCCAGAGTATCCCGCAA
>JALVAT010000033.1 GCA_027011045.1 Microcaldota archaeon | reverse complement strand
ATCTGTGTGGGACATTTGCTGATCTTTGCAAACGTAGGGATGCGGGGGGCGGGGTTCGAACCCGCGCAGGGCCTACGCCCATCGGATCTTAAGTCCGACGCCTTTGACCCCTCGGCCACCCCCGCAGCCGATCCTCGGCTGGCGCGGAGCTAACTGAGGATCTGCGGTCCCCAATTATGCACCGGGCGCGCGTGTTGCTCTAGAGTCAAAAATATGGGGAGAATTAGGAAATAAAAGTGCTACTGGAAGACCTTCTCAAGCGGCGGGACGATCTGCTTCTTCCTGGACATTACGCCAGGGAGCCAGATGGCGCCGCCCTCTACCTTCTTGCTAAAGGCCTTTTCTATGGGCTCGTAGTCGTCTGCCACGACGAGCAGCGTGGTACCCTCCTTCATGATGTCCGTCACCATTGTGAGCACTGCAAAGAGCCCTTGCTCTTCCTTTATGCGCTTCATTTCCTCGAGGATTTCTTCCTTTCTCTGGAGCACTTCGGAGTCGTCGATGACCTCCACCTGGTTAATGAGGAACTTCTTGCCGTCGAACTCGTAGACCTTGTAGTCGTTCAGCACGATTTCGCGGGCGCTCTTCTCTGCAATGCTGCTCTTCGCCTTGAACATCTCTATGCCCCATGCCTTGATGTCCTCCACGCCTGCAATCTTTGCGAGCTTCTCTGCGATTTCTTTATCAACGTCTGTGGTGGTGGGGGACTTGAATATCACGGTGTCCGAGAGTATGGCGCTTAGAAGGCACCCTGCAATCTCCTTGGGGATTTCCACGCCGTAAATCTCGAAGAGCTTCGCCACGATGGTCGAGGAGGAACCCCACGGGAGCGCTATGTACGTTATGGGCTTCCCGTAGGAGAACTTTATCTTGTGGTGGTCTATGACACCAACGATATTCGCCTCCTCGATGCCGTCTGCACTCTGCTCGAATTCATTGTGGTCCATGAGCCAAACGTCCTTGCCCGCGGCGTTCTCGAGGAGGGGAGGCTCCTCAATACCGAAGCGCTCGAGCACAAGCTTCGTTTCCTTGTTTAGCTCTCCCAGACGGAATGCCTTGGCATCCTTTCCCGTCTGGCGGAGCAGGTATGCGTATGCGATCGCGGAGCACGTGGCGTCCGTGTCTGGAACCTTGTGACCGAATACGTGGATCATCGTATCACCCCCTTGAAATGGTGGGAACGTGTTTTTATCAGGCCATCATTCGCGCTTGAACAGCCGGTAGTACACGAAACCCATTGCCAATATGAGCGCTGAGAGGCCGAGGGCATCGCTCCAGTTCATTCCGTGCGTCTCTGCTACGATTACCTGTCTGAGTACCGCAATAAACGCTGCCTCCATGATGGAGTGGAGGTACATTTCCTCGTTTTCCACGTATGTGAACAGGGTCTTGGCCACCTCCAGGTATATGATCACCAGAAGGACGTCCGCGAAGAACGTTGCAAAGATGCCCTCGTAATTTCCGCTGGAGAGCAGCACAGTTGCGAGGTGCTCAAGGCTTATTATGAAGAATATTGTGGACAGGGCAACGAGGAAGACGCCCAGTGTGAGCTTAGCTATCTTTATGGATAAGTTCCAGGTGTTTGCCCTCTCCTTTATTTCCTCGCAGTGCTCTTCCTTTGTTTTCCTTGCGCCGCGTCCCATGCCTTCCTCTCCAGAAGTCGTTCTTAGTTGTGGGGGGATGCCTGGGAGCCCAGAGTGGGGGCGGTGGGATTTGAACCCACGACGCACCGGTCTTCAGCCGGACGCTCTCCCAGGCTGAGCTACGCCCCCGTTATTGATTCGCGGGGGAGCGTTTAAAAAACATCGTTCCCCATCCCTCCGTGGCTGACTCCCAATGGTGGCCCGTGATACGCAGAATCATTGAGGAGTACGGCAGCGAGCCCATGCCCGACCACGTTCGGGAGGATCCGTTTCGCGTGCTCATCGGGTGCATTCTTTCCCAGCGGACGAAGGACGAGACAACGGACGCCGCATACCGGCGTCTTTTCTCTCGGTATTCCGGTCCTGAAGACCTTGCGCGTGCAGATCCCTCCGAAATAGAGAAGCTCATTTATCCCGTGGGTTTCTACAGGAACAAGGCGAGGACGATCGTCAAGGCTGCGCAGTTCATTCTGGAAGAGTTTGGTGGCAAGGTTCCGGACCGCTTTGAGGATCTGCTAAAAATTCCAGGCATTGGTAGAAAGTGCGCCAACATAGTCCTCGCCTACGCCTTTGGAAAGCCGGCGATACCCGTCGACACGCACGTTTTTCGCGTTGCAAAGCGTTTGGGCATCGCGCCCGAGGATGCAAAGCCGGAGGACGTCGAGGATGCCTTGAAGCGTGTTGTTCCCCGCGAATATTGGATACCTGTGAACCACGCTCTTGTTCGCTTTGGCCGTGCGGTCTGTCGCCCGGTTCGCCCGCGTTGCGAATCCTGCCCGTTCACATCGGTGTGCAAGTATTACCGGGAACACGTGGCTAGCACTTCGCGTTCCGGCGGTTCCAGCAAGGGTTAAAGCCTTTTCTCCATCTTGCTTTTCCGGTGGTTTCAATGTGGGAACAGATACTGTCGGCGGCTCTACTGATGCTCATCATGATCGATCCGACGGACAAAATCCTTCTGGTCGGTTTGCTTCGGGAGGACTACCATATCCGGGATCTTTTCAGGTTTATCCTGCGCGCGAACGTCCTGGGCTTCCTTATACTGGCAGCCTTCGCCTTGGCGGGCCAGATAATACTGCAGGACATCTTTCACATAGATGTCGACGCCCTTCGCATTGCAGGGGGCATTATCCTGTTCAAGATTGGTGCGGAGGCTCTGGAGGGCGGTATTGCCTTTACTCGCCAGGAGGAGAAGGACCTCATGTCCCTTGCAACCGTGCCCGTCGCCATGCCACTCATAGCGGGGCCTGCGGCGATAACCACCGTAATCACGCTCGCTGTGAAGGATGGTCCGTTCCTCGCCCTTTCTGCCACGTTTCTCGCAGTGCTCGCCGTGGCGGTGTCCATGCTCATAACGCTCCGCCTGACGAAATCCGTTAACAAGAAGCTTCTATCCACCACGGTTCGCCTAATGGGCTTGTTTATCATGGCAATTGGCGCTCAGATGGCTGTGGAGGGTTTCGCTTCCATCTTTGCAAGGGTGGTGCACTGCGCCGCCTAATCCCTTATATGCCCTTTCATCCCCTGTTTTTCCATGGATGTGAACATTTCTCGTTTTGGGGATCGTGAGAAGATTTTGGTAGGTGCGCTTGCCGCCGTACTGCTTTCCGTGGCTGTCCTGTACTTTCACAGCACTTCCAGTTGCCCCCACGTTCCGGCATCTCTTTCCGCCGAGTGGTCTCTCGTAGACCGGGGTAACGGCCTGCTCGTGTACTCCATTCCTTCCGATCCGCGTTGCCTGGAGAAGGGGATCCTGAAGGCGTACGGTCAGCGCGCGTATCAGATCGTTTCCATCGAAGACAACGTGCCTAAGCTCGATCTCCCCTACTTCCCGTCAAAGATCGTATCCCTGCGCTCTATCATCGTCAACGATCCTGTTTGCGGCCCCGAGAGCTACATTATCGCGTTTGACGGCAACAAGAGCCTTCTCTATGTGGGAACGGTTCCCATTAACCCGAGAATCCATGAATTTAATGCGGGGAGCAGTCTCTGCGCCTGGGCACGGACGCGGTTTAGAAATATCATCTCTTCTTCAGAGGTAAGCGCCGATATGGGCGGGATTGTCGTGCGTCAGTGCTACCTGCAGGTGGAAGATGATTTTAACCGCTTCCTCGCCGAGATAAACGGAGAAGGTAATTTTGTGGGCATTTTTGGGGCAGCTCGCGTGTACCGCTTCCCGAACCACATCGCGGCGAACCTAGTCCCCCCTGAGGGCAACAGCCCCATCGGCGTGATCGTTTACCGTCCAGAGGTGATCCCCTCTGAGGAGAACATGGAAAAGTAACGCCCTTCTCCTTTCCTTTCTCATTCTCCTCACGACATCCTACTATTTTGCCCTGCACGGTGCCGAGCGTACAGAACGCCCATACGACTACGTAATCGTTCGTCCCGTCCGTGTGGTGGATGGGGATACCCTTTGGGTAAAATCGCTCTACGGTTTCAAGGCAGGCCAGCGATTTAAGGTTCGCCTTGCCGATATTGATGCTCCAGAGCTCTCTACGGCTGCAGGTAAGATTTCAAAGGAAGAACTGAACAGAATAGCGGAGCATTACCGCTGTTTCGTTCTGAAGGTAGACGCGAGGCATCCGTACGACCGGTACGGTCGTGTGGTGGCAGTTCTCTTGGCTCCGGACTCCAACGGGTTTAGAAATATCAATTATTGTCTAGTTCGCAATGGATTCGCCGAGTTTGTCGATTATTTTAACGCATTTCACCCCGAGGACTTCTCTATGTATGAGAACGTTCCAGATTACGTCGAGCGGGTTCTTCCAGCATTCTGCGGCCCGTCTCCCGAACTCTCCGAATACGCTTTAAATACTTCCACCGAACATTGATGCGCTGTTGCCGGGGTAGCTCAGCCTGGTTGGAGCGCCGGACTCATAATCCGCCTGTTGGCGATCCGGTGCCTGCGCAGGCCGGATGAGAAATCCGGAGGTCGCGGGTTCAAATCCCGCCCCCGGCATTTTCTGGTTTTTGGAAATCCTTCGGTGAGAGGGTAAAGAGGGAGTTCCAGGGGGAAGAGAGGAAAATCCAAGGGTTTTTGGCGGAGAAGTTGGCGAAAGGGGTGAGCTTAGCCAGCGCTAATGGTATAAATAGGGCAAGATCACCTATATTAATAGGAGGAATATGGGGGTGTTGTATTATGGTACCTGCATATATCCGTAAGAGTGTAAAAGCACTCGTTATGTATGACAGAGAGTTTCTTAAGTCAAGTAAGAAACGTGCTACTACAAGAAATCTAGCCTACAATGATTACAACGATTACTCTGACTATTCTGACTATAGTGATTATTCAGATTATTCCGACTACTCAGATTACTTGGACTACAGCGACTACTCTGACTATAATGATAGCTGGGCCACAGAAGATTACGTGGACAGGTACTAAGCTCCTAGCGATTGCTGTTTACTTTGTTTCTTTTATGCAAAAAATCTAATAAAGGGGTGTGGAGCTGATGCAACAACTATCGCTCATGATGAGACCTAGTGGTGACGGTTGCAACATGCGTTGCAGGTATTGCTATGTGCCTGGTGGTGATTCTCCCTATGTTGGACTCATGAAGCTTGAAACTTTTCAGCAATCAGTTAGGTTAGCATTAAACTATGCAAAAAGAAACGCTCCCTTTAATTTGGAAATATTATTCCATGGAGGGGAACCGCTTTTATGGGGAATAGAAAATTATAGGAAAGCGCTAGAATACATAAGCAAATTGGCTGATGGGCTAAAAGATGGTGTAAGAATTCGCATTAAGTTACAGACAAACGGGACCCTTCTTAACGATGATTTAGCGAGCCTCTTCGGAAAACATAACGTCTATGTAGGGATAAGCCTAGACGGACCAAAAGAAATACATGACAAGCTAAGGGTGTATTCCAATAACAAAGGTAGCTATGATGATGTGATGCGAGCAGTAAGATTGCTCAGGAAGCACCAGAGACATATAGGGGCTATTATGGTGGTTACAAAATACCATTTAGGTAAAGAGCATGAGCTTTATAACTTCTTCAAAGAAAATGGTCTTGGATTACAACCAAGCCCGCTGATAATGTGGGGCAGGGCAAAGATATTCTCCGATCTTTATATTACACCACAAGAATATTTGAAATTTATGAGAACTTTATTAGATATCTGGATAAAAGACGAGGATCCGATAGACATACCGATATTTATGAAAGCAGTTCAAGCGATAGTACTTGAGAAACCTGTGTCCTATTGTCATATGAGTATCGGTTGTGCAAAAACAAGGCACTTTCTAGCTATAGATTGGGACGGAACAGTCTCCCTATGTAATAGAACTGCAAGTCTTCACGTCCCTGATTTTATGTTTGGAAACATACGTGATGTTAATGATCTAGAAGAGATTTTTACACACCCGAATTTCGCTAAACTGGTAAAACGTGCCGAAACTCTAAGAAGCACGCGATGCAACTCTTGTCCGCTCTATAAAAAAGGTTTGTGTGGTGGAGGAGGAGGCTGTCCGTTTCTGGCATATATAAACGGAAATTTAGATGCTGTACCGCCATCATGCGAGTATGAGAAACAACTGATAGAGATGGTTATACCATATGTACTCCCCTACAAAAAGGAAGCTAAAAATCTACTTGAACGGTGGTTAGAGAATGAAGGAGAGAAAGATAGCTACCTATAAGGGAGAGGTTCTTTCCCCTGGAACTGTAGAGGGTGTCGTCTCTTCCCTCGAGAAACCAGGAGAGATTATAGTGGCAAAGAGGGTAACTCCACTCGATTCGCTGAAGGTCGTAAATGCCAAAGGAATTATTTTAGAAGAGGGAGGAAAGCTCTCTCATATAGCTATCTATGCAAGGGAGCTAGAGATCCCATGTGTTCGCCTGCCTAATGCTACAAGGTTGATACCCATCAGTTCAAGGGTGAAGATATATGAAGACGGAACCATCGATGTGTTCTCCTGAGCATGTGGCGGAAGTTATTGCAGAAGATATGGTGGATCTGTTTCTCAATGCAGAGTTTGAGGTCTCGCAGTTTCCTGTTTCTGCAACTATTTTGATCGACTCATTACCGCAGGACACACTATTAAACATAGCCACGTACCTGTACGAAAACATCTACCGTTTAAGTATTCCTCTCGGATTCTTCCTCCTCTTTTTGATGCCAAGAAAGATTCCAGAAGATCGCAAAAAGAGTATTTTTAAGGAAGTAACAGAGAGGTTGTGTAATATAAGGAAAGACTTTTCTCTTAGGAAAACGGTTGAAGTAAAAGAACTGAATCACGATCTACCTGATGCCTGGGAAGAGATAGAAGTCGACGACTACAGGAGAATTTTGTTCCTGATCGAGAACCTTAATGAGCTGAGGGTCCCTATATACAGGGGTTTAGGATTTGATCTATTCCTTTGGGATAATTTCCTTTACCGTGCATACAATTTTGGAACGTTAAGGAAGCCTGAGTGGATTTATTTTAGAGTAAAAGTAAAGAAGCAACCTAGGCTTAATGTATTCGGTCACGTTAGGGAAGCCGAAAAGGTTGAAAGGGTATGGGTTTTCGAGAATTTTAGCCCAGAAAAAATATTCAAGAGTTTGGAAAGAGAACAGGGTATGGCAGAGAATTTGAAGAGCTTGGAAGACAAAATAAAGTTCGTGTTAGCTCGGTGGGAAGAATTTTTTGGAATAAACATAGATAAAGGGTTTGTTGCACCTACGCGTTCCGAATCGGCGAGCTTCCCGAAGGAGGATACGCAAATAATTGAACGC
>JALVAT010000032.1 GCA_027011045.1 Microcaldota archaeon | reverse complement strand
GAACCAGATGAACTAACAACATCTTATATCAGGGAAAAGGTGCTTATTGCTAGGGATATGCAGAAGAGAAGATATGGTAAAGGTATTTATAATGGCACAGTTGATGAGAGTATTTTTAGAAGCAGGGGGAACTTTACAGGAGATGCAGAGGCTACCTTGTGGGAGATCAAGCAGATGGGTAAGGATTCTGGTAGGGATCTGTCGAAGATTGCACGAATTGCCAGAACTATTGCAGATATAGAAGAACGGGAAGAAGTATCCGACGAAGATGTGTGGTTTGCCCTGAATTTTAGAAAAGCCATGGATGTAATGGTGAGGTTCTGGTGAGTATAAGAAATAAACTTATAAGAATGGCACTGGAAGGGGCATCGTATACGGAACTTAGAAAGGTTTATGATAGCGGGTTGTTTGCCAGGGACGATGAAGACACTATGCCCTTACTACCTAAAAATGTGGGTTCTATTACTATACTGGATGAAAATTATCCACGGTCCCTTCTTAGACTTCATAAACCACCTATTGTGCTCTTTTACAAAGGTAATATTAACCTTCTGAGGCGATGTAGGAAAAAAGTCGCCATTGTGGGAACACGTCGAGCATCATCTTATGGGGTATCGGTTGCTGAAAAGATTAGCACTCTTCTTGCCAGTTGCGGTGTTTGTGTTGTGTCTGGTCTTGCAAGGGGTATTGATGTGGCATCGCACAGGAACATTGTGGATAAAGGTGTTACCATAGCAGTTCTTGGTAATGGAGTAGATGTTTATTATCCTTACTCTAATCGTGACATTCAGAAGAAAATAGCGGAGAAAGGGCTTCTCATTTCTGAGTACCCGCCAGCTGCTCGTGGTAGTAAGTGGTCATTTGTGGCACGAAACCGTATTATTGCTGCTTTGTCAGACCTTGTTATCGTTGTAGAATCACCTCTAAGGGGTGGTTCTATTCATACGGCTGAGTTTGCCCTTGAGTTAGGTATTCCCGTTGCCGCCGTGCCTGGCGACATATTCAGAGCATCTTCACAGGGGACCAATAGACTCATCGCCGACGGTGCTCTAGTGATAACATCACCTGGCGATGTTATTTCAATGCTTGGTATATCAGATAAAGAGGAAGAGACAAACGCTTTTATTGTTGATATCTTGAAGAAAGAGGGAGGAAGAATGAGTATTTCATCTCTGAAGGGTTATTATGAAAGTACAGGGGCGATGATGAAAGAACTATCCCGTTTGGAGATGAAAAATATTATACGAATTGAGGGAAGTGTGGTGATATTGCTTGAGCAGTAATGAAAACATGAAGCCAGTTATGATTATTGGGAGCGGTCTTGCCGGTTCAGAGGCTGCCGTTACACTGGCAAGGCTTGGCATTCCTGTGGATTTGTATGAGATGAGACCGGGGAAGATGACTCCTGCCCATAGGACCGATAAGCCTGCAGAACTTGTGTGTTCCAACTCTCTAGGCAGTAGAATAGTTACAAAACCCAAAGGCCTTCTTTTATGGGAGTCTCTGATGATGGGGGCTAATCTGCCGCGTCTTGCCATAAAAAGCATGGTTCCTGCCGGTGGAGCACTGGCAGTTGATAGAAATATATTTGCCTCTCTTGTAGAGAAAAAGATTAAGAAATATCCGCAGATCCGGTGGTATCGTGAAGAGGTCAGACAGTTTGATACTGATCACTTTACTATTGTGGCGGCAGGACCGCTTCTGTCATCTGATCTTGCAAATTATATGAGCTCTTTACTTGGTGAGGATTTTCTCCACTTTTACGATGCTATATCCCCCACGGTGGTCGCCGATACCATAGATATGAATTATGCCTTTTGGGCAAATCGCTATGAAAATGGTGAAGGCGGTGATTACCTTAATATTCCACTATCAGAAGAAGAATATTATTCCTTTGTGGAGGATGTCCTTTCCGCACGACGGCATGCTCACCACGACTTTGAGAATATAGAACAGTTTTTTGAACGATGTCTTCCCATAGAGGAAATCGCATCAAGGGGAAAATTGGCACTTGCCTATGGACCAATGAGACCTGTGGGACTCATTGATCCCCGCAC
>JALVAT010000031.1 GCA_027011045.1 Microcaldota archaeon | reverse complement strand
GTTCTGGGCGCCGCTGAGGTTTTCTACAAGGAGCTTTCTTGATTTGTTAGAGACTATGGGATAGCGGTTGTATCTTCTCTTGAACTCAAGCTTAAACTCTCTTATAACTTCTTCAGCTACTCTTTCTACTATTCCCCTATCAATCTTTTTTCCTTCCTCAGAATCAGAACCCGAATTTTGAGGCGGCGCGCTATTATTCTCTGTGTGTTTATCTTCGTATTGTTTCTTACTTCGTATTATTTCTATATTCTTCGTATTATTTCTTATTTCACCTTCGGGCTTTTCGGGTGTACACCTTTCTTGGATTTTCTGTTCACCTTGATGTTCACCTTCGGTTTTTGTAGCTATTGTGTTAGTTTGGTTTTCTTGTTTACCTTGGTGTTCACCTTTTTGAGGATTTGTGTTCACCTTGACGGCTTCAGGGTGTTCACCTTCGTAGAGCCAATTAAGTGTTATAACGGTTAAAGAGTTCTGGTTGGATATGCTGATCCATCCCGCTATAGAGAGCCGTTTAAGTAGCTTGTGAATAGCCGTAAGAGAGTATCCTGTTTTCTGTGATAATTTTCTCAGGGTTAGTCTTACCTGTCCCTTCTTTACTTCTACTCCGTCGTTGTAAGTTCCGTCTGCCCAGTTAGACAGCCTAAGTAAAATGTTTACTAATCGGTGATAGCGCTCGGGAGCCTTTGTCTTTTCTATCCAGTCAATAAGTTCCTCTGGTATAATTTTCCAGTAGCTCATTACTTCACCTCCGTGTAAAGGATTACTTGCAGGATTCCTTGAACTACCTTCCACCCCTTTTCCTTTAGCTCTCTTTGTTCTTCTGCTGTTATTCGGCCGTCCTCTATAGCCCTGGCATGAGCTTCCATGAAGTCAGAAAAAGCCCTCATAGTTTGAGCCACCTGGCGGATCTTGAGAGGGTCTGAAGGGTCCACTTCTGGGAGCTCCACTACAGCGCAATTGAGGAGCTCCGCAATTTCCTGGAGGGAATCAACCATCCGGCCATTGACAATCATTTTGAGAGCTTTAGGGAAAGACGGATAAGCGTTTTTATAGAGGACGTCTTTAACTGTATCGTGAGAAACATCTAACATCTTGGCTATTACCGGGGTTTTAAGTCCTTGAGACTGGAGTTTGACAAGACCCCGGTAAAGGATCTGATTAGCAAGCTCACGGAAACCTATACACACGGTAAATAACCTCCGAAATGGTTGATAGAGTGGTTACTATGGTTTTTCTCCCTTCCTACCTTTAACCTCAAGGAGGAGGGAGCCATGAAAAAAGAGGACGCCCGCCGGAGCAGGCGCCTTACGTGCCTCGGAGGGCACGAGGGGGAGGGGGAAAGTAAGGGGTCGCTCAGCCGTGTAAAATCACCCTTGGGGAGAACGGCAAACCAAGGGAGGTGGCTATGGACGAAAAAGAACTCAGGCTTAAGGCTATGGAAATTACGAGGGACATCGTGGTTGCTGCAATTGAAAAAGAGATGCTGGATATCCCTGCCGAAGTCAAAAACATCTCTTCTCAACAAGTTGCGGGAGTTTCTGTCAAGAGAGAAAAGAATGCCGCTATCCTCATGCTTATTGAGGATGTATTCTCCACGGTCTACAATATACTGGCTAAGTAGCACCATTTGTCTCTCCAAGGGATGTGGCCATTTTCGTCTTTCGGATTTAGTTCAAGTGCTTTGGCTTTTAGAACGAAAACAGGTATTGCCGTTCTCCCCATCATGTTGCAGAGAGCCTCAATTACCTCAAGTTCCTGACCCTCCGGCAGGCTCTCGTAAATCTCCGCCGCCTTTCGGTAAACTTCGGCAGGCGTTAGCTTCTTCTCTTCGCTCATCTCTTCCTCCACACAAAAAGGATTCGCCTCACTTCACCCCCGCCGGGGTTTTGCGGGGGATTACAAGGTCTTCGGCAGAATCCAGCTCTAAGAAATCGTCCAGAGTGATTTCTCCATTGGTAAGGCTTATGAGCTTTTTCCAGAATCTCTTTTTGGGATGTCGTATCCCAGCTTCCCAGTTAGCTACGGCCTGTTGTGTTATTCCAAGTTGGCGTGCTAATTCC
>JALVAT010000030.1 GCA_027011045.1 Microcaldota archaeon | reverse complement strand
CTTCTTGCCTGTTCCTCCATCTTCAAAGTATGCTGTATATGCACGGATGTACGCGCCACAGACTGGAGAGTATACTGATTTTTCTATAGGGGTTTTTGAGGAACCCCCAAATGAAAATACACATCCTGGTGCTGTAATCTCTGGAGTGCACAAATATTCTGGGAAGTTTTCTATCAACTTTGGCGATTCCCAAGATTGGAATGGAATTAGTAGCACGAGCATCGATCCCTCCATTTTTTCAAGGTATTATACGTACTCCATGGCTATTTGGGATACCAATGTTTGGGCATCCATCTCGGGCACGAAATACGCTTTAACCGGGTCTTTACCACACTCATATGTATTTAATTATGCTGGTCTTGGGCTTGACTTAGATTCTGGCGATGTTCTCGACGTGGATTGGGTCTTCGTTCGGAAATACGTCTCTCCCGAACCCACTGTTATCCTTGGCGCGGAGGAGCAGGTGTCGTGACGTAGGTTACTGCCCAGTTAGCTCTTTTTACTGACACCAGGTCTATGAGGTATTTTAGCCGTTCCAGCTCTTTCTCAGACACTCTTCTTTCATAATATTATTCGGGTGTACACAGAAAAATAGTTAATTGTAGGGAGTTCAGAACTCCCCAACGAGCTCCTCGTAGACCGTTGTGTACTCCGGATAGAGCTCGTCCTCCGAGAAGAGCTCGGCGATCTCGTGTTCTGCGCCCTCGCTGTCCGATGCGTGGACCACGTTCATAATGGCGCGGGTCTGCTCGTTGGCGAACTCGTAGTCGTCACAGGAGAAGTCCCCGCGGATTGTTCCGGGCGCAGCGCGAGAGGGTGCCGTATCCCCAACGATAGCACGGACCTTGCTTATGGCACGGGGGCCCTGGATCACCATGGCCACAATGGGGGCACTCGTCACGTAGCGGCGAAGGGCCTCGAGAACTGCGCGTCCGTATTCCTCCTCAGTCCAAGGGAATTCCTTCCCCTGTTCGAGGAATGCCTTCTTTGCCTTGGCGCCGATCTTGGGAGCGAGCTCGTCGGGATAGTGCTTCTTCGCCCAGTCCTCGCCCAGCCAGACCATCTTAAGGCCAATTATCTTCAGACCTGCGCGCTCGATACGGCGGATGACATCCCCAATGAGCCCGCGCTTTACGCCGTCAGGCTTAACGAAGAGCAGGGTTCTCTCAACGCCGGCGCGAGGCTTCTTCTTGCTGCTGCGGCGCTTGGATCGCTTTGGCTTTGCTGGGGAAACGTCCAGTTCGTTCAGAGCCTTGAGAATCGCGTAGAGGGCCTCCACCTCATCCTTGGCATCCCTTGAGAAGCGAATATCATACTTCTCGCGCAGCTGCTTCGCAGCCTCAAGAAGCTCAGCATAGAGGCGCTTCCTGTCCATTTCCTCCGGAAGGTATACCACGGGCATGCCCACCACCTGTTACTACCAAGAATTAGTTACAAAATAGGTTATAAAGGGTGGGGGATCAGCCCTTCTTGCCCACCCTGCCGCTCTCGATCTTGGCCTTCCTGTACGCTGCGGTCCACTTCACCTTGCGGGGGTTCCTTCCAAGGCGGTAGTTCTTCAGGCACTTGGAAGAGCAGAACCAGAGCACTGTACCGTCGTTGAGGACGAGCATTATGCCCGTCCCCGGCTCGATGGGCTTTCCGCAAAAGGAACAGACCTGTGTGGTGGTGATTGCCATTGCTATCACCGGGCAGTGATCTTCTTGGCCTCACGGCGGGTGTCCAGCAGTATCACGACGTCGCCCACCTTCACGGGCCCCAGGATGTTCCTGCGCTTAACGCGCCCCTTCTCAGGGCCCTCAAGGATCTTGACCATCACCTGGGTGAGCTCGCCGTGGACACCCGTCCTGCCAACGATTTCCACTACGAGAGCAGGGGTGCCGCGGGAATCCTTGGTCTCCTCGGCCATGGCTCATCCCTTCAGCCCTTCTTTATGCTCTCGATCTGCTTGACGATCTCCTTGAGAGCATCCTTTGCCTTACCAGCATCTACTATCGCAACGGCTGCAGCGGAGACCTCGATACCAGCAGCAGAACCGAGCTCCTTCTTAGAAGGAACGTACGCATAGGGAATGCCCTTCTCCTCACAGAGGATGGGCAGGTGCATCACGATTTCCTCTGGGTCGACGTCCTCCGCAATGACGACGAGCTTAGCCTGGCCGCGCTCCACGGCCTTTGTCGTCTCGTTGGTTCCGATCCTTACCCTCCCGGTCTCGCGGGCGGTTCGGACAAGCTCAAGAACCTTTTCAGCAAGCTCCTGTGGCATTTCAAAGCGTACGTAGCTCTTTGCCATTAGAAACACCTCCACCCGGTCATCGGGTCGTACTTTCGAGAATGAAGCATCTTTAAAAGGGTACTGTGGTGGAGGGGCAGGACGAATTTATAACCTTCGCTCCTCTTTTCTTGGATGCCTGCCCAACTCAAGCGCCTCGTTCTCAAGAACTTCAAGTCATTTAGATCTGCATCCATACCCTTTGCCCCGGGATTCACGGGGATCATGGGGCCCAACGGCTCCGGGAAGAGCAACATCATCGACGCCATTGTATTCGTTCTTGGGGAGGGCAGGCTCAAGCTCATCCGCGCGAGTAGGCTGAGGGACCTCATATACAAGAAGGCGAGGGATGGAAAGGCCATAGTATCCCTCGATCTCGTGGGACCGGACGGAGAAGAGTATCAGATCACGAGGGAGATCGACAAGAAGGGTGTCTCCGTATACCGGCTCAACGGAAAGAGAACAACGAAGTCAAACATCGTATCGCTTCTCGCAAAGCTCGGGCTGTCCTCCCGTGGCTACAACATCGTGCTCCAGGGCGATATAACCCGTGTAATAAAAATGACGCCCCGGGAGCGACGGACCATAATAGACGAGGTTGCGGGCATATCGGAGTACGAGGACAGGAAGCAGGAAGCGCTGAAGGAGCTGGAAGCGGTAGAGGAGCGAATAAAGGACGCCGAACTCATCCTCGGTGAGCGTGAGGCAGTACTCGAAAAGCTAAAGGCAGACAGAGATCAGGCACTGCGTTATCTGGATCTTCAGGAAGAGCTAAAGCGCCTGAGAAAGAGCATACTCCTGCAGAGGAAGAAAGAGCTAGAGAGTGCACGGGAGCGCGTGTCCGCAAGCATGGAGGATGCCAAAAGAAGGAAAGCAGAGCTGGAAGAAAAGCGAGAGGGGCTCAATAAGCGAATTGAAGAGCTTGAGAATGAACTGCGTAAGCGTGAGGAAAAAATACGCGAGCTATACAGCAGTGCGGGAGAGGGAAAACTGCAAAGCATACGAGAGCGGCTCGCAGAGCTCAGAACCAAGAAGGAATCCGTAGAAAAGATGCTGTCGGATTATGAAGAACGCATAGCAAAGCTCCGCGTCAAAAGGGAAAAGCTCGAGATGCAGCTGGCTGAAGCGGAGGAGGACCTTCGGGCAGCGGAGGCAAGGGTGCAGGAAAAGCAGGGGCAGCTCCAAAGGGTAAAGGCACGGGTGGAAGAGCTTGAGGCGCAGATATCGAGCGAAGAGAAGGAGCGCAAGACCATCGAATCGGAACTCCTGCAGGTAGAGGAGGAGTTGGAGCGCCTGCGAAGGGAATTCTCAAGCCTTAGGGAGCAGCACAGCATGCTAAACGGAGAATACAACGCGTTGATCGCCGAGCAGAAGAAGCTCGAGGAAAAAATGAAGAAGATCGAAGAGGCAAAGAAAGAGCTGGAGGAAATAAAGCGGGAGCTAGCAAGCCTCGAATCAGAGAGAAGAGAGCTGTTCGAGCTCGAGAAGGCGCTAAACAGAAAATACCTCGTGCTACAGGATGAAATAAAGGAGCTTCGGGAAGAGGTGGGGGCGTACCGCGGAGCGGCAAATGCCTTGAGATCACTGGGAATAGATGTAAACGTTCTGGAGGCGCTTAAGAGAGCGCAGGACCGCGGAGAGCTCTTTGGTATCCACGACTACGTTTTCAGGCTCATCCGATACGATAAGAGGTATGCACAGGCAATAGAAACGGCGGCAGGCAGAAGGCTATTCTACATCGTGGTGGATACAGCGGATGCTGCTGCAGAGGCCATAAAATTCCTGAAGAAGCACAACATAGGTAGGGCCACGTTCTTACCCATGGATAAGGTAACGCCGAGGCTCGTGGACGTTCCAAGGGAGCCAGGCATACTTGGAAGGGCCTTGGACTTTGTGGAGTACGATGAACGGTACGGAAGGGCCATGGCGTACGTCTTTGGAGATACCCTCGTGGCGGACACCATAGACAATGCAAAGCGGCTCGCCGGTAGATACAGGGCAGTCACGCTGGACGGAGACGTAGTGGAGCGGTCCGGAATCATGAGCGGCGGTGCCAAGAAGGGGGGCCAGAGCATCCTGGCAATCGTTTCGGCGGAGGCAAAGCGCCAAGAGCTGTCGGAAAGAGAGGCAGAGGCGAGGGAGATTATAGCAAGACTTCAGGAAACGAGGGAAAAGATAAGGTCCATTTCCAACAGGATATCGCGGCTTGAGGCCAAGAGAAAAGCACTGGAGGAGAGAATAAAGAGCGCAGAAGCCGAGGAGGGAGGCGCAAGAATACGGGAAATCCAGGAGAAGATGCGCGAACTGGAGGCAAAGATGGAGACGCTCGCCAACAGAATCTCGGAGCTGGAGATGCGCAGGGCGGAGCTAAAGCGAAGGCTCAAGAGGGAGGAAGGGAGCGAGGCGGCATCACTCTTCGACCAGCTATCACAGGCGAGGAGAGAAATGGAGGCACTGGAGAGGGAGCTGCACGAGCTTGAACTCGTGGCAAGGGAGCGTAAGAGGGATGTCGAGAACATACGGGAGCGTCTCGAGGAAGTGAGAAGGGAGATCGAGGGAATATCTGCACAGATGGACAAGCTCAAGGTGGAACGCGTCCAGATAGATCAGCAGATCGAAGAGCTGGAGAACGAGCTACGGGAGAGTGAAGCCAAGCTCAGCGACATAAGGAAAGAGCTGGAAGCGCTGGAAGGTGAAAGAAGGGACCTTGAGGAGCAACTTTCCATGGCCAGAAGGGAACTCGGGGCGGTGATGAAGGAGCTAGAGCATGTCGAAAGGGAGACAATGCAACTGGAAATGAAGCTACAGCGCATTGTATCTGACTTATCGGAGCTCGATGCAGATCTACGGGAATTCGAAGGTGTGTTGCCGCTAGAGGAGCTGCCGGAGAACCCACAGGCGAGGATAGAGGAAATTATACGGGAAATGCGAGAAATGGAGCCCGTGAACATGAGGGCCATTGAGGAATACGAGGAGCAGAAAAGGCGCATAGACGAAGTGAAGGAGCGCATAGAGGGACTCAAGGAGGAGAAGAAGAGGGTCATGGAGCTCCTGCAAGAGATAGAGCGCAAGAAAGAGAAGGCGTTCATGGATGCGTTCACGGAGATAAAGAAGAGGTTCAAGGAAGTTTACAAGGAGCTTGAAAACGGCAGAGCAGACCTGCGGCTCACAAACGAGGACGACATATTCAACTCCGGGCTTATCATAGAGGCGCAGCCCCAGGGCAAGACGCTGGTTAACATCGACGCCATGAGCGGTGGAGAGCAGTCGATGGTGGCAATTGCCTTCGTCCTCGCGATAGCGCTCTATCAGCCGGCAGCGTTCTACATCCTTGATGAACCGGACCAGGCGCTGGACAAGAAAAACGCCGAGAAGGTGGCCAAATACATCAAGAGGCTCTCGAAGAATACCCAGTTTATCGTAGTATCCCACAGAGACGCCATGCTTAAGGAAGCGGACCAGATCATAGGCGTATACATGAAGCAGGACGGTAGCTCAGCGATAGAAATAAAGATGCCCAACGCGCAGAGCGCATAGAAAGAAAAGAAATTGTAGACGTGAGCTCACGCCTTCTTGCGTGACCTCCTTCTGCCAACCCTGCCAGAAGCGCCTGTAGATGCCTTACCTGTACGGCCAGCATCTTTCTTTTCGGCCGTGCTTGGATGCTTATCGCTCTCCGAGGAGCTCTGTGCCTCAAGGCGCCTGAGTGCTGCCCTTGCCCTGCCGAGCTGGCGGTGGAGGTTTGCAAGCTGCTTCTTCACCTCTGGATCGCTGCGATCCTTGCGCTCGAGCTCTCTGATCTGGCGCTCAAGCTCGTGGATCTTTCGCAGATACTGGTGCTTCTTGCGGAGCCTCAGATGATCCTCCTTCCTCGTGCTCCTAGCTCCCGCAAGGAGCAGCACCAGGATGAAGATGCTCGCTATGAGAATGCCTGCTGCGATGTACGCGTAGACGCTATTGACGGATATCTGGGTGCTGGGAACGACCTTCACCCGAACCGCGGGCGCCGAAGCAACAGACTTGTCAATGGCGTTTATGCTCTGGGCCATGTAGTAGATCTCAAGCCCGGTCTTCGCCATATCGTCCGCAGAGGCACGCTTGCCCTGCTGCAAGTAGTACTTGGCTGCCGCGTAGTAGTACTTCGCGTGGTACAGGTAGAGTTCGTCCCACATCCCCGCGGGCGTAAAGGCACTGTCAAGGGCACGGGCCAGCTCATCCACAGGGTTACCGCGGCTTGCATATAGGTCACCAAGTGCGATGCCGCGAGCAGAGGCGGCTTCCACGGCCGCAACGTAGTACCAGCCCATGTTGTACGCAGTCTTCGCCCAGGAAATCCTCTCGTTAACTGTCTGGCTGTTGTTATCGGTCATGGCGTAGACATCCTCGACCCCTATTATGCTCTGCTTTGCTAGCTTCTCAAGCCCGTTGATGGGGTTGCCGCCCTTCTTGGACTTTGCAAGATCGAGCATCTGGCGAGCCGCAGAGAGCCAAGCATCCACGGAAATCAGTTTCTGCAGATAAACAGGGGAGGGCGGCAAGGTCGAGCCATGTACAACGTTAGTCAAGCGTTGCAGATAATCATAGGCGCGTATGAAGCGATCCCTGGCCCCACCGAGCCACTGGTAGTTTTCCGTGGTCATGTTAAGGTCGTTGAGCATCTGTCTCAGGGAGGCGGCGTTGCTCTCGGCGGAGCTGAGCATATCCTGGAAGGCTATGCTGTCCGGATAAAGCAGAGAGGGATGCTGACAGATGAGGTGAACGGTACGCGCGTCGATGTACGCCAAGAAGGCATAGTTTGCCGCGGTATAGTAGTAACCATCTTTCCACAGCTTCTTCGCCTGGTTTACCTCGCTCTCTGCGGTGGGGACGAGATCCTTTAGCTGCTGCAGAATCGTGTTGTCCCGAAGGACCAGCTGCCCAATGCAGGACTCTGCAGCGGCAACTTCCCGCTGTGCCTTGGAGATGGTGGTAGATACGATGATGTTGAACTCCTTGGACTTCTTCGGGACAACGGGGGGCGGGTTGAAGTTCACGAGCGTGGTACGGGTTTCTGGCTGAGTGGGAATGTTAAGTTCAGGGCGCTCTCCCTTGAACACTATGGCAACAGCCTGCTCAAGGTTGGCTACAGGATATACGCTCATTCCCCAGTGTTCCTTCGCATACTTGACTATGTTCACGGTCTTTTCAACAGTCTCAACGATGCCAGGAGCTGTTTCCTCCTCCACAACGGCAGGGACGTTCACCTCTCCGGCAGGAATGAGGAATATTTGAACGTTCACCTCGTGTGCAGCCTTTGCCTTCTCGAATATACCACCCACGGGATAGACCGTACCGTCCGGCCCAATTTCTCCCGTGGCGCCAACGTAGTCCGGAACGTCCTCATGGTGCAGAGCCCCATACACGGCAAGGGCTATTGGGAGACCCGCAGAGGGGCCGTCAACCTGGGCTGCTGGAGATATTATCTTGACGAAGTAGTCATACTTATTCTTATCAACACCGGCAAGCCTCGTGGCCGCGTCGATCGCGTTTCTCACGGACTGCTGCGTAGATACACCAACAAGGGAGTTGCCAAGATCTATCGCAATATCGCCGCTTCCGGGCACCACATTTACCTGGAGAATTGCGGGCACACCCTCGCCAGTATTGCTAACGGCGAATATGTACATGTTGGCCTCAAAGGCGTACGCCCGCGCTGCAACAACGGCCAGCGCAAAAACCAGTATCAGAAGACTCCTTACCCTCATGTATGGATTTTGCGAAGACGTATTTAAGGGCGTTTCAGGACATTCCTGATAAGTTCTTCCATGCGGGTGCGCTCACGCTGAATCCAGACAAGGACGCCCAGGTTTATGGCAAGGAGCACAGATATTACCTCATAGATTGTGATAGTATAGCCCGCAAAGGTAAAAATTGGGGCAGAGGTTTCACCGGCGCTTTGAAGAATCGCGAAAAAGAGCAAGACAGTAATAAAGAAGAGAAGATAGGTCTGTTCGGCGTTGAGCTTGCTGATGTAGTCGATAAGCAGGGCGAGCACGTGAACTTCGGCTGTTTCCCCGGTACGCTTAGCTCGCCCTGCCGTCTACATCACCCGAAGAGGGATGCAAGGCCTGCTGCTGCCTCCTCTTCCTTCTTAGACTCATCCTCTTCCTTCTTCTCCTCCTTCTTCTCAGCAGCGCCAGACTCAGCGGGCGCCGCGGCAGGAGCAGCAGCGGCAACAGGCATCACAGCCTGCTCAATGGCCTCGTCTATGTTAACACCCTCGAGGGCGCTAACGAGGGCCTTGATGCGAGCCTCGTCGGGCTCAATGCCAGCAGCCTCAATGACCTTCTTGAGGTTCTCCTCGTTGATTTCCTTACCAGCTGCGTGCAGGAGCAGAGCAGCATACACGTACTCCATTTCGTTTCACCTCCTAACCGAAGAGGGATGCAAGGCCTGCTGCGGCGTCCTCCTCGGACTTTTCCTCCGAGGAAGACTCCTCCTCTGACTGGGAGGAAGATGATTCTTGCTGCGCTGGCGCGGCAGCAACTGCCGCACCCTGGAGCGCAGCCTTTAGCTCGTCGTCAAGGGCATCCTCAGGAAGCTTGGATGCAAGGGCGAGTGCCTGCCCATAGGCGCGGGCAAGCACGTACTTGGCAGTCTCGCCGGTGACGTAGCCAGCAGCCACGGCAAGACCAAGGGCCTCGCGGTAGGCCTTCGCCAGCATGATGGGCAGGCTCTCCGTGGTGGGATAGCCTGCGTTGACCGCGAGGTTGATGGCGTGCATGTGCGCCGTAGCCAGCTGGCTGAGGACTTCCTCCACGGAGACGTCCAACACGTCCCGCGGGAAGACAATGCCCTCGTTCCACGCCGCCTGAACGGCGAGCATGATCTCGATAGGCTTCACGTCAAGCTTTGCAAGGGCGTTGGCGAGAGCCTCGGGGACTACCTCACCAGCCTTAACAGCAACGTAATCCTCCGTCACCTCTACGAAACCACGGGTAACCTTTGATGGAATACCCGCCGCCTTAATCTCGGCGATCATGGGTGCAGGCACTGGGGAAATGCCCGCGGGTACCACGATGTCCACGGGCGCGATCTGACCCGCCTTAACGGGAGCATAGCGCTTGAACTCCTTGAGCTTCTTGAACAAACGGAAGGGATCAAGATCGGTGACGATAACGGCGACGGGGCCGTTCGCATACTCCTCCAAGCCCTCTATTCCAGGCAGCTTACCCTTGAGCTGCTCGAGGGCACGGAGCAGGAGCCTGCGCTTGACCACGCGAATGGTAGCCTGCCCCCTGAGCTCACGGCGAATCTTCTGAAGGAGATCTGCGGGCACGCGGTCGATGGAAGCAACGGCAACGGTCTTGCCGGAGCCTATGAGGTCAACAAGCTCCTGGACGATCTTCTGCTTCTTGAGTATGTTCTTGCGGACCATCTCATATCACCCTCACAGCCGGCCCCATGGTTGTCTTCACGTATATGGACCGGATGTTCTGTTCGCTGGGGATCTTCTTGAGGATCGCTTCGTATATCGCCATGGCGTTCTCCGCAAGGTCCTCGTCAGACATGCTACGGGTCCCTATCCTGGCGTGAACGACAGGCAAGTATTTGCCCTTCTTGTTCGACACGATTACGGTGTCCCGAAGGGCGGAAACCATCGCACGGACAGCGTTAACGTTGGGTGGAACAGGACGAGGCATCTTCTTCCTGGGACCGAGAATCTGACCCAGGTGCTTAGCGATGTCCCTCATCAGGGAAGGCTCTGCGAGGAAGAAGTCATACTCCTTGGCAAGCTTCTTTGCGGTGCGCTTGTCAAGGGAGAGCATCTCCTCCTTCGTAATAATACGATCCACGATGTTTCCTGCCTTTTTCAGCTCGTCTGCGAGGGCCTTATCGGCAAAAATAGCGATCTTCGCGGGCTTACCCCTGCCCTTTGGAAGCTTCACCTGGACCTCGATCCTGTTTTCGGGCTTCTTGAAATCTATGTTCTTGAAGTTAATGGCGAGCTCCACGGTTTCTTCGAAGTTGCGGGGCTTCGCCTGCTCCTTTGCCTTCTTAATAGCCTCAAGGAACTTCTGCTTGTCTACCAACGCCATTACGCATCAACCCCTCCCGCTCATAGCGGTGCTGCGGGGATCCTTATGAAGCGGCGGGGAAGAGATTAAAAAGATTCAACCCTCAATGGAAATCTCTCCCCGCTTTATGGCCGCCTGCACCTCCTTGGGCGAGCGACCGTCCACGTTGATGCCCGCGGAGACGCAGGTGCCGAGCACCTGGAGCACCGCAGCACGGAGATCCGAAGTGTTCATCTGCTCGATCTTCTGCTTGGCAATCTCTACGATGGACGAGAGCGGAAGATCTGCAATTACCTCCTTCCCGGGGTTGCTGGCACCCTTCTCCTTACCAGCTTCCTTGAGCAGGAGTGCGCTGGTGTAGGGAGTGCCGATCTCGATCTCGTACTCCTTGGTTGCAGGGTTAATCTTGAGCACGACGGGGACCATCATGCCGGCAAACTTGGCAGTAGCCTTGTTGATGTCAGCCACGACCTTACCGGCGTTTATTCCGAGTGGACCAAGCGCTGGACCTATGGGAGGACCAGGCGTTGCCTTTCCACCGGGAACGAGCAGCTTAAGGACTACTTCTGCCATGTCACTCTCCCTCCGTTAGCACGCGTACGTTTTCAGCCTCCACTGTAATGGGGATCTTCACAGCCGTTTCAAGGAGTTCTACAGTAACCTCCTCCTTCTGGGGGTCGACGCGAAGGATCTTGGCCTTCGAACCCTTGAAGGGCCCGGCCACGAGCTTGACCACCGCACCGGGCTTAAGCTCGTCAAGGATGGGCTTGCTCTCGAGCATGGCGTCGAGCTCATCTACGCTCATGCCCCTGCTCCCAATAATGCCCTTCACGTGTGGAACTCCCGTGATGATACGGCGCACGGTTACCTCGTCGATTGCCTCCACGAGAACGTAGCCGCGCACCTGAGGGGGAACGATTATGGAATACAGGGTTTCTTCGCCCTTCTCGAGGCGGCGCTTGGACCTTTCGGCGAGCAGGGTGGCGACCAGGTCCTCCTGGCCGGCAGTGGTCCTAACGCCCCAGATCTGCGTGCGGTGGTCATCCTCCAAGCCAATCACCCTAGAGATACGTGGTGAGAAGGTAGTAGATCATGTGAATAACGTAACCTATAAAACCCAACAGGATAATGCCGATGCCCGTGATCTTGGCGGTCCTGATGAATTCCTCGCGCGTGGGCTTCCTCGCAAGGCGAAGGACGCGCCGAGCCTGCTGAACGAACTCGCTGAAGGACATGGTATCACTCCACGAAGTCTATGTCCAAGTTCAAGCGCTTCTGGGCAACATCGGCGAGATCCTGGAGGAACGGAATCCTCGCACCGGAGATAACAACCATCGCGCGGATCATGTTGCTCGGGAGCTCTGGGTCGATCATGGCACCCCAGATAATGTGGGCGTTGGGGTGGATCTTGCTCTGGACCGCCTCTGCGATCATCTCAGCCTCCTTCAAGGTCATATCCGTACCGCCGATAACGTTGATGAGTGCCCTGTCCGCCTCGCTGATGTCAACGTCCATGAGCGGGGATGCCAAGGCATCCTCAACAGCCTCAAGGGCCCTGTCGTCGGGGGAACCGTCGCTCTGGGACTCACCAAGACCGATGACCGCAGGACCGCCCTTGGAGAGCACAGAGCGCAGGTCGTTGAAGTCCAGGTTGATAAGTCCGGGCTTCGTGATCATCTCGGTGATGCCCTTGATTGCATTTGCAAGAATCTCGTCGGAAACCTTGAAGGCTGCGTTAATGGGAAGGTTGGGGGCGATCTCAAGGAGCTTGTCGTTGGGGATGATGATAATCGTGTCTGCAGCCTTCATAAGCTTGGAAAGGCTGGTAATGGCGTTCTCAAGGCGCATCTTACCCTCAGAGGAGAAGGGCAGCGTGACTACGGCGACGGTAAGGGCACCGAGGTCCCGGGCGATCTCCGCAATCACGGGGGCGCTGCCAGAACCGGTACCACCGCCGAGACCGGCCGTGATGAAAACGAGGTCAGCGCCCTGGAGAGCTTCCTTTATGAGATCCGCATCCTCCTGTGCCGCCTGCTCACCGAGCCTGGGATCGGAACCGGCACCAAGACCCCTGAGAAGACGGCGACCGATGAGGATCCTCCTGTCTGCAGGGGTGTGCACAAGCTGCTGTGCGTCCGTGTTGACTGCGATTAGCTCGGCACCGGTGATACCCATCTCGTGCAGGCGCGCGATGGTGTTGTTACCGGCGCCGCCAGTGCCCACCACCTTAATGACGGGCATTGCCTCGCGGAGGAAAGACTCAAGATCCTCGTCATGCGCTCCCCTTGCAGCGGCCTCCTCCGCCTGTGCCCGTTTAACAGCCCTTTCTATGACGGACTTCAACGTTACCATCCCCTTTGAGTACTACACAATTCTGGTTATATTTGCCACGCAAACGTTATAAAGGAAACAAGGTGGGGCTGGAGGGAATCGCGGGACGTCAGCGTTAGATTATCTAACCACGGAGCGCATTTTAGATATGAGATCCAACATATACCGGCGAATGCACTCCCCGCGGTCGTGGGGCACCGTTGGCAGCGCGTTTACATCAAAGGATAGCGGCGTCACGGCAATGGCACCACGGTTCAGAACTACGTCCACATCCGTATTCGGCTCAATATCGGTGGGTTTCCCGTAAATCCAGTAATACTCCCGCCCAAGAGGGTCTATGCGTTCCTCGACGAGTTCTCTCCACCGCTGTCTGGCTGCGGGAGCGAGGAGGACCTCCGTACCCCTTGTAATCGTTGCGGGGAAGTTTATGCTGATCACATCCACGCCCCGCGGCAAGGGGTGTTCCAAGACGTACTGGGCTGCGGAACGGATCAAAGGAACAAGGAGATCTTCTTGTTTTACGATCTCATCATCGTCTGAAACGGCCATCGAAAACGCAATGGCAGGGATGCCTAAAACTGCGGCGTGGGCAGCAGCACCGATCGTACCGGACGAGAGAATCACCTGTATGCTCGTATTATCCCACATTTATGCCGGAAAGCACGAGATCCACAGGCCCAGAGATGACGTTGACAGCCATGTGGACAACATCAGAGGGTGTCCCAGAAATCGCGTAACACCGGGTACAGTATCTCGTTTTCTTAACTCGGAGGGGCTTGTGGAGAGTCATTCCCAAACCAGTGGTGCTCTTCGGTTTCTCGGGGGCCACCACAAAGGCCTCGCCCACGTCTCCGGCAGCTCTTGCCAAAACGTAGAGCCCCTTTGAATGAATGCCATCGTCGTTCGTCACGAGAATGCGCGCCATAAAGGAATAGGGAGCTTAACGCTATAAACCGTTCAGTCAAGGAGCTCTTCTCGCCAGCGGCGCATCTCAGAAAGGGAATACCGATGGGCGAGGCGCAGGGGCAGGGGCTGCTTCATATTCGGGGGCCAGAAGGCAAGGGCAACGGAACGGGCACCCTCAACATCCATATACTGACCGGGGGAAACGTAAGCACCCCGCACAAGATAACCGAGGTGCTCCCCGCCCAGGAGAACGCGATCGCCAGAGAGCTCTCCGACCAGGTGGGACTTTGCAACCCCGACGGAAGGAACATCAAGCACGACGCCGAAATGCGCGGCTTCGCCCATGCGCCGAGGGTGAAGTACACCCTGACCATCGGCAAAGAGCACGTCGTAATCGAGATTCCTCAGTGCGCGGGCAACGAGCGGGAACTCGCGGAACGCAAGGTACGTTGGAACGTATGGAAACAGAGGATGGCCGCGCACCGTATTAACGTCCAGTACATTGCCCTTTCGGTCTACGGTCACCGCAGCAGCAACAGCAAGATCCTTCCAGAAGGATACGTCCACGCCAACGGCAACCTCAAAATCTTCGGCAATGTGCTCCTCGGAAACAAGTAAATCCGCGAGGCGCTGCTGAGCTTCCCGCATCCTGGAAAGAATGGGAAGAACGTCAAAATACTCGTGGGTAACAAGGGCCTTCGATAGATCCACGCGATCTCCCTTGAAGGGAACGCCCTCTGCAAGGAGGAGCTCTCTCTTTCGCTCCGGACCGCCGAAGGCATAGCCACCAAGTGAGCCATCGGACATTACCACGCGGTGGCATGGGATCTCAACGGGTCGCGGATTCTTGGGAAGGGATGCCCCCACAGCCCTCGCGGCGCGCACATCACCAAGCGCCTTGGCAATTTCCCCATACGTGGTAACCTTGCCGGGCGGGATTTGGGAGACGATATGGAACACGAGCCTGTCGAAGATCGTCAGCACAAGGGAAGGGGAGGGCAAGTTTTTAACATCGGTGCTGCAGCTAAATAGGTGAAGCTCCTCATCCACCACGGCTCAGGAAAGCGTTACCTGGCGCGAAAGGACGGGGGCACCTTTAGTACGGACAGGGGCAGTGTTCCCCTCGAAAACGGGCGACAGAAATCCACAAAGGGTGAGGTGTTTACAGTAACGGAACCTCGCTTCGTGGACCTCTGGCTAAAGATGAGGCGGGGACCACAATGGGCCCATCCAAAGGACCTTTCCATTGTTCTGGGCCTCACGGGGATCGGTCCGGGGTGGCGAATCGTAGATGCCGGGACGGGCTCGGGGTTCGCGGCGAATTTCTTTGCATATCACGTGAGGCCGGAGGGACACGTCTATTCCTACGATGTTCGGGAAGAGAACCTCGAGATCGGCAGGGAAAACGCAAGGTACTTCGGACTGGAAGAGTACATCACGTTCAAGCACGGAAACGTGTACGAAAGAATAGAGGAGCGCAACGTGGACCTTGTCTTCTTGGACGTCCCCGAGCCGTGGAGGGCATACAAAACGGCCGCGGAGGCTCTTAGAGAAGGCGGGTTCTTGGTGCTTTATTTGCCAACTACGGACCAAGTGATACGTGCAAGGGATGAACGAACGGAAGATTTTACTCCCTTCGAGGTTTACGAGGTGCTCCTGCGAAGGTGGAAATGCTCAAAAGTGTTGCGCCCTGAAAATACGGGGTTGCTGCACACCGCGTTTCTTATGATCGCAAGAAGAATTTAAAGAAGGGTTAGAAGGGCTTTAGAAGCCATCCTTGAAGCCCTTGACAAGGTAAACCACAAAGGCCGCAAAGATGTACATCCAAGCCATGAGGCCGAAGTACGCCGCAAACCAGGCAAGGATGCCGGCGATCCAAGCGCACTTAAAGAGCCCCATGGCGTAACCAGCGGCCACGTAGAAGATGCCCTTCTGGAGCACGTCCTTTGGGTCGTGGCCAATCATCAGCAGACCCACAATGATACCGATAATCAGCTGGGTCAGAGCAAAGTAGCCCATCACAGCGGGGCTGCTGATGGCAAAGAAGCCCCCGATAATGGCCACGATCAGGCCAAGCCAAACTAGGTACTTAATGGTCTCTTCCATATCTCACCCCTCCGTCGGGTTCTTCGATTTTTGATTGGAAGTTCCCTTATTTAAACGTTGAGGTACTTTTCCGACAATCAACGAATAGACCCCCTTCTCCCGAAGAGCCCTGAGCGTGCCGGACTCAGCTGGAACAAAGACAGGAACAGGAAATTCATAGAGCGCGAGAGCAGCCCGAACCAACCAGTCTAAATCACGCCTAACGCGGACGATACAGTACTTTATTTGCTTAGCCTGCTCCCCATCTGAGGGAATATCGCCCCCCACGGGCAAATCGGCAAGACCAGACTCCACGCAGTAGATATGGGCCAGTCCGGAATAGAACTTCCCAAACACGCTCTGTACCGCCCGAACCACGCCCCTACAATCCGTTCCCACCACAAGAAGATACCTGCGCTTCTCGCGGAGCGTGGGTGGAAGGGGCTTTATCCTCAAGGGAGCACCCCCTGGAGAACGGACCAGTTTGTGGATACCGCAGAGAGTGCAAGGGGGAGCGGCAACCCGAGGGCGCGGCCTACGGCCGCGATCTCCCACGGCCCCCTTAGGTCGGTGGGTGCGCGCGCACCTGTGGATAGGACAAAGGGAATGCGGGCACAATGAAGGAGAACAACGTTCTGAGCTGCAGTCGCTATGTTCTTGGGGTGCGCGCGCAGAAACTCCAGGGTTATGACGGGCAAGACGCCACGATCCCTTGCGATCGTGGCGAACTGCATGTCCGCCCTTGTTCTGAGTTCCACCAAAATGCCGCGGAAGCGGGCGGCGTGCTTCAGAGACTCCGCAGTGGTTGCAAGGACGAGGGGGATCTTACCCGCAGATTTGGCACGATGGACTTCCGTGGAGAGCGCCTGAGCGGAAAGGGCCTTGCCGTCGATGGGCTGAACGTCAGAAAGCGTGAGAATGCGGGAAAAGCCCATTAGCTTGGCGACAGGCTCCAGCCCACCAAGGTCCGAGAGCGCTTCAGGATCCAGAAGGGCAAGGTCTACGAAGGCGCGCACGAAGAAAATGGAGTATCAGCAAATATAAACAGTGGCCAGGATCGGTCACACACCATCGGGCTTGAAAAGCCGAACAAACGCCCTTCGGAACTCCTCTGGCTTTGCGGGATATGCTTCCAGCTGAGCAAGAACCTTGATTACCCCGCCGCCCTCTGTAAGAACGGGACGGCCAAGGTATGCCTGCTGCTTGTCAAAGCGCAGGTGCACGGTACCGTACTCGTCAAGGAAATCATCGGGATGCCGCAAAATATAATCAATGTCCTCAGGGCGCAGAAGGGAAAGAATGTGCTTCCACCACTTGCGTGCATCGGACTTGCGGCGGGCGACAGCCTCAATGATCACAATGGGGTTTCCAAGAACGCCCTTGGCAACCTCTCGGCGGATCTCAAGCTTCATGTTCCTTCGCTCGCTTTCAGGGGGAAGAATGAGGGAGAGGGCCTCCCTAACCCTCTCCTCGTCTTCGGTAGCCCGCACGAACACCCTTGCTCGGAGGGAAAGAATGGGGAAGGCCACCTTACTTCGCCTTCCTGTTGTTCGCCTTCAGGGATGGGCGCACCTTCTCTGCGCCCTTGCCCTTGTTCCGCAGACCGCGGCCCTTCTTGCCAGCACTGGTCAGACTACGGAAGGCACGGCCGCGGTGCTGGGGTTCGGAGATCCAGCGGAGGTCCTTGTCTGCAAGGACCGCTGGGCTGTGGGGGTCGACCATGATAACCTCGTACCAGTAGTGCTGGCCGTCCTCCCCCACATAGTAGGAGTTCAGAACCTCCAGGTTCCGATACTTGCGGGCGGCGCGCTCCTCAGCGATGCGCTGGATGGAGATTCTGCGGGTGAGCTTGTTAACACCCATGCGCTTGGGGCGCCTGCCCTTGTCGGGACGAATGTGGTGGCCAGAACCCTTGCGAACGCGGACGCGGACTACGATTATACCCTGCTTAGCCTTGTAGCCAAGGGCCTTCGCGCGGGCAAGGTTCGTGGGGCGCTCCACCTTCACAATGGCCGGTTCGCGCCTCCACCTGATCAGCCGCTCTCTAAGAACGGCGTCGTAGTCATAAAAATCGTCCGATTCGCCCTTATACTCCTTCTGAAGCACCTTGCTTATGTACTTGTATGCACCCATGGAAACACCTCCACGGATCAGGGTTGCCCCATCATCCCATCGGCACGGATGGCGCCGTGGAGTGATTGAGCGGATCAATGGTTAAAAAGGGTGGGGGATTACCCCTTCACGCGGGCGATCTTTCGGTACTCCCCTGCCTCCATGACTTCGACCTCTACACCGGGCTCGAGCTTGCTGGCGAGTTCCTGGTCCTCGGGCATGGGGAGCTCGTACGTCTCGTAGCTGTCCAGATCCATTAGCTGGACCTGGTCGCCCATGAGAGCGAGGACCTGCGCGTACTTGCGCTTGATGACGGGGACCTCCACGTCTGCACCGGAGGGCTTGAGCATCTGGCGCTTCTGGCCGTCGAAAACACCAACGGCGGTAATTCTCACCTTGGCAGAGCCGTGCTTACCAGGGGATGAGACCTGCACGTCCACAACCCTGCACACGGCGCCGTCAATGAGCACCCACTGACCGGGCTTTATTCTGCCCGCCTTCTGGAACTTGATCTCGAGCTGACCCATGAACGTCCCTCCTTTTAACTCCGTATCTCCATATCAGATTATGAAACTCCCCGCGGGAGACGTTGAGATAGACGCGTCCCCGACCACGAGGGATGGGCTAAAGACCCAACTACTACAACTGGGCAGGCGTTCTTTTAATGGTTATGTGAGCTGGCTGGCACGGGGACACGACGGTCTCGAGGAGGGCGTTGTTCTCTACCAGGAAGGAAAGATTGTGGCTGCATCCTACGAACACCTGAAGTATGGGACTGTAATCGACGGTGAAAAGGCGCTGGAGCCCATGGCAAACGTGGCGGCGGGAGAAGGCCTCGTGTACTCTGTCGTTGGGCTAACGTTGCCGAAAATCAACCTCGTCCTTGCATTCAACGAGGCTGCAAAGCTCCCAAAGCCCATAGATCCCAAGAACGTTGCGGATCTCTTCCCGAAGGAGTACGACAACAGCATCGTGCTAGGCATCGTCCACGGCCTATCCCAGCGGGAGCAGGATCGCATAAAAATACTGGCAAAGTATGGATTAGTGGGGCTAAGGGTTGATGAAATATGATGCGGCTCATATACCGGTTGCTTGGGCTCGAATCTGGTGAGAGGGCAAGGCTTGACAGCGTGAAAAAGCTATCAATCCCAAAAATGCCCAAAATGCCGGACGACAGCAGCGCCGAAAAGCTCCTCGAATACATAAGGAAGAGCCACTGGGTGGAAGACATATCGGTGTTCACGGAAGAGGGTACGCTCATAGCAACTACGCTCGAACCGGAGGAGGCGATGCATGAACTGTCCGTCTTCGAGCAGGTAAGATACGAGTTCGAAGACGCGGATCACCTGATACTGAAGGAGCGCGGCGGCTGGATAATCATGTTCGCCCGCAACGGCAAGATCTACTCCATCCACGCCCCCAGCACCCTGAACCTCGTGGAAACGGCGATCATAGCGAGGGACGTGGAGAAGCTCCTCTTTGGGGTGGGTTGGTAATGGGTAGGCTCATTAGCGTTGCTTCGGGAAAGGGCGGCGTGGGCAAGACCACCGTGTCTGCAAACCTGGCAACGGCCATTGCAAAACTTGGAGAAAAGGTTGCCGTGGTGGACGCAGACGTAACAATGGCAAACCTCGCACTCCTGTTCGGGCTCCAGAGCGCGCCAATAACGCTCCAGGACGTGCTGATGGGGGATGCCGAAATCTTTGACGCCATGTACGAGGGCCCCTATGGACTCACGGTGATCCCGTCGGGGCTCGGTATGGGGGGGTACAGGAAAATAGACCCGGAGAGAATGAAGGATGCTATGGAAAAACTCGCCCAAAACTTTGACTACGTATTCGTAGATATCCCCGCAGGGATAGGGGACAACGCAATGGCGGCAATGGCCGCAACCAAGGAATACATCATAGTCCTCACGCCGGACAAGGCGGCGATCGCCGACGCACTCAAGGCAAAGCTCACCGCAGAGAAAATAGGGCTAAAGGCTGTGGGGGCAATCGTCAACATGTCCCAAGGCCTGAAGGAGGAACCCACAAACGAGGAGATAAAGAACATCCTTGAAATGGCAGTGCTCGGAAGGGTGCCGCTGGATCGCGAAGTGCGCAGATCTTTCCTCCTGAAGAAACCAGCACCCGTTGTTGTGAGGGCTCCAGACTGCGAAGCCGCCAAGGAATTCATGCGCATCGCCTACAGGATAACGGGGATCGCTCCAAAGGCCCCGGAGAAGAAAGGCTTTTTAACAATTATTAAGTCCATTTTCGGTGGGAAAAAGAAGAGGTGATTCCAATGGTGAACAGACCCTTTGACCTGCTGAACGCCGCAATTGGCAAGAACGCGCTTATTATACTCAAGGCTGGCCGCCAGGTCCACGGAAAGCTCCTCGCCTTCGACGTGCACATGAACCTCGTTGTGGACGATGCGGAGCTCACGGAACAGGACGGCACCGTAAAGAAGCTTGGCAGAATTCTCATCCGCGGAGACACTGTGGTTATCGTGGCGCCCTCCCCATGAGGGCGTCAACCTCACACAAACGGACGAAGCGGTAGCCCTTATTCTGTAGGTGCTCGAGCGCCCATTCGAGCAGCCGAAGCGCAGTATCCCCCGTATTATACCACATGTCGATACGGGAGATCCTCCCGCGCATATCGGTGAACTCCCATGGGTGCGCAAAGAGGACAAGGGGCTGGGGAAGGAGGCTGTAGATGAGACGCTGGAGCAGTGTAGGAAGTCGGAGAACAGAGCTCGTCACGGATGCGGGGATCTCGAGAACACCACCAACCCTTCGAATTCCCGGCGGAGCGCCCTTGTAGATCGCTGTGGATGAATCGCACCGCACATCAAGCCGGTAAAGCAGCGGGAAAAGCCATTTTGGTGCCTGGAGGTTTGGTGCACGGAAGGATGTGATCTCCGAAAAGGATGACAGCACGTCCAAGGACTTTTCCACATCCTCTGCGCCGGCACGCGGAGAAACAAGGTCGTAGCGGATATGTGCAAAGCCGTGGCTGCCCAGCTCGTGGCCCCGCTTGACAATCTCCTCCACGAGATCCGGGTAGCGCAGGGCCACGTTGCCCGTGACGAAGAAGGTCGCCTTTATCCCCAGTCGATCCAGGAGATCGAGAATCCGCGGGAGTCCCTGTTCCACCCCGCGGTACGTGGACAGGTAGGGGGGCGCATCCCGCTCCACGTCGAAGCTCATCACCGCAATCCTTTGCCCTTCCAAGCCATATACACCTCGTAGCCACGGAATGGGATAAACTCATAGCGATCCATAACAGCCAAATACGCGTGCTCGATGAGTGGCAAAACCGTGGACCATGAAAAGATGGAAGAGGCGATCTCCCGGGCGTGCCTACCCATTCGTCTCCTCAGGGCGGGGCTGTCAGCGAGCAGATTAATATACTCCACAGTATCGCGCGTATTAACGTAGAGAAAGCCGTTATAGCCGTTCCGAATGATGTCCCTCACGCCGGAATCAATGTAACCGAGCCCGGGAAGCCCCACGGACTGCGCCTCGAGAAGGGCTATGCCAAAGGCCTCTACCTTCGTGGGATCAAAGTAAATATCAGAGGCCTGGATGTAGGGGAGCACCCTATGTCGGGGAACAGCCCCCAAGAGATGCACACAATCCTGGAGCCCGTAGCGCTTTATTAGGAGCTGTACCCGCGAGCGATCAACGCCATCGCCGAGCACGTAAAACTGAACGTCGTCGCGCTGGCCACACACGTGCCTGGCTACCTCTGGAACGGCTGTGACTCGCTTCTTAAGCGCCAACCGGGATGTGGTGATCACGGAGACGGCGTCCGGATCCATGCCAAGCTCCGCCCTGAGCTCACCACGGTCCTTCTCCGGCGGGCGCCAGTAGCTGGGATCAATAGCGTCCGGAATCACCCAGATGGGTCTCCGCCACCACGTCCAATCGAGAAGGCGCACGATCCGGTCCCATATATACGAGCTCACGGAAATGAAGCCCGCGACCTTCTGGAGGGCCTTCCGCAGGAGAGGAGCGTGGGGATAACGGTAGGAATACGTTGGTGGAACGGTGTGGAAGGTTACGATGGACGGATAGCCGCGCATGCCCGAGGCAACGTTCACCGCGGCGAGGGAAAGGGCTGCAAAGAAGCTATGGCCGTGGACGACGTCGAAGCGCTCCCTCTTGAAGATCTCGTTGATGAGGCGGGCGCCACGGAAGTAAACGCCCAGGCCGAAGCCCATGTTGCTCACGGGCAGGTACCGGATATCGAGATCCTTATCATCGAGAATGCCGTTCTCGCGCGAAGTAATCACGGTGACCTCGTGGCCCTTCTCTTGCAGGCGCTTGGCGAGCTCGTAGACGTGGGTCTCCACGCCGCCTATGCGCGGCGGGAACCAGTCCGTCGCAAGCGCGATTTTAAGGCTTTCCAAACGTCCCTACCCCCAAAGACGAAGGTCACAGTAGCGCCGATGGCGATGGCAAGCCCGTAGGATATGCTGCGCTCGATGGCCACAACCTTCAGAGCGTCGGAGAGCGAGAGGCCCATACCAACGAGGATACCCGTAAGTCCGCCCTCAACGATGCCCAGGCCTCCGGGAGTAATGGAGAGGATGCCTATAAGAAAGTTGGTCACAGAAATGGCAACTACCTTCAAAACGGGCAGAACAACTCCAACGGCGAGGAGCTCCAGGTAAAAACGAAGAATATCCAGAATCCACACGGTAGCGGATAGAAGTACCGTAACGAGGAGCGTTGGTCCGGCGCGAAGCTTTTTCAATGCAGCTCTCCGCACCTCGGGCGAGAAACGCTCCTTTGAAAGGCGTTCCACGAGATCGAACACGAGATCAAGTCGATAGTAAAAGAGAATGGCAAGGGCCAGAAGGCTGAGCACCAACAGCCAGTGAATAGACGTCGCAGAGGAAACGGCAATCACGAAGAGGAGGAAAATCACGATGGCCTCCGACGCGCGCTCGTAGGCGATGCTTGCGCCAAGAAGGGACATGGGCACCTTACAATGGCGATTTATCCAGAGAACACGGATTGTTTCGCCACCCGCGCGGGCCATGGGTGTAATATTGTTGACGAATAGGCCGGACAGGTTCGCCTTGAGCAGCTCCAGATAGGGCACATCCCTGCCAAAGGCGCGGAGAACGATCTTCCAGCGCAGGGCATAGACAAGGGTGCTCAGAAGGTAGACGAAGATCGCAAGGCCCACGAAGATGGCTGGATCCATATAATCACCGGTCAGTCGGGAGGCAAAACTCATCAGCCCTCAGCACACGTCGCTATCATCATCCCGGCGTTACCGTTTTATTGGATGGGGTATTTTTTAGAGCATGCTTGTAGAGGTGGCATTCACAATCACGGGAGCCCTCATAATCGTCGGATTCCTCGCAAACTACTTCTTCGACCGCATAAAAATCCCAGATGCCCTGATACTAATGCTCATCGGCATACTACTGGGCCCCGTGGCAAACACGTACTTCCCCGACTCGGCAGTGGCCCAGCTCTTCAATCCCAGTGCGTTTCTGCAGGCATCCGGCTTCATGGCATCTCTGGCAATCCTTATGATCATGTTCCAGACGGGATTGACCCTCGACATAAAGAGGGTGCTTGTGGAGGTCCCCAAGAGCTTCGCGTACGCCACAATTCACTACACGCTCACCGCCGCAATAACAGCA
>JALVAT010000029.1 GCA_027011045.1 Microcaldota archaeon | reverse complement strand
CATTCTCCCACCACAGAACTAAGCCGATACTTAAGAAGCGGGGCGTATGTCTGGGAATAGAAAAGAAGCCTATAAAAGGGGACACCTGAAGATTCAATAAACTGGCGTGCCTCACCTAGCCTCTCCATAAATGTTCCCTGGCTAATAATCTCATAAGCACCACCCAGATAATTGCTGAGGGATACCGCCGCCGATGTGGTGCCGGCACCCATGGCAATCTCATATGCCATACGGAAAAGTTCCAGTGAATATCTAAAGGAACGGGTAGATTCATACACAGCAAGGTTGTTGTATGCCTTGGAGAGGAAAAATGGATCCCCCCTAACCTTTGCTTCTTCCAACAGCTTCACCCACTGGGCCCTTGCCTCATCTTCTTTACCCTGAAGGAAGAGAACTCTTCCCAGGGCATTGATAAGCTCTAGTCTTAGTGTCTCATCTGAAGAAATAAGTGAGGACAGTGCTATACCATCTCTGTAATAAACCTCTGCGGTATCGTATGAGTTATACTCCTCATAGATGCGTCCTATACCCCACATCACCCACACAGACACAGGATATCCCCGATGGGTATTTTTAAATTCCTGTAGTCTTTTCAGCCACAGATCTACATCTTTAGAGGAGACCTCTCCATAGAGAAGCATAAACTCCGCAAATACCGAGAGAAGAAGTGGTTTGGTAAGAACATAATCCCTCAACCTTTCGGCGAACTTCTTAAGAGCTGGATGAGAACCAAAGTATTTATACAGAAAACGGGCTATGTATGCGGCCGATGGACCGCGGAGCATATCGGGATTGTCCATATAGCCCAGATCTATGAGTATTTCCAAAATACGCTGGAGATAAAATCTCTGATGCAGATGCTTCATCCAGAGTATAAAGTATGCATGTGCCCTCCTCATCATGCCTATCTTCCTGGCATGCATAGAGAGTATGAAATAGCCATCATCTAAAAACCTACCTCCCCCTATGCAAACAGACTTATCAATGAGAGACTTTATATCCTCATAGGGCAGATGAGATATCCATCGGCTGCCAATGGCATACTGTACTCTCCATATGGGGATACCCGTCCTTTCAATAAGATAATCAAGGCTTTCCACAAGTCCTACCCTCTGTAGAAAATCCATGCTCTGGCTAATATCTTCTTCATCAATCAGCCTTGACGCCCACACCCGCATGGATGGTCCAAATCTACCCACATGAAAGTGGGATACAAAGGAAAGTGCTGTATATAGGCGACGTTCCGTATCGGAAAGGGCATCTTTAAGAAAATCCTCTATGTTAGAGTAATGAGAAAGCTCTACACTACGGATATCTGCCAGCTTTTTTACAATGTTATATACTCCAGGATTACCATCTACAAAGTCATAGACACCACGGGAAACCTTTTCACCAACTATTGCTTGAAATTCCTCATAGGAAGGTGGCTGCATATATATGCGGGAAAATATCACCTTGGGATCATCTACCTCTGATATAACTACAATGCGTATATTATCCCAAGAGGAGCCATTTTTCCCACTCTTCCCCTTTTTATATAGATCACCTAAAAACTTACGCAGATCTGCCCCCTCAAAGGCAAAGTAGTCGTTGAGTACCCACACTATACCGTCGGATATGTCATTAATGATATTGGCTATATGGGGAAATATAAGCTCTACGTTGACAAGGGTACGAGATACATCTATACCCATCTTCTCAATATGCGGGGCAAGGGTTGGCACATAGTAGGCAAAAAATCTACCTACAGCTCCACGGAACATACCCATATACATGCTTCTATTCTCAGGGGGTATATGATCCCAAATAGCCTGAAGGAAATTACCCATGGCGGTGTAAGTAGAAATAAGGGGCACCTCAACGGGCTTCCAGCCCATGTCCCGCAAAGCGTCCATGATCTTTTTCCTCTTTCCAATACCCTCTTGTCCGTAGACATACAAGGCGTGGGGACCACTGCCCTCTAGCATTTTCCTAAGTCTCTCTTTTACATCTCTCACCGTTTATCACCTTTCCACTTTCATAAATGCCTTGACATAGCCCTCTTCTGGCATTGCCACTATGCCCTCTTTTTCCAAGTATTCAAGGACACGGGGAAATGTGCGGATCCACATCAGGTAGTAGATCCACATATCGTTGACGGTTGTAT
>JALVAT010000028.1 GCA_027011045.1 Microcaldota archaeon | reverse complement strand
GATGTAATTCCGAAGATTTTGCTAACTATTACTATGGCAACAAAATGACAGGGCAGCTTGGATATAAATATTATCAACGGGGTGAAGATTCTCATTGTTTGATAGTTGCCCGCAAACCCGGTGCCAAAAAAAACATTTACACCGTTATTTATGTATCGGGATTTTCCGACAAGACACTAATTACGCAAGATGTAATGGAAGCTGATAAAGAAGATGTTTTCAATGCAAAAAACATTGATGAAAACTTAGCTGCTTTTGGTCATCTTTCTGTTTACAGTATTTTGTTTGATCCCGGAAAGGCAGATATTAAACCCGAGTCTGAAGGAACAATCAATGTAATAGCAGATTATCTGAAAAGCCATCCCGATAAAAAATTTATAATAGTTGGACATACCGATAATACGGGAGAGTTTGAAGCAAATCTGAAATTGTCTATGGATAGGGCACAATCGGTAAAGAATGAACTGGTATCAAAATATTCTGTTAATGCTGATCAGCTAAAGGTATTCGGTGACGGACAAACAGCACCGGTAGCTTCAAACTCTACAGACGAGGGTAAAGCACAAAACCGAAGGGTTGAGATAGTAGAATTGTAAAATAAAATTCTCAGTACGCAAAACGGTATTGTAGGTTGTAAAATGTTTGGGTAGTTTGTTAAAGCTGTTCAAGCATTTTTTGAGTAAAAAATTGATTAACCCGATTCCAAAATTAACAAACTAATACTTTTTCTGTAGTTTGTAATGATAAAATCACCCGATAGGGTGAAAAGGATTCTGTTTGTTAATTATATTTTTGTTCACCGTAACTCTAAATCTTTTACTATGAAAAAAACAATTTTGTTCGTGTTTGGTTTGTTTGTTTTAGTAACAACTATTCAAGCTCAGACTTGGATGAAAATTGGTTCGGATATCGATGGTGTGGCAGCAGGTGACAATTCTGGATATTCGGTTAGTTTAAGTGAAGACGGATCGGTGGTTGCCGTCGGTGCCCCCAATAATGACGAAAACGGTGATAATTCCGGTCAAGTCCGTGTTTTTGCTAACAATAATGGTGTTTGGACACAAATAGGTGCCGATATCCTAGGTGAAGCAAACGACGACAACTTCGGTTATTCGGTTAGTTTAAATGCTAACGGTACTGTTTTAGCTGTCGGAGCACCTAATAATGACGGTAACGGAACAGATGCAGGGCGGGTACGTGTCTTCAAGAATGTATCGGGTTCTTGGACACAAATGGGACAGAGTATTGATGGAGAAGACGGAGGAGATAATTTCGGCACATCCATTAGTTTAAGTGCAGACGGAAAAATTATTGCAGTAGGTGCACCTTTCAATGATGACAATGCATCTACATCAGGTCATGTAAGGATTTTTGAATACAATTCATCTACAGGACAGTGGGAACAAATAGGTCAAGATATTGACGGAGAAAACAGCGGAGATGTATCGGGTACAGCTGTAAGTTTGAGTGGAGACGGGAATGTTGTGGTTATAGGCGCACCTTATAATGATGAAAACGGTTCTAAGTCCGGGCAGGTCAGGGTATTTGCTTACAATTCTTCAAGCAATATTTGGGAACAAAAAGGACAATCTCTTTATGGCGAGAATCAGTATTACGAAGCCGGAACTTCTGTTAGCGTAAATTATGATGGCTCAGTAATTGCAATGGGGATACCACGCAATGATGATTACAAAACGGAAGCAGGTGAGGTGAAAATTTTCGGATTTGATACGGACAACGGACAATGGGTGCAATTAGGGCAAAATATTTACGGTGAATCGTCAGGTGATTATGCAGGATATTCAGTTAGTTTAAATACTGAGGGAGATTTTGTTGCAATAGGTAGCAAATACAATGGTACTAATGGAGATGAGGCAGGACAGGTAAGGGTTTTTCAATATGTTTCAGAAACCGGTATTTGGATACAGGTGGGGTCTGATATAAACGGAGAAGCGGAAAACGACAATTTTGGTTGTTCTGTAAGCTTGAGTGGAGATGGTATGACAGTTGCTGCAGGATCTTGTTTTAATGACGGTAATGGTGTGGATGCCGGACATGTAAGGGTTTACCGGTTTCATCCTGCGGCAGTAAATGATGTGGATTTATTGACAACATCGGTTTATCCGAATCCCACTAACGGAGATTTTGCCGTAGAGATTAAAAATATTAAGACAGGAAAAACAACTTTTGAACTTTATGAGATTTCCGGCACTAAGGTTTATG
>JALVAT010000027.1 GCA_027011045.1 Microcaldota archaeon | reverse complement strand
GTATCTGCTCGCCTACGCAATCATCGCGGCACCAATAATGTACAGAACCGCCATAATATTCCTTGGCGTGACTGCAGGGGTTCTTGCACTCCTTAAGATGATAAGCACCTACTTCGACGTCGTTAGAACGAGCCTCGAGTTCCTCTCCCACCACGGGTACCGCGGGAAGCTGCGCTTCGGAAAATCCCCCGAGCTCTTTGTGGGCGGATACCTTGCAATGCTCATTGGCTTCATGCTCCTCACAGTAGGTACCCCTGTCCTCAACCTGATGGTCATGTTCCTGGCGATGCTGCTCATAAGCGTGGGGCTCCTGCTCATGCTCCACAACTACGCCAAAATATACAGGGAGCTGCACAGGAAGAAGGACTACGCGCTATCGGTAAGCAGGGCCGGTTAAAGCCAGCACACGTCCGCGGCGTCAGTGCGGAACTTGGGGTTTATGGGCTCCGCGGGATCAGTGGTGCACCCGTGCTTGTACATCAACAGTCCTGTCCAGGCAATCATCACCCCGTTATCCGCCGCGTACTTCATGGGCACCACTGCAAAGCGAGCCCCATGCTGCTCGGCAACGGCGTGCATGATCTCCTGAAGGCGTTTATTGGCAGCAACACCACCAACGAGAAGGAGCTCCTTCTTCTCCGTGTGGGCGAGGGCGCGTTCGGCCACCTCTGCAACCATGGAGAAGGCAACCTCCTGCAGGGAAAAGGCCACGTCCTCGACAGGATACTTCTCCACTGCGCGAACCGCCGCCGTGTAGAGGCCGGAAAACGCAAGGTCAGAACCCTTCACGGTGTAGGGGAGGGGAATAAAACGCGAACCGCGGCGGGCGAGCTCCTCAATCTTGGGACCAGCGGGGAAGGGAATGCCCACGACACGGCCCCAGGAGTCCAGGAGGTTGCCCAACCCTATATCCAAGGTTTCGCCAAAAATACGGTAACGGCCGCCGGCGTAGGCAATAATCTGGGTGTTTGCCCCCGAAAGGTACACAACGAGTGGATCGTCAAAGCCGCAGCTCAACTTACCGATTTCTATGTGTGCAATGCAGTGATTCACGCCCACGAGGGGTTTGCTGTAGCGAAGTGCGAGGAAACGGGCAGCAATAGCCCCAGTCCTAAGGCAGGGGCCAAGCCCAGGGCCAATGGCAAAGGCTACCGCATCAATGTCGTCCATTGTCAGGCCTGCGGATTTAAGGGCTGAAGAAATGACGAAGGCGCCGCGCTCGCTCATCATCTGGGCGGACTCGCGGGGGCGAATACCCCCCTCCTGCGGTCTGTATTGAATGCGCTCATCCGCAAGAATATTGCCCTTCTCGTCCACGATGCCCACGCCAAAGGTATGCGCCGTGGATTCTATGCCCAGAACGATCACGAAAAAATAGGGAAGGAGCGGTTTTTATTACTCCTTCTTCTTGAACTCGGTGTAGCCACAGCGACCGCAGTGCCAGCGGTCCTTGTGCTCGGCGAGGAAGACGCCTGGACCACACTTCGGGCAGAACCTGCCCGTTCGAACAAGCTTGCCGTCCTCGATCTTGTACTTCTTATGCTTGTGGCTGGGCTTCCCCTTCGTTTTCGGCATTTTCCTCCACCACCTTGTTGCGCTCTATAATGTACTTGGGCTCGATGGCCTCGAGCTGGGCGCGATCCTTGTAAACGCGCACGTACACGATCACGTCAGGCGTACCCGTGCGCGTTTCAATCTTGCGAATGATTATGAGATCCTTGTCAGCGCCAAGCTCCGCGGCGAGGCGCGTGAGCAGCTCCTTTCTGGAAGGCGTGGAGTTTGCACGCACCTCGATAACGTATTCCGTCCTACCAAGGAGCACGTTGTCCTTCTTGGAAACGACCTTCAGCTGCATGGGCGTCACCTTGCTACCTTAATGGCGTAAGCTCCAGGGATCTTTGCATCGATTTTCTTGGCAACGAGGGAACGAGCAGGATCGATGATAAGGATGTAGCCACGCCAAAGCTTGGTAAACTCTTCAGATCCACAGTTGGGGCACTTGTCCGCATCGAGCTCGACGAGGTACCTGCAACGGCGGCAAGCCTTATACTGCACCTTTGCCATTTACGCCCCCTCACCCGCCTTTTTCTTATCCTCCTCTATCCACTCCCACTTCCCAAGGCCTGGCTGCCTCATGGTCAGACCGACCTTGGAGTCGGCGATGGAGTTGCGGAGCGCCACGGTGACAATACGGGCGCGCACGTTGTCCCCGATCTTAAGGGTGCGCTCCGTCTCCTTGCCGATAAAAGCGGGGATCGATGGATCATAGCGTACGAAATCGTCCATAACCTGGGAGACGTGAACAAGGCCGTCAAGCGGGCCAATGCGCACGAAGGCACCGAACTCTGTGATGTCGGTGACGTATCCGTTGACGACCTCCTGCACGAGGGGCTTGTAGACGAGGGCCTCAAACTTCGTATCTACGTAAACGCCACCGTCCCCCCAAATGATTTGACCGTCGCCCGTCTCGAGAACGCGCGTAATCGCCACGAGAACGCCAACATCCTCGTCGACGATACCCTCATACGTTTTCTTCAGCTCGTTAAAGACCACGCTCTTCAGATCACCCTTGAGCTCGCTGGGGGGAACGCGGACGGTATCCCTGAGCTGAATCAGGTAGAACATCGCCAATAATGGTGTGGCGAAAGGTTTAATATTCTGCAGCCCATATGGTGCCGTGAAGCGGGGCGTTGGGGATATTGTATACGTCGTCCTCCTCGTGGGGATTAGCATTGTCGCGGTAGCAGCATTTTACGGCTATACAACTGGACTCTACGCGAAGAATCAAACAAAGGCAGCAGAAAGCATTCCCAAGGCAAACAGCCTGGCGCCGATATATATAGGCGGTGTCACCTACGAAGAAAACGCGATAAGGGGTACGGCGAAGATCTGCACCGTGAGCAGCGCGGATACCAACGGCTGCACGCTCGTAATGGAGGATGCGGTAACGGGAACCACGGAGGTAAACGCAGCCACGGTAACGAGCAGAGCAGAGGATGTATACATAACCTGCGCCACGGTAAAAATCCCTCAACACAACAAAATCATCGTTAAACTAGTCTGCAGCGGAGAAAGAACAGCAGAAATACCGTACACGATCGTCAGAAGCTAAAAGAGCTCCAAATGACCCTTATCACGAAGGGCGATTACCCTGGCACCCACAGCCCACACACGGCGCTTCAGGAGGCGATCATTGGTTGCGATAATAGCGCCTTGCTTCGCAAGCTCAACAAGGGCGGGGTCCACGGGCCCATCTATATCGAGAACCTCCAAACTCTTCAGCAGGATCATACGCTTGGCTAAACGGGCATAACGGGCATCCCTGCCCCCACGGGAAGCGATGCGGTCTAGCTCCTCCAAGGTACCGCGCACAACAGCCATGCGGGCACCTGGAACAAGGCGCTGAATTTCATCGAAGACGTCAACACCAAATTGAAGGGGAACAAGGAGCATGTTGGTATCCAGAACAACAAGGGGTCGCTCCCTCACCGCACAACACCGTAACCGACGAGGCGCCAGCGGTTACCGATCTTCCTGCTTACGGCCACGGTTGTGCCCTCTGGGACGGTGACTGGTTTCTTTGTTTTCACGGTGAGTTCGTCGCTCTTAGCAGAAACGACGATACCTGCAGCAGGCATCGTCCCAATCGCGAGGGCGAGAAGTTCCTGGTACTTGAAGGGCTGGTGCTCCACCTTCTGAACCTTGCGCTCTATGGGGTGATACTCCATGGTGAACTCGTGGGTGGGTTCTGGAAGCGTTCCCGGTTTGGCGATTAGCTGTCCCTTCATCTTGTCTCCCTTGGCGTAAGCAGGGTCTATCTCCGTTCCGATGGCTATTAGGCCACCGGGCCGAGCCTCATCAAGCACATCGGTACCCGAAGAAAGTGAAACGACCTCCGTAACCACTGGCTCGCCGTCGGGACCGGGGGACACCTCGATTTCGTCACCCACCCGAACAACGCCCTGCTCAATGGATCCACCAAGAACGGCGCCCTTGAGCTCCTCCGGTGGAGTTCCTGGCTTGTTCACATCAAAGGATCGGGCAACCCACATCTTGAATGGCTTGGACTCGTCGCGCTCGGGGGTGGGAAGGAAGAGTTCCATGGCCTCTATGAGCGCATCCACGTTGATCTTGTGGTGTGCCGAAGTGGGGATAATTGGGACGTCTTCGTAGCCGTAGCTTGCAAGGAACTCCCGAATCTGCTCGGCATTCTTCCGAGCTTCCTCCGGGGAAACAAGGTCTACCTTGTTCTGCGCTACAACAATGTTCTTGCGGCCCGTTGCAGTTAGTGCGAGAAGGTGCTCCTCCGTCTGCGGCTGTGGGCAGGGCTCATTCGCCGCAATAACGAGGACGGCACCATCCATGATCGCGGCGCCAGAAAGCATCACCGCGAGAAGCGTTTCGTGACCGGGAGCATCCACAAAGGAAACTCGCCGGAGAACTTCCCAGTCTGGAGAGTAACCCGTCGTGTACGCCTCGGGCGGCTCCTTTCTAGGAATCTTGGAAAAAATGGCGTCGGCGTAGCCCAAGCGGATGGAAATACCACGGCGAAGCTCCTCGGAGTGCGTGTCGGTCCACTGCCCAGTGAGGGCATAGGTAAGGGTAGTTTTGCCGTGGTCCACGTGTCCAATCATACCGATGTTAACTTCAGCTTGCTTGGGCTTCTCCTTCGCCACCAAATATCTCCTCCAGTGGTTTTTCACCGTGTTCGACGATCTTCAGGTTAAGCTGAGCAATGTCCTCGGCAACCACGTTGCCACGAACGGTCTTTCTCCTGCGCTCTCCCTTGTACTTCAAGGAGCGCTTGCGAATTCCGGGTCCAGAACCGATGAGAACGGACTTTCTGCCGGTACCGTGGACGTCCTTGCGCATGGGGAAACCGTCCTTGTCGGTACCGCCACGAATCTCCGCCTTATAGCCGGAAAGGCCCAGGGGAGAGAGGTCCACAACATCTCCAATCTTCTTGCCGAAGAACAGCTGAGCGTCCTGATCACTGATCTCCTTCTGGTACGCTTTGCCGGTTTTGGGGTCGGAAATGACGAGTTTCATGGTCATCCCTCCTACCTACGAATGTTATGGGAATGTTTTAAAGGGTCATTCCTCCTCGCCGCGCTTCCGCTTGATCTCGATGATTTCCTTGAGCAGATCCACGTACGACTCCGGTATGAGGTGCTGGTTCTTCAATAGGATGCGTATGTGTTCGCTGGGGACATCCGTGTAGAGCACATCGCCCTCGAAGATGTGCCTGCCCACAAGGGGGCCCTGGATCGCCACAGCAAGTTCGTCGCCCTCGTGCGCCTCTTCCACGGAGCGCTTGTCCTTCTGCATGCCCTTTATGGTCCCAACGGGCCTACCATCAGCGCGCATCACTGGATACTTCGGCTTTATCACGCCAGCGAGGACGCGAACGCCCACAATGGCGGGATCACTCCTCCTGAAGACGTACCCATCGAGGATCTGGAATTTGCCCGGCAGTATGAGCTTGGACAGCTTTTCTCTCTTTTCACGTTCCCGTTCCTCTTCCCTCCACTGCTCGTAGCGCTCAAGTATACGATAGACAACTTGCTCCTGAATTATGGGGACTCCGAGGCGGAAGGCCTCTTCCTCAACGCCCGGATCGAGGCCCACGTTGAATGCAATGATCACGCCGAGATAGCGGTCCTTCTGACGGACCACATGCGCCTCCATAACGTCGTGTTTGCTCACGTTGCCGATGTCCGCCTTCTTAACGGGGTAACCACGGTCGCGGAGCAGCTTTACCAGGGCTTCCAGGGAACCAAGCGTGTCCGCCTTGACAATAAGCCCAATCTCGTCCGTCTCGAAGCTTATGCTCTCCAGCTCGCGGCGTACCTTTTCCATTGCCCCTTGTAGATCCGCATCGGATCGCACCACAAGAACGGGGGATCCAGGAAGCGCGTCATCGATGTCGGGAGCAGCTATCTTCAGACCCGCGGCGGCGTGGACCTCATCCACGGAGCGAAATTTATCCCTCGGATCTCGGATTTCGTCCAGGGGCTTGGGACGAAGGAGGGCACGGATGCGCGTTACCCGCGGACCCGATTTCGTGCCGAAGACGATGCGATCGCCCCTACGAACCACACCGTCGTAAAGAATGGTGGTAAGGGTCGTTCCGATGCCCGTTTCTTCCTTTACCTCGAGAATAACACCCTTTCCAGGGGCGTTCTCATCGATCTCAAGACGCTTCTCCAAATACTTCTGGGCGAGACCTGCTAGATACAGCAGAAGCTCAGGAATACCCTCTCCCGTCTTTCCAGAGGTGGGGATTATAACAACCTGGCGCGTGAAGTCAGTCACGCGGTCGTAGCGCTCAGAATCAAAACCGTACTCCGCCAAGGACGCCACAATGTTGTAAATCTTCATATCCAGCTCTTGGAGAACGTCAGGGCGCTGGCGCTTGAGGGCGAGTGTGATGGGCTCATCCTCCTTGCTCTGCCAGCCAGTAATGGCGTCTACCTTGTTCGCCGCAACGATGAAGGGAACCCGATACGTCTTCAAGATCTCAATGGCCTCTCGGGTCTGGGGCTGGAATCCCTGGTTGACGTCAACCACAAGAACGGCGATATCTGCGATGCTCCCGCCGCGTCTCCGCAGGTTTGTAAACGCCTCGTGGCCAGGGGTGTCGATGAAGAGCAGACCGGGAATCTTGAACTGTACGGGGAACATCTTGGCCAGCGGTTTTGATATCCGCTCAATAACGTCGATGGGTACCTCCGTAGCGCCTATGTGCTGCGTTATTCCGCCGGCTTCCTTACGCTGCACGCTCGTACGGCGAATTCTGTCAAGTATAGTCGTCTTCCCGTGGTCCACGTGCCCCAAAACAGTTACAATTGGCTGACGGATCTTCATGAACATCACCACGCCACGAAGAACTACAGGATATTTCGGACGGGATGTCTTTTTATTGGAACTATTCGATATGCGCCAATTAGAATCTTTACTGCTTCCGAAACATTTAATACAAGTTTGAGCGCAAGATACTACATGCGGGGGATTTCTGCAGTTGTTGCCGAGGTTCTACTGATCTCTCTAGTCATAGCAATGTCCCTCGTGGCGCTCAACTTCGTGATGTCTGTCAATTCGAGCACGCAGGCGTCCACGGAGAACCTCGCGATGTCCAAGGGGGTTGGTGGATCTTTCATCACCGTGGACTCCGTGTACTGTACCGAAGGGAACGTGCTGCACATTATGCTCAGGAACATCGGTGGGGAGCCCGTGAGGGGCGTGTTCTCGGTGCAGGTGGGTGCACCGTCGGGAACGGTTCTGTACTCGACCACGGCCGGCGTAACAGTGCCTGCAAGGGGGACGAACACCATCGAGCTGAACGTGCCCATACTGGAAAACTGCACGGTGCCCGGTTACCAGAACGTTGTTATCTCGGTGGGGACGCCAGGGGGCACGATAGTTACGTGGAACGGGGGCGTGGGTGCAGCTTCCGTTAGCGTGGATAATGGGGGTGTATCGAACACGGCAAACCTTCCCTCTTGCTCCACTGTCTTCGGTGATCCGTCCGCATCCTCCTGTTACAGGCGGCTCGTGACGGTGAAGAACAACACGTCATCCGAGCTCAACGACTACACGGTGATGGTTGATCTGGACACGAACGCGTTAATTCAGCAGGGGAAGCTCCAGCCCGACTGCAACGATATTAGGTTTGTTCTCCTTGATGGTACTGAGCTGAACTACTGGGTGGAGAACTGTGGGGACACGAACACGCACATCTGGGTGAAGATTCCGGAGATTCCGGCGAGCGGAGAGGTGAACGTGTATTTGTATTATGGGGATGCGAGTGCTGTGGGGGAGAGTAATGGGCGGGAAACGTTTGTACTCTTTGACGACTTCGGGCCGGATCATTATGACTGGAACGCCCCCGGTCTGAACGTGACGTATAAACCAGATCAATCTGTGGTGGAGCTTACAATGAAAGATAATGCTAACCAGGAGTTCTTCTTGCCTGTTCCTCCATCTTCAAAGTATGCTGTATATGCACGGA
>JALVAT010000026.1 GCA_027011045.1 Microcaldota archaeon | reverse complement strand
CATTGATACTGTTCATCGGCGCTTTTACACGGATTTTCTCGGGGAGCTGCGTTCCGTGGTCGACCCTTCAGATATCAAGTACATTGTTTCCCAGCATGCTGAGCCGGATCACGCGTCTTCTATTCCTTTCCTTCTAAAGGACACTGGTGCCAAGCTCGTGGTGTCAAAGCCCGGAGCGGCCATGCACAGCTGGTCCGTGGAGCCCGTGGCTGTCGGCAACGGGGACAAAATATCCCTGGGAGATGTGGAGCTAAGCTTTCACCTCACGCCCTGGGTGCACTGGCCGGAGACAATGGTCACACTCCTCGATCCCGACAGGGTTGCCTTCACCTGTGATCTTTTCGGCGCCTATGGGCCGTATCCCGATCTTACCCCTCCCGACTGGCCCATATACGTTTCAGAGGCGAGGCGCTACTACGCAACTGTGCTTTCCAAGTATGCTCGCAGTGTGTCGGCGGCTGTCGCCAAGGTACGCACCCTTAACCCCGAGATTATCGCCCCCGGGCACGGCGTTTACTATACGGGCGATACGCTGGTGGACATCCTTGATTTGTACGGTGCGTGGACCTCTGGGGCGCAGGAGGATCGTGTTGTTATTCTCTACGCCTCCATGTACGGAAAGGCTGCAAACGTCGCTGAAATGCTCTCGGAGATTCTGTCTTCAGCCGGTGCGGACGTGGATGCCTTTGATCTTGCACGGGAGGACTGGTCTGACGTGCTGAGCTTCCTTCTTGGTGCAAAGGTTGCTGTTATCGTTTATCCGGTCTACGAGTCGGATGTTTTTCCACCCGTGCGCTTTTTCCTGCAGATGGCGGCAGATAAGGGGTTGTTACCCGATAACCTTTTTGCTGTGGAGCTCTATGGGTGGGGCAGTGCCCGGCAGCGCTTTGAGGCAATCGTCGGCAGCGTCACGCGCTTCCTGAGCTACGGACCGAAGAATCCGCCTTCGCTTGATGATCTCGAGGGGCTCGCTGCCGACGTCCTTCGACTGGTTTCCACCTCTTGATCGCTTCCAGCGCTCCTTTCTTATCATTTTCTGGAGCTTCTGCCGCCTCAACGGCTTCCTTTATTTTATCGGGGTTTATGCGTTGGGCGAGAAGCCAGGGTACGATCCTCGACAGGTTCTTCGGGCGCCGCGTGAGCTTGCCCCTCTCCAGGTCGATGATCTGCAGCTTATCCCCCACGATCACATGGTATCCCGGATGTCTTACCTCTTTGTGGTCTATGCCCGCCCTCGAGAGTGCTGCTCCGAGCTCAATGAGGTCTCGCCACACCTTTTTTGTCTCCACCTTTGCGAGGGGGATGCCTTTTGCCGTTCTTCTCACTATGATGGGCCCTATTAGCACTGGCGTGGGCGTTAGGCCGTGGAGACTAGCCTTCCAGCTGAGCAGGAACTCGTTGAAGATTTTCCGCAGGTTCCAGTCACGCCTGTACTTTATGACGATGTTCTCCCCCACAAACACGGCGTTCCGTGGGTTCTTCTTGAGGATCACTAAATCACCCGCAGGTCCTTCACTGCGAGGATATATCCTTCTCCGCTCTTGTTGGGCCATATGTAGTGCATCTTGGCGTTGTTGAATACGTGGGACTCCGATACGAGGGGGATCGTCCAGTCCCTTATCGTTTTGGCCTTTCCGCGTGGTCCGGTGACCGCCAGGGCAAACCTCGGTTCCACGGGGCTTTCGAACAGGGTTTCCTCTATTGCGTTCATCGGGCCCGCCTGTGTCATGAGCTTGCGGGAGATGATGTACTCCCACCGTATCTTGCTGTTCACGTTGGAGGCGCTCTTTGCTTCAAGGAGCCACAGGTGATCCTTCGGGTCCAGGACGAGGGCATCGAATTCCGTGAGCACCGTTCCAAAGTCGTGGGCCTTCTCCCGTGGCACGGTAAAGTAGACGTTTCTCGCCACGTGCATGTTTTCCCTTTCCGAGCGGATGCTCTTCTGAAGCCTCTTGAGGAACCCCGCGACTGCCGCTGACTCCTGAACCGTTTTTAGGAGGATGTGTCGCAGGGCAAGTGGCGTTTCTCTTTCAAGGGCTCGGCGGAACTGCTCATCCACGGGGCTTTTGGCAGTCATTGTTTTCGTGGACAGTGGGACTTCTCCGTCCGACGGTATGCGCACCTTCACTATATCTCTGCCCTTCCAGCTCCATGGGCTGAGGCGGATTACGAGCCTGTACAATGGAAGACCGTGTCTTTGGTTTTTCCTCGTAACTATGGGAAATATGATAACGCGCTCACGCTTCTCGTAGGCTCCTTTACTTGCCAGCTCATGGTACTTCCTTTGAATTCGATGAATATCCTGTATCGCCGTCACGAGCCGCCTGTAGGGATTCCTCGTCTCCGTGTTCATGAGGATGCTCTGGACCTTTCTTGAGCCCCCCACGGTTTGCTCCACTTGCCAGCGCCGCGCCTCCGAGAGAATCTTCTTGAGCGTGGCATCCACCAACCCATAACGGCGCTGGCAAATAAAACCCTGTCGGTACGAAGCGCAAGCTTTTTATTCCTTCTCCGGAGCGGATTTAACCCCTTTCTCCTATCTTACCAGCATGCGCTTCAGAAGGGTAAAGATCATAGCCACGATAGGGCCAAGCTCCGCGAACGAGGAGACCATGCGCGCAATGGTCCAGGAAGGTATGGATGCCATGCGCATCAACATGAGCCACGGCGACTACAAGGAGCACGGGATGAAGATCGAGCTTTGGCGCGATATTGCTCCGGACAGGCCTATTATTGCAGATCTGACGGGACCATCCATCCGCGTGGTTGCGGACGCACCTCTCTCCGTTTCCGAAGGTCAGCGCGTTGTGATAGGTGAGGACTTTCGTCTCAGCAAGGATATCTCCCACGCGGTCATTCCCGGCGACACTGTGCTTGTGGACGATGGAAAGGTGCGCCTCGAGGTAGACTCTGTGTCCCGCGGGCGTATCGAGGCTGTTGTTACCGTTGGCGGAGAGATAAAGCCCGGTAAGAGCGTTAACGTGCCTGGAGCCGACGTGTACAACGAGTTGCCCACGGAGAAGGACATGCGGGACATAAAGTGGGCCCTCGATAACGAGGTGGATCTGTTTTTTGCCTCATTTGTGAGCAAGCCCTCCGATGTGCTTGCTGTGCGCGAGTTCATACGTGAACAGGGTTCCGATGCTTGGGTATTCGCCAAGATCGAGTCCGCAAAGGGTGTGGAGAACGTAGAACGCATCCTGCGCGTTGCGGACGGTGTTGTCGTTGCGCGCGGCGATCTTGGCGTCGAGATTCCCGTGGAGTCGGTGCCATCCGTCCAGAAGCGCATAATCGCTACGGCTCGTCGCGTTGGTCGCTCCGTTGTCGTGGCCACCCAGATGCTGAGCTCCATGGTCAACTCACCCTTCCCCACCCGTGCAGAGGTATCTGACGTGGCGAACGCCGTGTTCGACGGAGCCTCTGCCCTCATGGTATCCAACGAGACTGCCGTTGGCAAGTATCCCGTTGAGGTCATACGTGTGCTCTCCAGGATTATTCTGGCAAACCAGGACGACGTTGTTCCTGTAAAGGACGTTCTCTACGAGGACGATGCCGACGCCATTGCGCTTTCTGCCCTCCACCTCGCCGATCGCATGGGCGCCCCTGCCATTGTGGCCCCAACCAGCAGCGGGAGGACTCCGCGTAAGCTTGCCCGCTTCAGGCCCGCACAGCGCATCGTTGCCGTTACCGCTGATAAAAAGCTCCTCCGACGTCTGCACCTGGTTTATGGTGTGGATCCTCGGTTCTGCGAGCGCCCCATGGCGTTCAGTACCTTTGGATCCGTGGTCGATTCCCTTCGTTCTGAGGGGATTCTCTCCGACGGGGACGCAGTGGTCTGCGCCAACGTTTCCTCCCCGGACCGTAGCCATACAATCCGTGTGGTCCGTGCGTGAACCTTCTTCTTTTTCCTCTGGAGAACACGAATACGGGCTGGGAAAATGTGCGCCGGCGGAGGGACACCGGTTCATGAGTTTCCCGGGCCGGTACACCGGCGCTGTTTCCCGCCCCGCCGACCGACCCTCATACTTTTCAGGCCGGCGGAGAAGGGCGGGAGAATGAGGGTCGGGGCCGGGATTTGAACCCGGGCTACGGGATCCACAGTCCCGTGTGCTAACCAGGCTACACTACCCCGACCATCGGGGCCGTTCTTCTATTGATGCGTTTCCTTTAAACCCTTATCCCCCGAGGGCACAACCCATCCCGCTATTTCTCTCGTGCCCAGTAAGGCGCGCACTATTCCCCCTATGATGACAGCAAGCCAGAGCGGAGTGTAGATGAAGTAGTACGTGATGATATCGAAGATCTTCGGTTTTCGGTGGCCCCCCACGCGTGCCCAGTGCCGTGCCCATACCCCCGTTACCAAGACGCCGAGTATGTGGGCGTATACGTACCTAATCCCACCTAAGAACAGCGCCACGGCGCCGAGGGGGAATATATCCCAGACAAATGCCCCGACGATCGACAGCAGGACGCCCATGGCCGTAAGTGGGTTGATAATCGACCCCAGAACTGTAAGCACCCATATAGCCACTGCAGGGTTTGCAAGAAGGGTTAACACCATTTTTCGCGGGCTCCATCGGACGAGGTGCAGAGCCGCCTCCGCATCCCCCGTGGCCCAGCGTATCCTCTGCTTTATCCATCCCCTGAAGTGCCCAGGGGCATCCGTTACAGCCATCCGCGGGACGATGAAGCCCTGCTTATATCCGTGGGCCTCTGCTTTCGCCGATAGTGCTGCGTCCTCACAGATGTATGCGGGGAAGCCACCCGTTTTTTCCAGCACCTCGCGCTTGACGAAGAGAAATGCTCCTATTACGCCAATGGTCTCTCCAATTTCCTTGCCCACCACACCCGCCGCTGTGAGCCCAATATAATCGATCTGGGCCATGCGCTGGAACCAGAGGTTGCCCTCTATGTCTATGGCGCCTCCGCCGAAGTCATACTGCTGTAGCTCCCTGATAACCGCGCTAAGTACGTCATCCCGTACCAGTTTTGCATCCGAGTCGATGAATAGAAGTGCATCGGCATCGGAGTTCTCCACCGCTATGTTCAGGGCGTATACCTTTCCTCGCGGCGCCTTCAGTATCTTTACGTCCGGATTCTGCGCCCGGAACTCGAGTAGCTCTTCTTCTGGAATCTCTGTTGCCACAAAAGTAAAGCTGACCGTGACATCGCTTATCTGCTGTGCCTCTTTGCGGAGGTGCTCGAATATCTGTCGGGCGTTGCCCACCGTGCCGTAGGATGGCACAACAACTTCGAGCTTCACGGAATGATTTGTGCGGTTTGGCTTAAAACGTCTTTGCCCCTCCTGGTTTTTGCAGGTGGAGGTTCGCGCCGGGGTGGCCGAGTGGTTAAGGCGTCGGACTCGAGATCCGATGGGGGAAACCCCGCCTGGGTTCGAATCCCAGCCCCGGCGCTCACTATCCCTGGTTGAGTATGGGGTCGAGCGAAGCGGGCACCCCATGCACGGTCACGTCAACCGGGATGGCGGTTGGTTCGAATCCCAGCCCCGGCGCTCACTATCCCTGCGCAGGTTTGCAGTTGCCCCGAATCTGGGATCACGCATCCGGCGCATAATTGGGGATCGCGGATCCCCAGTTAGCGTCACGCATCGCGAACTCCGTTCGCGTGCACGCAAGCGAAGCTTGCGATGTCAACCGGGATGGCGGTTGGGCCCGTGGCGTAGCCTGGACAGCGCGTCGGGTTTCGGACCCGAAGGTCGGGGGTTCGAATCCCCCCGGGCCCACATTCTTCCATGGGTTTTACCTTTACCTTCGAAGTTTGTAGTTGATTTTTATTGACCCACTATCACATATTAACTTATGAGTGGTAACATTGACCTCCGTGGGGAGGGGGTGAATGCAATGCGCATGGGTTCCAGACTGCTTGCGGCGCTGTTCGCCATCATGCTCATATCCAACGTCTATGCGTTCAGCGTAGCGGACATCCTGTCGCCCATACTATCTGTTTTTTCTGTTATTTCTCCGTTAAAGTCGGTGAATACTACAGATCCCGTTTCCGTCACAGTCTCCGTAAGCCCTGAGAGCGTGACCGTGGACCACAGCGTTTCCATTTCCGTGCTTGGCTCCGCAGATCTGTCCGTGGGCGGTGTAAAGACCCTTAGCGTCAAGGTAGTGGACTCCGATGGCAGCACCGTGTTCTCCAAGTCCAAGTCCTGCTCCGTGGGATCTGCCACTGCTGAGTTCTGCACCATTGACACGAGTTACACTCCCACGGAGGCTGGTACGTACCGCGTTACGGCAACGGTCACCTCTGGCGATGGTCACACTGCTACCGCTTCCACGAGCTTCCAGGCGAGCGGTACTGCCCCTGGCCTTACGCTGACGGTGAGCCCCACCACCGTCAAGGTGGGGGATCCCGTTTCCGTAACGGCGTACGCCGTTGGCGATCAGCTCGGCTCGATTAATGTGAACATTCGCGACCCCGATGGAATCGCTGTGCTGAGCCAGTCCACGGACTGCGGACAGGCATCAACCTGTGAGCTTGACGTCAGTTACACCCCCGAATCCGCTGGAACGTACACTGTGACTGCGAGCGTGGACTCCGTGGGTGGTTCTGCAAGCAAGACTGCTACTTTCACTGCTGAAGAAGCCACCTGCACGTGCACGCCCCATGTTTTGCTGTCCGTCAGTCCCACCCGCGTCAACGAGGGTAACAGCGTTAAGATAACTGTGAATGGATACGTTACCACGGAAGGTTCTTGCTCTTCGGAGCCCTCTTCGGGGCCCCTGGTCATTGGATTCTACCTCTACGACAACGGGAGGCAGATAAACGACCGCAACCTCGACTGTGGTGCTCCGTATAGCCCCACGTGCACCAAGGGGCCCTTCACCATCGAATACACACCAACGGGTACGGGAACCCACGAGATCAAGGCGGAGATGATCTGGGATAACTGCGACGGCGCGACCACCACGGCATACTCGGAGCCTGTTGACGTGGAAGTGGTGGAGCCCCCTGCTACCATAACGGTCCAGGCAGAGGCTAACGCAACGCATGTCTATGTCGGGGAGCCGGTTAGAATAACAGCCACTGCCAAGGCTCCAAACGGGGTGCTTTCCCTTGCCTTCAGGGTTAACGGCAGCCTTTACAAGTCCTTTAGCTGTGACGGCGCCCCGATTTGCCAGAAGTCTATCGTGTACACCCCCGAATCCGCTGGAACGTACACCGTGCGGGTGGATGCAATAGACAGTGATGGCAAGGGCGCCTCGGACAGCGTCAGCTTTACGGCGGAGGCTTTGCCAAGGTGCACCGCGAAGGTTTACCTTTCCTTGGATAAGGATGTCTATACGCCAGGTGAGCGCCCCGTTGCCTACGTAACCGGCAACCTCTCTTGTCCAGAGGGTACTAGCGGCGACGTGACGAGCCTCACCGTTTACGTGGATAACTCCGCCGTTGGTACGTATGACTGCGTTGGATACCAGCAGAGCTGCTCCCGTGAGTTCGCTCTGCCCGCCCTTTCCAGCGGAAAGCACACTGTGACTGCAGAAATGCGCTGGCTGGACACGAGGGCCCAGCAGTTCCACACAGTGAACACGAGCAGGGAGCTCCTCGTCGACACGCCACCCGTGGCCAAGTTTACGTACTCCCCTGCCGAGGTGCGTGCCGGGGAGACAGTGACCTTTGACGCGTCAGACTCCTACGATCCTGACAGTGGCGATGCAATCACTTCGTACCGCTGGGACTTCGGAGACGGTTACGTTACCACAGGAAAGAGGGTAGAACACACCTTTAAGAAGGAGGGCACCTATACGGTTCGCCTTACGGTCACAGACACCCATGGGGTTAGCAGCAGCGTCGAGAAGACAATTACGGTGCTCGAGCCAGAGTATCCCCCTGTGATCAAGTCCATCTCTGTTAGTCCGTCCCGCGTAAATGTGGGAGGTTCCTTTACCGTATCGGTCACCGCCAGCGACCCCGACGGAACAGCGGATTTGGACTTTGCACGCATTTCGGTTCTCTCTTCCGACGGTAAGGTTGTTTACCTGAAGAACGTCGGCTTTAGCGGGGATACAGCGAGCGCCACCATAGGTACGAAGGGCTGGTCCGCGGGCACCTACACTGTTCGTGCCGTTGCCGTGGACAGGAAGGGCCTATCTAGCCAGGCGAAGACTACCAGTGTAACCGTCCTCTACGTCAACAAGCCGCCCGTGGTTACGACATTCACGGCCAGTCCCCTCGATGTGAATGTAGGGGAGCCAGTAGCATTCAGGATCTGCGGATCCGACAGCGACGGTACTGTGGTTGCCGCCAAGGTGGTCTTTGCGGGCCAGGAGCGCAATGCGGGCGTGGTGGACGGCTGTGCCACCATT
>JALVAT010000025.1 GCA_027011045.1 Microcaldota archaeon | reverse complement strand
ACCAAAGATTGACAAGCCGCGCCAAGAGCTCGACGAAGCATCAGGTGTTGTACCTTCCACAGTCACTTGGTAGTGAAAGAACGGTACAATGCGACAGGACCTGCTTCCCGGCGAAGGAGCGCTTCCGATGGTCCACGGGCCTGCTCACGTCAGCGTACTTACGCGGTGGCCTGCCCCCCTTCGGGGCGTCGGGCCTACGGTCGGTCAGCGCGCGCCCATCGGGAGAGACGTGCCGGCCGAGGAGAAGCCGCTCTTGGTGCTCGCAACTGCCACCAACGCCAAACCGTCATGTTATGTGCACCCCCTTGGCGGTTGGAGTTTGTGCAAGGGGCATGGACTGCACCCAACGATTGTACGGCTGCGATGGATACCGGAGTTCCTAGAGCGTCTTCCTGAGGCGGCCCCGGCGTGAGTGTGTGCCATTACTGTGTAGGAGAAGGACTGTGGCAATCACCAGAATAAAGTTCGAGAGGTTTACTGTCTTCGAGATATTGGACATTGAACCGAGTCAGGGGATCAATGTGCTTGTTGGTGCTAACGGCACAGGAAAAACGCACCTGATGAAAGTCGCGTATGCCGCGTGTGATATTAGCAAGTCCAAAGTTGGTTTCGCAGAGAAGCTAGTACGTGTTTATCTCCCCTCCGGCCGTGCCTTGGGTCGGCTTGTCAAACGCCGTCGGGGCAGTACTCGTGGCGCTGTGGAGGTATATCGAGGGGACCTGAAGTTGCGCATTTCGTTCTCCAATCACGCCACTGTTCCTGATTCTGCCACCACGATAGGGGTGAGGGAATGGGTGTCGGAGCCTATCGAGAGTGTCTTCATTCCAGTCAAGGAGATGCTGTCAAACGCACCCGGTTTTCGATCCCTGTATGCTCAGAGAGAGGTACACTTTGAGGAGATTTACGCAGATATTTTGGATAGAGCCTACCGACCGGCGCTGAGGGGGCCCGTAGATCGAGAGAGGAAGAAATTACTTGGTAATATTCAAAAGCTTATCGATGGCAAAGTAACGATCAAGGACGAAGAGTTCTTCCTGAGGAACAAGCAGGGAAACCTGGAATTCACGCTCCTTGCTGAGGGAATGCGGAAACTGGGATTGTTGTGGCTTCTGATTCAGAATGGGACCCTCCTGAATGGCTCGGTATTGTTCTGGGATGAACCAGAAACGAATCTCAATCCAAGGCTATTTGGTCCGCTGATCGAAATCTTGCTAGAACTTCAGCGGATAGGTGTTCAGGTGTTCTTGGCGACGCATGACTATGTGATCCTGAAGGAGCTTGATCTTCGCAGTCGCCCGGATGACAAGATCCTGTTTCATTCGTTGTATAGAGATGACGCTGGGGAGATAAGGTGCCATTCCACAAGTAGGTACTTGCAGATTCATCCGAATGCCATTGCCGACACGTTCTCTGATCTATATGACCGTGAACTGAAGCGGAGCTTGGGAGAAGCCGCAAGATGAAAGCGATGAGGGAGGGTACGCTGGAACTAGCGGTGCCGCCTGGGGTAAGGGTGAGGAAGTTTGATGGTGCAGAGCACGGGCTTTCTCACTGCATGAAGGCAGTGGATTTCGTCGTGGAGGATGGAGAACGCATCTTTCTTATCGAGATCAAGGATCCTGACGATCCGGGCGCTCCTGGCGGGAGTGGGGCGGATTTCTTGAAGGGTCTGATAGAGGGGAAGAAGGACGACGAACTGGTACGGAAGTATCGGGATTCGTTTCTGTACTTATGGGCAGAAGTCGTGGAAGGCAAGAAATGGACATACTGTGTTCTTGTGGCGGCGAAGGAGTTGGAGGATGCGTTGCTGCTGTGGAGGACTGAGGAATTGAGGCGTAAGCTACCTGTGGATGGGCCCGGCGGCCGATGGCGTCGGAGGTTTGCCGACGGATGTGTGGTATGCAATATCGCGGCGTGGAACAGACATCTTCCACAATTCCGCGCAAGGCGTCTGGGATGACGAGGGGGACACTAGTCAGGTGGACTGTTAACTTGGACTATGGATGAAGACGTGTGATGGCGTGATGGCAGGGTCATCTGGGTCCCGATCCGGATGCCGGAGTGCGGGACCAACGGGGTGGCTCGGGACAGGGAGCGCATGCACGGTCACCGCGAAATCGCACGAATCAGGGACCGCTGGAGTTACCCCGCGATCCGTCCCGAGTGTGGTGGAAAGAGCGAAGAGTGGCGTAGCCTCCGCATGACAAACGAGCTCGCCGGAATGGCGGGCAGAGGGTTACGCCATGACGAAGGCTATTACACCGCTGGCTGAGACGGTGCACTTCTCACGGGACCTCGTGGGCATGATCTGAGAGCGGGCCCGGGAGGTGATCGAGGCGGTGCTGGAGGAGGAGCTGGAGGCCGCGCTTGGGG
>JALVAT010000024.1 GCA_027011045.1 Microcaldota archaeon | reverse complement strand
ATTATGTTCGCAGACTCCAGGACACTTCGTGGCGGCGGAGGGGTTCGCCCACGGAGCAAGAGCGCGCCCAACCTCTTAGCAAGCATCCTTGCGATGATAAGCCGATCCACGAAGATTATGGCCCGCGTGAAGTCATGGGCATCCAGTGCTCTTTTGAGGGCAGGCCATTTATGAAGGGGTTCCACGCGCTTCAGGCGCGGTGCCAGATGGGATAGGAGAGAGGAAAGACGGGGCGAATGGCGGATAGACTCCAAAAGCGCGGCGGGCCCATCGCTTGCCAGATATTTGAGGGCATTTCTGAGGAGCATCCGCTCCGTGCCAGAACTTGCACGATAGAGGGAGTCGATCTCAAGGTAGACAGACTGGGCATCGGGGGGCAGGGGCGTATCGTAAACATCTGCCACCCAGGGCGCGACGTACCGCCGCATCTCGGGATCAAAACAATCCTTGGAGAAAACAGGGCCGATAATGCGGGAGAGTTCTCTCCTATGGCGAGAGGGTAGAAACGCAGTCAACCCTATGCGAAAGCGCGCCCGGGAGTTCTCCAAAAAAATTCGGAGGGGATCGTCCCCCACAGCATGGTGGCACTCATCGATCACGAGCACGTCCGCATCAATACCCTTCGAAAGGGCATACTCTGGGGTTGTCACAAAGATTGGAGCAGATTCCCAACCCCGCGGTGCAGCACCGTGCCCCCAATCAACTGGAAACTCACAGTAGCGACTGTAGTATTGGGCAACTTGCTCAACGAGGATGCGCGTCGGCTCCAGGACTAAAACACGCCTGCCCTCGCGAACGTGATGCTCCGCAAAGAGAAGGCCAATAAGCGTCTTACCGGTGCCCGTGGGCAAAACGATGACTGCGCTCCCGTTTTTAAGGGCGAAGGAAAGGGCTTCCCTTTGGTAGGGGCGGGGGGAAAGCTTAGAGATGCCTCCCCACCTCCCTCGCGACGCTGTGGTAAAGTTCAAGGGTGTCGTGGAACTTCGTCTCGGACGGACCTGTGTATATGAGGTGAACGGGGAGATCCTCGTGGGCGCGCTGTACAATGTACTGGGCCACGCCTTCCGCCATCACGTTAAGGGACGGGTATCCCCTGCCGAGGGGAACGCGCTTCTTAACGAAAAGCCTGCGGCGAATATACATACCAATTACCTGGGAGAAGCGGAGGGAGACGTGCCCAGCAAACAAATCCTCGTTAGAAGACAGCAAGCGATACCAAAAGTCAGGGGAGCATGCTGCATCAGCCATGGCGAAGTTTCCACTCTCGTAGACGCGGAATTCTCGAACAAAATCGTTTTCCAGCTGGAAGGATATGCCAACACGCTCGGAGTCAACGGATTCGATGATCGCGCGAATGTCCTCAGGAGTTCCAAGATTTCTGGGCCAATACGTAGTTTCCAGGGTTATTACGATGGACTGCGTGGCGGAGAGCATGCGTTTTACTGCGTCCGACGCCAGCTCTATGCTACGCTCCCGATCCTCGCCCGCGCCGCCTAGGTGAAGGTTGTACACTTTTGCTCCGTAGCGTTCGGCGATCTGCGCCGCGCGAACGTGTGCCTTAACGGAAACGTCGTAATCGTCCTTCCCCTGGCCGGTAATTGCATAGTACGGTCCGTGGGCCGTGATGACGGAGAAGTATCCGCCGTAGCGCTCATAGGGAGCGAGGAACGTCGATGGATCCCTGCGCATGAACACGCCAGGAGGAATCTCACTCAAACGCATGCCAACAAGCGCAGCCCTTCGAACGGAGGAACCCGCGTTATACGTACCCCATTCAAGCATGGCGCCCATATGTATATTTTGCGTCGAAGTGCTTTTATTGGATCGTCTTTCAGAGAATGTAGAGCAGCGCGTTAGATGTGGAAGAAACAAGCAGATTTTGAGGGAAAGCAAAAGAGCAGATATTGGCAGTAAACGAATAGCGTTTAATACACAGCCACACCAGAATTATAACATGGGGATTGCCATAGACGCTCGAGTTGAAGGGGGAAAGCTAGTACCCATTAAAAACATCGAGCTGCCCGAAGGGGCAGTAATTAAAACAATGGTTGATATTCCTCGAAAGGAGAAGAAAAACTTCGCGCAGGCTCTGCAAAAACTAAGGGGAACCCTAACAGGCAAAGTATCTCGAGAGGAGTGGTATGAGCAGGCGGATCTTTATTGATTCAAGCGCAATTATAGAGGCTCTCAAGGGAAATCCAAGGGCAAACGAACTCCTGAACGCCGTTTTCCTGGCGGTCACAAAGCTGAACAACTGCGCGCTATTGACCCTGGACAAAGTTCTGCTAAATACAGCAAGAGCAGAAGGCGTGAAGGCATTGGAATAGCGTGGAGCAGTACGAGGGAGGAAAGGAGAAGTGGACCCGCCGGGATTTGAACCCGGGGCCTCCCGCGTGCGAGGCGGGCGCTCTGCCGGACTGAGCTACGGGCCCAACCGTATCCCGGTTGACGTGAGCGTGCATGGGGCGCTCGCTTGCGCTCGACCCCATACTCAACCGGATGTGCGGTCGGTTCAAGCAAGGGCTTCGAGCAGGGAGGAGGTGCACGCCGGGGCTGGGATTCGAACCCAGGCGGGCTTGCGCCCACCGGTTCTCCAGACCGGCGCCTTAACCACTCGGCCACCCCGGCAACCGCACCCTGCCGTCGACCCATACCCAGGCAAAGAATTGTTGGTAAAAAAGGATTTTAAAGGCGTCGATGTTAGAACGTCTTCATATGCTGCTTATACATCCTTATGTAATCCTCGAGGAGAAAACGCGCCTCCTTTTCCCCTGCGACAGTGGGGAGCTTGCTCCGTGCAAACTCGTCGTAGATGCGCCGCGGAAGCTCATCCCCAAAGAGGGGTGTGGCCGACTTCCGTACGTGCCTTGCGGCAATCTCGTCAAAGCGCTTGACAAACGCTTCGAGGCGCTTTAAGGCATCCTCGTCCGCGCTGATCTTGAAGGCAACCACGCGATTCTGCTGGTTCGTGTTCTTGTCCGTAACGTAGTGCACATCCTCTTCAACGGGGGCGTTGGGATCCCGAAGCACCCTCTCAACACGTATGCCGAAGTGCTTCTGCATCCACCGGAAGACAGCCTCGAAATTGTCAGAGGGGCCTCCCCCCGTAACGAAGTCCTGGGCAAGGATTACGGCGGGTCTTCCCGGTTTCACAGCGCGCAGCAGAGAATGGATGAGTGCCACGGATCCAAAGATGTTACCTGATCCGTGGAAAAGCTCAGCAGGCTCAAACAGCAATGCACCGTCGTATTTTCCGCGGGAAAACTCAAAGATACGTTCGGCGTTGGCAACTTTGCCCCCCGCGGCACTCGCCTGCAGCGCGGAAATGTCAAAGGCATCCACCTTGAAGCCCATTTGCTCCAGGAGCTCCTTGTAGTGAGAAGAGGTGGTGTGCGTGTGAAGAACACGGCCGGGCGGATGAAGCCCTGCCCTTCGAAGGATATTTTCGAGATCCTCCTTCCGCATCTCCACTTCGAAGTGGTTGAACCCCCATTTCTGAAGCGTGGGTGGCGCAAAGCGAGTTTTCAAGTAATTAACAATGTGATGGCTTATATTTTCGTAGACGCGATCGTACACGCTTACTCACCAATATACTCAACGATCACGGTCCTCCTAGCGCGCGGCCCGTCATTCTCCACAAACATTATGCGCTGCCACGTGCCCAGGAGCATCTTGCCGTTGCGTACGGGGATCACAACGTAGGGCGGGAAAACAACGGAGCGCAGGTGCGCGTGTGCGTTGTTGTCAATGCGGTTGTGGTGGTAATCCACGTCAGCCGGCGCAACCGCCTCAAATAGGTTGAGAATATCCCTCTCCAGCCCCGGCTCGGCTTCATTGAGTATAATAGACGCAGTGGCGTGGGGAGCAAACACGAGGAGCATCCCGTTGGACACGCCCCAACGGTTGGCAATTGCACGGACCTCGCCAGTCAGATCCACGATCTGCACGCGCTTATTTGTTGAAAAGCTGATCTCGTGAAAGAGCACCCGCATGTAGTATAAACGCTTTCCGCATTTAAAGAAATATGCGGCTCTTTGTGGCAATACCGATACCAGCCGAAATAAGGAAGCGGATCTGGGCGGCCGCCGAACCCTTTGAGGAGAGGGGAATAAAGCTCGTCGAAATGGAGAACTACCACATTACGCTTCAATTCATTGGAGAGTTCAAGGACGTTCACAAGGTCATATCGGCGCTAAGAAGGGTGCCCTTCGAGCCAATAGAGGTAAAGATCGCCGGATCTGGTGGATTTCCCACGAAGGAACGGCCAAGGGTAATATGGATCGGCGCTGAGAACGAGCAAGGCAAGCTGAGAGAGCTAACGGAGGCTGTGGGAAAGGCGCTGGACGAAGAGGGCATTCCCCACGACGAGAAGCCCTTTCATGGCCACGTTACCGTTGCAAGGGTAAAGAAGCCCGTAAAGGAGCTCATGGAGGCCGTGCACAGGGACTTCGGTCAGTTCAGGGCAGACTTCTTCGCGCTCTATCAATCCACCCTTACTCCAGAGGGGCCCATATACCGGGAGATAGCGAGGTTCGGTGAGGGGAGATGATCATTACATTCCTGGGAACGGGGGGCGGACGGTTTACAACAATAAGACAGCTGAGGAGAACGGGGGGCTTCGTTGTAGAGATCGGGGGGAAGAGAATACACGTGGATCCTGGGCCCGGAGCCCTCGTACACTACGTACGCACCTTCAGAAGAAATGCTCCAGACGCCGTCTTCGTTAGCCACGCCCACACAGACCACTGCAATGACGCCGCCCCCATAATAGAGCTCATGACAAACGGGGGAAGAATAAAGCGCGGCTTGCTCGCCGGTGGCAGAAACGCCCTCGTGGGGAGCGACGAGTTCGCGCCAGCAGTTGGACCATACCATAAGGACATCGTGGAGCGGGTCGAGGTTCTCGATCCAAAGGGGGAAATGCGGTGGGACAACCTCAGAATACTTGCAACGCCCACAAACCACAGCGAACCAGCGGCCGTAGGCTTCATCATAGAGGGAGACTGCGAGAAGCTCGCGTACCTGAGCGACACGGGATATAACGACGAGCTCAGGGAAATCCTGGAGAGGGAAGCGCCGGATGTTATAATTGCGAATACGATATCCGATGGATGGGACGACCTGCCGCTCACCAACCGCTACGCCCTAAGGAAACTGCTCCAAGGCATAGAACCGCAGATCCTAATTCTTCAGCACTTCGGAGCGAGGCTTCTGACAAGGGGAAGCCCGGAGGCCCTTGCAAGGTGGGCGGAGCAAGAACTGGGGATTAAAACAATTGCAGCAAGGGACTTCCAGCGCATAGACACCAGAAAGCTGCAGGAAAATGCAAAGAAAGAGGGCAAGACGATCCTGGATTTTAGCGGTTAATGCCCAGCCTCTCAAAAAGGCCCTCAATAGCCCGGTGATTCGCATCTCGGAAGCCAGGGACGGACTCACGCTCCTCAAAATCTCCAGGGTACAGCATGTTCAAGAAGCCCGCGGAACCACGGGGAACCGGAGATATGAGGGGAAAATACACAACCTGGGGGCTTCTGTACACAAAGGCAAGGATGCCGATCCGCAATCTCGGAAAGTGGCCGCTGTCGAGGGCCATTTGGCGAACAGGGTACAAAGCCTTGCGCAGGGAAGCGGCACTCGTACGTAAAGCATAAAGAACCTTGTCCACACGGTTCACGGACTCACGGTCAAGGGATGCCCCCTGTATAAAGCCGTGATCATAGCGGATTGTTAACCGCGGCCCCCGATAGGCATGAAGGAGCACAGGAGTGAGGGGATCGAAAAAGCAATCATCTGCAGCATCGTAATCAAAGGGTACGTTCCACGGATCGGGCAAAACGTGAAGCTCCGATGGCTCCCCCGTCAGAATCTCGCCTGCAACCCAGTAGCCGGAGCCGAGACGGTTAACGAAATCGAGGAGTATTTTGGCCCCCTCCCTTGTAAAGGGATGGGCGCGTGGCTCGAATATCACATCACCAGGCAGGAAAGGGTGTGTAGCGGGACGGAGAACGCCGAATTCCGTGTCTACAGCCTCGAGGGGGGGTTCAACAACCTCTGAAACGAAGTGACGATAACCGGTTATGTGGAGCTCCGAAAGCATGAGGAAAAAGGGTGGGAAGTGCTTAAGAACGGCGCAGGAAGGAATAAGCCTCCTTGTAGATTGGGTGCTCTACGATCTCGTCCACGTGCTTCCTGAACTCGGCAACCCTGAGCGCCTGCTTCTTCTCGAACTCCATCCAGCGCTTCTCCTCCTCTGGATCCTGTATCTTGTGGGCCTTTAGCAGGGCATCGCGGTACTTGTCGGCGTAGACGTTGAATGTACAGAAGGGATAGACACCCTCCGGCATTCCGTAGTGGATATCACAGCGCTGTACGCGGTTGAAATCGTAGTTGTAGTAGTCCATGAAGTGCATCATGCCGAGGAAGAGCGCACCATCGTGGAAGGCGCCCAAGGCATCGTAGGATCCCTCGGCAATGGCCTTGCCCACGATTTCCCTGAGGGAGTGTCCGTTGGGGAGGCGATCCTTCTTTATGAAGTCGTCGAGCTTCTCAAGGGCGATTTCCTTGGGATCCTTGCCTCGCACCTTCGCAACGGCTGCCTTGACACCGTAGTAGACCTTCTTCAGCCAGCTCTTGTAGAGGTCCTCCACTTCCTGCAGGAAGGCATCCACGTCTATGAACTCCGTGATCGGGCGAAGCTGCTCGCCGTCCACGAAGGCGTACGTTGCGATACCACACTTCTCATTGTTGTAGAAGTGGACGAAGTGCTTTTGACCAGATATAAGGTCTGCAAGGTACTGGACGGACGGGATGGGGAACCACATGTCCATTTCGCCCAGACCCAGCTCGCCAAGAACCTCAACTATGTCAGACTGGGTAACCCTGAGCTCCTTGCGCTTCTCCTCGTCCATCTTGTCGAGGATGGAAAGCGGCTGGAAGTTCACACCCTTGATGCCCCAGCGATAGTTGTGGACGGCGAAACGGACAACGTCGGGCATCTGATCAAGGTTCTGGCCGGTAACTGTGGGGACGAGGACCACACTTCGCAGGCCACCGTCGTAGTAGTTCCTGAGGGCGAAGGGAATCTCGTAGTGGTTCTTGAAGTTCGTCTTCGGATCAATCCCGTCAAAGGACGTGTATATTGTGTTCAGACCGGCCTTCACGTACTCCCTTATGCGCTCCGGTGCTCGCTCCGGATCCTCGTAGTACTCAATGCCGAAGATCACGGAGTTCGTGTTCAGCTGGATGTGCGGCGCCCCGCGTTCCTTTGCGAGGCGGATGATATCCGCAAGGTCGTCGCGGAGCGATGGCTCGCCACCCGTAATCTGGACGGGGGGCATGTAGCCGATAACATCAATGGTCCTGTCGTAGATCTGAGCAATCTCCTCAAGGCTGGGCCTGTAAACGTAGCCGGAGATCGCGGAGTAGAAGAAACAGTACCAACAGCGAAGGTTACACATGTTCGTAGCAATAACGTTGAGGAGCGCCGTGCTGTTCTTGTGCTGAGTGCAGAGACCGCAGGAAAGGCCATAACCCTCAAACTTGCGGACCGGCTTGGGAATATGAGCGGTCAGTTCACCCCTGTACTTCATAATTCGGTCCCAGTACTCTTTGGTACCGATGCGCTCAATGGTTCCGTTCTCCTTCTTCAAATAAACAATGCCCGTATCTTCGTCCAGCACGTAAACAGCAGGAACAGGCGCAATGATGCCGGATTCCAGATACTTCTTGTCGTCCACAGAGACTGTTCTCTCCAGTTCACGGTAAGCCATGAAATGAAAATCGTTGAAAAACGTATAAAGGGTACACTGGGACGAACGCTTAAACGTGGCGGTGGGCAAGGGGCCGATTTTAACAATGTTAACCGTTTAAGGCTTCTGGGCAAAGTTGATATTATGAAGGTAGCAGTAGCAGCAAACGGGCCGGGCAAGGCTGCCCAGGCGACCCCTGTCTTTGGGAGGGCTCCCTACTTCGTGATCGTGGAGGTCCAGGGCAACGACGTGCGCGAAATCGAGAGTGTGCAGAATCCCGGGGCGTACCAGCCCAGAGGTGCCGGAATAGCGGCGGCGCAACTCCTGGCGTCCCGTGGCGTGGATGCCGTGGTAGCAGGAAACGTGGGCCCCAATGCGTATGCGGTCCTCTCCCAGGCGGGGATTAGGATGCTCGTAGCGAGGCCAGGCACCGTGGAGGAAAACGCCCTGGCGGCAGCGAGGGGCGAGCTAACACCGGTAACCCCTGCAGCAGGAGCGGGGTTCGGATACGGGCGTGGATTTGGAGGCCCTGGCAGAGGCTGGGGCAGAGGTATGGGTAGAGGCCTTGGAAGGGGCGGCGGATTCGGAAGAGGCTGGTGGTGAGCATGGAAGGGCTTGAACACGGAGAGCACACCGCAAAGAGGGCAACGCTCATCGTAGCGGGGCT
>JALVAT010000023.1 GCA_027011045.1 Microcaldota archaeon | reverse complement strand
GCATGGACGTGGCTGCAGTCCATGCAGGCAGGGGTACAGGCAGGTGTTGAGGAGGGTGTGAGCGCAACGGCCCAGCTGCCTGTACAGGTGGTCGCCGCTGGGATGACCACCCCGTACACCTGGTACGCGGTGGTGAGGAACCCCAATGACGAGAACCTGGATATAAGGAGTATCGTGTCGTTTGTGAAGGACGAGCGGGGCGTGGTGTGCGCCAGGTCCTTGGGGTACGTGGCGGATTCTAACGTTATACCGGCGAGGGGTGTGGAGAAGATCACGTTCTACGGGTGGAATGACTGTGAGATTCCCGGGACGAAGCAGCAGTGGAGCGTTTACGTGAGCCCGGCAAAGGGGTTCGTAGGGTCGGCAACCATGCCCGTGAGTTCGTTGACCATGGGTCTGGTGCTGTGGATGCCCATGGACGATGTGTGGAAGTTTGATAAGAGTGGGAATGACCTGGATGTGCATTACTACGACGACGAGTTCCAGGGGACGCTGAACGGGGTGCACAACGGGGTGCTGGAAGGGAATCCAAAGTGGGTGAATGGAAGGTTCGGGAAGGCGCTGGAGTTTAACGCTAATCAAGATGTAAACATAGGAAACGTGCTAAACGACGTGTTTGTTAGCAGAACGTTCTCCATCTGTCTCTGGGACTACCTGAACTCATACAAAAACGAATACAAAAATGCAGCAGGGATGATAATAGACAAATGGCACACATCCGGCAGCCAAGACAACGCATTCATACTATACACAACAGGGTTCACCGGAAATACAGGGTATTTGCATTATACCCAGCCGCTGAAACAATGGAACCATATTTGTATAGTATCCAAGGGCGGAGACGTGAATATTTACGTAAATGGTATGCTGAACGCCAGCGGTAGCGGATTCGAATACAACTCGACCACATATCCGCTGCTCATCGGAAATTCGTGGAACCGGCACTACGACCTAAACGGGAAAGTCGACGACGTCCGCATCTACGACAGGGCTTTGACAGATCAAGAGGTCAAGGAGCTCTACGAGGGGAAGGACGTCAGGGACGGATTGGTATTATATCTGCCCTTCGACGAGGGAACGGGAACGACGGCGTGGGACTGGCACAACTGGAGTGAAGAGGGGTTGTGGTTGGATGGACTATACGATGGAACCACGGACAACCATGTAACAAACATATATGGCCTGCCAAGTACGATAACCACACCGTACACGATGGTCGCGGAAGCAAACGTGAGCAAGCCAAACGATGCGTTGATCACAAGAACGACTGCGCACTCAGCAATATGGCTGGGAAGCGAGAACTACCGACCGTGCATTCACGTAGACTACAACTACAACGACGGAGTAGACCCATTGGACCTCTGTATAAATGATCTAAATATGTTCCACAAAGACTGCAGGCTGGCAGCGGAGTACACGCCCCCGAACGGGCCGGCAAAGATATGCGCGAGCTGTGGTGGAGCCGTTGAGTGTAACTCCGTAAGCACATACGACTATGGAAATCCGGACCTCGCACAGAACACAGCAGGCGCAACAATTGGTGCGATATGGCGTAGAGATCTCGTCGATAACACACGAGGATTCATCAGAGAAGTAAGATACTACTCGCGGGCACTTTCTGAGAAAGAACTCCGGTGCGTGGTATCAAATCCCAACTGCCTCACTGACGACAAGAACCTGGTGGTGATGTACACGTTCCAGGAGCCGTGCAGGAGCGGGCCGACGGATCTGAGCACGAACAAGGTCTGCAGGGCGCCGAGGATCGTGGAAGTAAATGGGATTCGTGGAGTAATCTTCGACAACAACACAACACCACATTACTTCTGGACAGATGCCGATAAGGGCAAATTGTCCGGCGACTTCACAGTATTCGCGGCATTCGACACGAACAATACAAAGAGGGCATACATTATCAGAAGGAACAGTGATACGGAGGGCTTTTACAACTACTTCATACACACATTCGGCGGAAAACTAAGAGCAGGAATATGGGATGGATCAAACCTCCCAGATATATGGGGAACGAAAATAGTCAATGATGCGAAGATACATACTGCGGCGTTTGAGAGAAGCGCCCACAAAGAAATAACCCTATATACGGACGGCAGTGTAGACGGAAATACCGCGGACACAACAGCAGGTAGCATCACAGGAAGCGCACCAGTGCAGATAGGGTATACATACGACGAGTATTACTGGGGACACCTGTATAGCATATTTTTGCTGAAAAGAACCCTGGACCAGCAAACCATCTCCGCCCTCTGCAAGCTCTTTAAGGCGTGTTGAGGGATCTCTATGGTACTCATCGGAGGGATCGACGAGGCGGGAAGGGGGCCAGTGGTGGGCCCCATGGTGATGGTACTGGCGGTGGTGGACGAGGAAAAGACCCCCCGGCTAAGGGAGCTCGGGGTGAAGGACTCCAAGGCGGTACCGCCGGAGAAAAGAGAGGAGATCACCAAGCAGCTCGAAAGGGTGCTGGATGAAATCGTGATCATCGAAGTGGCCCCCCAGAGAATAGACGAGTTCGTGGCGAGACGGGGTCTGAACGAGCTGGAGGCAGCAACGGCGGCGGAGCTTATACTCCAGAGCAAGACAAGGCCCCCCGTCGTGTACGTGGACGCTCCGGATCCCAACGCAGAGAGGTATGCCCAAAGAATAGCCACGTACCTGGAGAAACCGCCGAGGATCATCGCAGAGCACAAGGCGGACGTAAAGTATCCCATTGTCAGCGCGGCGAGCATAATCGCGAAGGTAAGGAGAGATGCGCTGGTCAGGCAGATAGAGAGCGAGTACGGCGTGGAACTCGGGACGGGGTATCCCCACGACAGAAGAACGATAGAAACGTTGGAGAATTGGGTAAAAAGGAATAGAAAGCTTCCTCCGTTCGCAAGAAAATCCTGGAGCACAGCAAGAAGGATTCTCGAAAGAAACAGCCAAAGAAGCATTCTGGACTGGTAAGGTTTTAAGGGCTGGCGACGTCTATCTAAGGTGCGGGGCGTATCCGAAATAATGGCAGCTGTGCTCATCGTGGCTGTAGCAATCGTATCCACAGGAATTGCATACATATGGCTTATGTCCGCCCAGGCGACGGTAGGTGCAGCGGTTAGCTCTGAGGCGCAGGGAATCAGCCTACCACCGAGGATTCTGGCGGTCGTACCAACGTCCACGGGAATGACAGTAAGGCTGAGGCCTGCAGACGAAAACACGCCGCTCACGGTATACATTCTGGACGCGAGGAAAGACGTAGTACTCAAATCGGCAACGCTGGAACCAGCTACATCGGTATTCATACCTTGGATCCGCGCACAGGATGAATACGTCGTTATCAAGGCATGTCAGAGGAGCTGCGCATATAGCAACCCTACCTTCGTCCCGAAGAGCGAGATAAGCGGTTGGACCATTGCATTCTCCTCGCCAGATGGAAATGTCGGACCGGTTAGCACCGTGGTGGATGGAGACACAATAATCGGAGCTGCAACGGCATATCCCAACGCACCCGTCTCGGATACCACCGCAGCACCGCCGACAGAAACGGTGGTGACTGTTATCAGGGAAGATGGTTCTGTAATATGGGCGAAGGAGCTAAACTTTAACGTGTACGAAGAGCTAAAGCCCGTGATGGCCGTTAATGGCAAGATTCTACTCGCGGGGGAGTTTAACAACGCATCGGCGGTGGTAGAGCTCTACGAGAGCAACGGGGCAATTACCAGGGCGGTGGAAATTCAGGGGATAGGGGCAAGATCGGCGTCGGCGGACGGCAATTACGTTTACCTTGTGGGCACTGGAACCGAGGGCGGGCTCGTCGTGGTTGCCTTCGATCCGGAGAGCTGGAGCGTAAGGTGGGCACAGGCAATAAGCTCTGCAGACTATTCCCTAAGCGCGCTCGACATAGTTGGGGACAACGGGGCCTACATAATCTTCCAGGGTTCGGCAACAGAGGGTGGATCCACAATCTACGGCATACTGAAACTCGATCAGGACGGCAACGTGCTCTGGGCAAAGGCGTATAATGCTGGGTCTGTTGCCCTTGTACCCGTGGCGCTTGCACCCACCGGAAGCACGGCGGTGGCGAGCCTTGGGTATCAGGATCCAGACACGGGGGCCATGTGGACGTACGTGGCCGATTTAAATGAAACGGGAGGCGCAGAGAACCCACGGGTAGTGTGGGGGGCGGATAGCAACAACATCGTGGCGCTCGGGACGTATAACGGCGAAGTGCTGTACGTAGGGGAAAACAACTACTTCTCGGCGGGCGTTGGAACGGCATGGAGGCTCCCAGGCGCCCCCAGCAAAATTGAAGAAACGTCAGGCGGAGTCGTGGTGGCGCCTGAATATTACCCGCCAGGATCCAGCGGGATAAGGGAGCAGGCCTTGCTCTTTGGAGTTGTTAGCGGCGTGGGGTGTTCCCCATTGCCGGCGAGCACCGCAAAGGAGGTTTCAGCAGCGAGCATCACGGATGTGGCGGTGAGTGTAACGGCGAGCGCAGCAAGCACAACCCTTGCAAGCATCGCAGGACAGGAGAAGGAGGGCAACGTGACGCGGATCTGCTAAGGGTAGCACCATTTCCTTTAAACAGAGTTTAACCAAGCAGATATTGTATGGCATTCTGGTGGAAGCGCGACGATAAGAGGGAAAAGGACGAAAAGGAAGGGGAAAAGGAGCCGGCGGAACAGCAGGGAGAGCCAGAGGGCAACGAGCTTCCGATAGCACCCGCGAATATCCCGGGAGCTCCAAGAATCCTGACGCCAGAGGACCTCGCCGAAGAAATGAGGCGAATGATTGAGCAGATCATGCCACAGATGGCCCCACTCATTGACCAAATGGCTCGGGATATCCAGAGGGCGCTGGAATCCGGACAGGGTAAGGGGGAGATTCGAATAGTGATCGGCCCAGCGGGCGCAGCCCCCATGCCGCCACAGACACAGCCACCAAAGCAGCCAGAGATCCCCGTGGAGATCATACCAACGGAAGAGGGAGCGCTCGTAGTTGCACAGGTTGGGGAAATGGATCCGGAGCGCGTTTCAGTCGAGATACGGGGGAATACGCTCATAATAGGCGATGGAACCATTGGAAAGGCTGTTCCCCTGCCCATTAGCGGGGATTCGAGGCGGTCAAGAGCGGTCCTCCGGAACGGAATCCTGGAAATCACCGTTGTGAAGGGGGAAACCCCCGGAGAGATAAACGTGGAGCGGTAGCACGGTAGCCATCAAAATCAGCGCCGCACGGTGCCAAAATATCGATCAAAAAGCTCAGTCTTACGGACTTCCACCGTTCTACCCTTCTTCTTCGTAATTATTGCACCCATGGACCGCAGCTTCTCAATAACGCGATCGGCAGAGCGGTAGAGCTTCCTTAGCTCGGAGCGAAGGACGCTGCCCTTCAAGGCGATGTACGCAACGACCTCGAGCTCCCTGTCGGAAAACTCGGGCACCGCAGCGAGATCCCGCACCAGGGGAAGCACATCTGGGGCAACGTAGAGGCGGACCGCACTGCCAAAGCGCTCCAGAACGAGGGCAGAATCTACATCACTGAAACGCTTCCCAATATCATCCAGGATCTTCAAAATGTCGGAAGGGGACACCCCGGCACGCTGTGAAAGCTCCCTAACGGTCAGCGGCCGAGGTGAGAGGAAAAGGGCAGCCTCCACGATTCTGCGCGCACGGTCAAGGTTGGCCCCGGTGGTACCCACGTCCTCCTCGCTCAAGCCGCATCACCGGCCCGAAGGGAATGTTCCTCCTCCGGAACTGCATCGCTAGGGGCCCTCGGCGTGTCAGAAGGTTCGGGAACACCAGTATCGTCCGAAGAATCCAATGCTCTGGACGACTCGGAATCAAGGGGCGCAATGAACACCTCGTCAAAGGGCTCCTCCTGCCAGAGGTTTATCTTTTCATCGTTGGCAAGATACAGCAAGGACAGGAAGGTATTCACGTGATCTTCGGGGGCGGGATCCCCATCGGCAACTGCAGAAACGAGTTGCGAGAGGGTTACTATGCCATCGGCATCAGCGGCCGCCAGCTCGAGCACCTTGCCATGAACGCGCTCCACATAGCGCTCCACATCGGTGGCATCGAGCTCCTCAAAGAACTCTTCTATAATCGGTGGCTCCGCCACAGTCTTACGAGGGGAAACGGACTTCTTGGCGCGCATCACCCGTTCCACAGCACTGAGCAGCTCCTCCAGGGAAACCTTCCTTGTGGTGATGCGCGCCGGCGGGAGTACACGGAGCGGGGGCTCGGAGAGGCCGCCAGCCTCAGAATGGGGTGCGGAATCGAGTTCGTCTTGGAGGGAGGTGGCGAGCTCGGCGTCGGGATCTGAGAGGAAGGCGGCGTCAAGTAGGAGGTCATCCTCGGAGTCGAAATCTTCGGACGGGTCTGAATCGGGGGTCTGCTGCGCAAGGGGGAGGATCTGGTAGTACATGTGATCAGCTTTCATGCTCAGAAGGATTGCACAGGCAAGAAGGGCGTTGGCGGGCACGTAAAGATTGTTTTCGCGAAGCGTTCGGATGCGGTCGAGGAAAAGCTGAGCCAAGCGGCCCACGTCAATGGCGTTGGGGTCCAGTTCCTCCGATCGAACGAGGTCCAGGAGCATGTGCTTCCAGTCGGGATACTCGACGATCTCAAGAACGCGAGATGTGGGGTCTGTTGCAGGCTGAGCCGTAGATGGGGCCGCTTCCTGGAGAACGGGCTGCTGGGCGCTCACGCTAACCTAAGGCATCACATATTTATAAGCGTAGTGCGTATTTACTGTGATGCTCAAGAGGGTACCCACGGGGATTCCCGGTCTGGACGAAATCATACAGGGGGGCTTCCCCCAGGGGAGCACGATACTCGTATCCGGCGGCGCCGGTACGGGTAAAACAATATTCGCGCTCCAGTACATTTACGCGGGTGCTGCGCTTTACAACGAGCCCGGCGTGTTTATCACCTTCGAGGAAACGCCAAAAAACATTCTCTGGAACCTGCAGAACTTTGGATGGGATTATGCGAGCCTGAGCAAGCAGAAGCTCATGAAAATATACCGTGTTACGATCGATTCGCCCCAAAAGTTTGCCCAGAGTTGGGAGCAGCAGATTGACGGGATCATAAACATGGTCAAGGAGATGGGAGCTCAGCGCGTTGCCCTCGACTCGATAACAGCCCTTGGAATGATGATTGCGGAGAAAATCGTAGATCACGAGGGCACAGAGCTGTGGATGGGCAACGCCCTAGCCGTAAGGTCCATGATAAAGGAGCTGAGCGACCGGTTGAAGGAGTTAGACGTGACGAGTATTTTCACGGCGGGAACCAAGGAGGATAAGAAGACCGAATTCTCATCCTTCGGCGTGGAGGAATTCATCGTGGACGGTGTTATCCGCCTCTACTACATCCCGCCGCGCAGGGCGCTCTTCGTCCGCAAGATGCGTGGAACGGAGCACTCCCACCGCGTACACCCAATGACAATCAGCAACAAGGGCATAGAGATCCACAGTCACGACGAGATCCTCTGGGAAGCGCTGAAGTAAAGGCATCACACCCTTTTCTTTACAAACACGTCGAAGGACACTTGGTCCAGCCGCGGGGAGTAGGAGCGGACCACACGGCGGTTCAATATTTTTGCATCCCAGCCCTGATCGCGGAAGTAGCGCAGAAGCTCATACTCCTTTTCCGTAAAGGGATCGTCGTTCGGTCCGAGGGCGTAGGTGTGGATCACCGCACCCGAGGGCTTTGCTGCAGCGAGTGCCACGTCCAAGAAGTCCTCCGCGAGGATAGGGGAAGGCATAAGAACGCGGTCCGCCATGTGCGGATAGCGCTCCGGCGCCACGTCACGCACGTCGCCGAGAATCGGCTCAATCTTCCCCTCTGCGTGGTTCAGGCGAATATTCTCAACCAAATACCTGTAAGCGTCGGGGTTTAGCTCAACGGCGTACGCGCGTATATTCGGCTGAAAACGGTGGATCACGAGGGGGAACGGACCAACACCGGCAAAGAGCGCAGCAATAAATTCACCGGGACGGACCTGCTGTGCAATGCGATAGCGCTCGTAGGATAGACGGGGGGAGAAGTAAACCTTCCCCACCTCAAGACGCAGCCGCACGCCGAACTCGCGGTACTCCGTGACGAGATTCGGCTCGCCGGCGATCACCTCAACGGGCTGGACGCGGAAGACGCCCTGATGGGGACCCACCTCCGCCGCGACGGTGCGCACGTTGGGATGAACGCGAAGGATCGCCTCACCTATCTTCTTCCTTAAGTCCCAAAGATCCTCCGGAATGCGAATCACGGCGACGTGCCCAATGATGTCAAAGGACTTCGTAACCCTTTGGACGGCGTCCTCGGGCAGAAACTCCCGCAGCGCATCCTCAAGAGATCGGGGCTTTTTTCGGCGGGATAGGAACTCACGATCCACGCATTCAAGATCATCGGGGCATTCGGAGACGGGGAAAACTACATAATCACCCTCGCGAAGGGGCTGGTAGTCCTTGAGCAGAACGCCCTCCTCGAGCAACCGTCTTCGGACCCGCTCCGCCTCGCGCTTGGGAACCCTTACGCCTCGCATACCTATCACTCAAAGGGATTCATTATCTCCAGTTTCCCAGAGTATCATGCTTGCGAGCATCTGCCGAATCAATCACATACACAAGAACGTTCGTATCAATACCTATGAGCTTCTTCCCGGTCAAACTTGATCCCCACCGCGGGTGCCCGCTTCAACAGCAAGATTAGCTCTAAAAACTCCGAATTATCTGAACTTTCAATGCCTGCCCGCTTTCTCAGCTCCGTCCAGAGCTGCCTTGGCAGTTCCACAACAACCGTTTCCATATAGAGTAAGTGGAAGGGCTCCAATAAAAATCACAACTACCCAATGCTATCATGCTTTACCTCGTGGGGACAGGTCTGAGGGCAGAACACCTCACACTGGAAGCAGTGGATGTGCTGAAGAGGGCCCATCGCATATACATGGACGTATACACCGTTCCAGGCGCCGAGGAACTGGCAAGGGCGGTGGAAAAAATCGTGGGCAAGAGCGTGATTAGAGCGTCGCGCAACGACCTGGAGGACAGGGCAAAGGAGCTCGTTAGGAGTGCAAAGAACGAGGACGTGGCAATTCTCGCCGTGGGCGACCCTCTGGCGGCAACAACCCACGTGGTGCTCACACTCCTTGCCGACGAGCTTGGTGTAGGGTGGAAGTACGTTCCGGGCATCTCCATCATCCAGTACATACCGTCACGGCTCGGGCTGGAGCACTACAAGTTCGGCTGGACGGTGACGATACCGCACGGTTGGAAATCGGCAGGTTCCTTCTTCGAGAGGATCGTGGAAAACAGGGAACGGGGTTTGCATACCATCGCGCTACTGGACGTGGGGGAAAAACCCATGGAGATACCGGAGGCGGCGGAAGCCCTGAAATTCTGGGCGGAAAGAGCAGGGTATCAGCTACCAGAGATCGTGGGCATTGTAAGGGCCGCGTATCCAGACGAAACGATCGTATACGCTTCGCTGGAAGAGCTTAAGTCCGTAGATTGGCCAGCTCCGCCGCACAGCCTTGTAATACCAGGAAAGCTACACCCCGTTGAAGAGGATGCCCTCAGGAGGTTCCGCCGTGGAGAGCGTTGAGGAAAAGTACAGGAGATACGTTAGGATTACTGAAGAAGCGCTCCGACGGGTAAAGGTAGCGGACCCCCTCGGCAACAAACTCCTGGATATGTGCCGGAGGTACCTCGAGGACTCCAAGTACTTTGCAAGCAGAGGGGACTACGCCACGGCGCTGGCTGCAGTGTCCTACGCACACGCGTGGATAGACGTGGGTACGTACATCGGATTATTAAAGGGGGATGACGATCAATTATTCATACTCGGTGATGGTAATGGTGCTTAGCGCAAGGTACCGTCGCATATTTAAGCCGTACCTGGAGCGCCTCGCAAAAGTAGTGGCCATTCATCCAAACGTGATAACCGTTACGGGTATTGTGATCGCGCTCATAGCCGCTTACTATTACGCTCAGGCTGAATGGGTTTTCGGTAGCCTTGTGGCAGCACTGGCAGCCCTAGTGGACGCCCTAGACGGGGCAGTTGCCCGCTACTGGGGTAAAACCAGCAAATGGGGCGCGTATCTAGACGCTATGACAGATCGGATAGTGGAAGGTATTCTGCTCTTCGGTATCGGTTGGGGTAGCGGTCTGTGGCCCATCGTGTACGTGATCATGCTCGCATCCATTCTCATATCCTACGCGAAGGCAAGAGCGGCCATGGAGATCGATGTGGACAACGTGAACTGGCCCGACCTATTCGAGCGGGCTGAAAGGCTCATTGCGATCGTCGTGGGTGTCCCAATAGCCGCGCAGTTCGAGAACGGGCTTATGTGGTACCTGCTGGCCCTGGCGATCGCCTTCAGCACCGTGGGCGTGGGCCAGAGGATGTATCGCGTCTGGAAGCGAATGAGGGCAGGGGGACAATAGATTGGGCATAAGCTGGCCCTGGAATAGGGATCTTTACGGGTACAGCTACAGGAGAGGCCCAAATATAGATTGGCGGATTGTAGCCGCCGCGTTGAGTATCATCCTCCTCGGATTGGCATGGTGGTACCTCGCTCGACCCAGCCCAGTATCTATCCGCTGGGATTCGGATACCGTGAAGCCCGGTGGCGTGGCGGCGCTCTGGGTCACCGTAAAGAACACGGGGCACCGCGTGGCCAAGGCAATAGTTGTCCAAGTTGTCCCAATATCGCCGTATCTGCACGTATTCTCCGACCAGAACGCCCAAACGAATGAGTTCGTCATACGCAACCTCGTCCCAGGCGGAGAGGCCCTGGCAACCTTTGGAGTATTCGTCTCCCAGGACGCGTATCCGGGGGATCATGGCGTGCTCATCTCCGTGAAGTTCCCTGACAAGGAATACAACGTTACCACGAGGATACGGGTGGTATGATTGGACAAGCGGGCCGCAGCGATATACGCGTTGGTTGCAACAATCATTGGGCTCTCAGCGCTGGGAAGCTACTGGTATCCGGGCACATCGGGATACGTAAGGGAGCTTATAAAGGCGTACGGGTATATAGGGCTTGGAATCGCCGTTTTCCTGACGAACCTAACACTCTTTGTTGGGATCCCTACCCCCGCATACGTAGCGCTCGCCGTGGGCGTCGGAATGAACCCCTGGCTCGTTACACTCGTGGCAGCCATCGCATCGGCGCTCGGAGAGAGCTCCGGCTACGTAGTGGGGTTAGGGGGATATATTACCCTAGCAAAGAAGTACGGAGACTGGGTGCAGCGGTGGAAGGAACTCTTTGAAAAGTACGGGTTCATTACCGTAGTTATCATCGCCGCGCTGCCGTTTCCGCCCGATGACGTGGCAGGGCTGCTCGCCGGGAGCTTTAAGTATCCCTACTGGAAGTTCTTGATTGCAACGGCCATCGGCAAGGCCATAAAGTACGGGGTAACTGCAGGGCTCGTCTCCGAGGGAATCAAGCTCCTTAGCTAAAGAACCTTTGGAGCTCCGGAACGGGATCCGAGACCACGCGGGGCTGGAAGTCCGGAGGGAACGCATTGCGATAATTGCGCCACGTATAGCGCTCATCAAGGAGGACAATAGCGCCACGATCGTTCCCTGAGCGTATAACGCGCCCCGCAGCCTGGAGAACGCGAGTTATGGCGGGGTATATGTAACCGTAGAGCCAGCCCTTGCGGAACTTCCGCTCATAGTAATCAATGAGTGCCCGGCGCTCCAGATCCATCTCAGCAAGGGGAATCCCCACGATGATGGCAGCCAGCAGATCTTCGCCAGGATAGTCCACACCCTCGGCAAGGGATCCGCCAGCTACTGCGAAGAGAACAGCACGGCCCCTGTTTGCACGGAATCGCTCCAACAGGCTTGAAACTGCGGATGGTGGCATATTGGGTTGCTGGACGAGGAGCAATCTGCCGGGAATGGACACGTAGGACTGAATGGCGTTTAGAAGATCATAGGATGGGAAGAACACGGCAACGTTACCCGGAACCGCAAGGATCGTTCTGGAGACGAGCTCACCGATCCGCTGGAACTCCGTGGAACCTCGCCGGCTGTATCGCGTGGTGACGGTGGGTACCGCGAGCACGAGGCGATTCTCCCGGGGGAATGGAGACGGGTAAGAGCGCATTCGCACGCGTTCCACGGGAATGCCGAGGAGATCGCGGTACATCTCAAGGGGGTGCAGCGTTCCGGAAAAGAGTACGGAGGCGTGGATCTCGTCGAAGAGGGGCCCAGATAGACTGCTAGGATCGAGGGCGCGCATGGTCACAAAGACGTTCCCCCTGTCGGTAAGGCGGATGTATCGCAGGAAGGGCCCCTCCTGGTCCCACAGCTCGAGAAAGCGTGCCAGGCGGAGTGCATAACTCTTACGCTTCCCAGTGTACTCGAGAAACTCCTGTCCAGCCGTGCGCAGGGCCTCCGCAGTGTCCTCAAAGGGGAAGGGGAAAACATCGTGAAGGTCCGACGCCGATATCTCCACGGCCACCCCTGCGGCAAGGGAAGACGCCCGAGACTCGAGTTCTTCCGCCGCCGAAAGAAGATCCTCGGCGAGCTCGGAGTCAAAGGGGCGCACCTCGTCCGCCGCCCCCCGGAGCATGGCAAGGGAAGTGGATACGGACATCACACTCCTCACGCGCTCCGGCAGGTTGTGTGCCTCGTCAACGAGGAGAACAATATCCCCCAAGGCCTTGCCAAGTTTCTTCAGAAAGACCTTGCCCACGCGAGGAGAGAAAACGTGGAAGTAGTCCCCTATAACGAGGTCCGCATCGGGAAGTAGGTCAGACAGGAGCTCGTAGGGGCAGATCTCTCGCTCCAGACCAACATCCATGGCGGTTTCGTGATCAGCAACGCTTCCGCCCACGAGTGCCCAGGGCAGCTCTTCGGAACGGTAGTACTTGACGTAGTGGGGACACGCCTCAGCGTCGCGAAGCCTCTTGCAGAGCTCGTAGAACTCGTCTCCGCGCAACTTGCGGGCAAAGGGATGAATGCATAGGTACTGGCGCCCCACGACCTCCACGACGCGAAAGCGAACACCGTGCTTCTTCATAATGCCGCGGGCGACATCAAGGGCCATTTTGTGCTGGGAGATCTTGGGGGAAAGGAATACGACGGTTTTTCCGGCGTCAAGGGCGTAGGTCAGGGCAGGGGAAAGAACCGCATCCGTCTTGCCAATACCCGTAGGGGCGTGGAGCAAGAGGTGCTGACCAGCGGACACGGCAGAATAGACCTCTCGCATCACATCGGACTGAATGGGGCGGGGCTTGCTGTGCCTGAAGAGAAACTCCACCACAATACCACCTTTATAGGGGTTCTCCCCAAGTATCTATGTGAAGTTAACCCTTATGAAGCGGGACGGCAAGACATACGTGGAGCTTCCGGAAGACCTGCAGGACAAGAAGATAACGGCAATCCGCATCTCCAAGGAGCTTATTCTTCTGGGATCTAGCGAGGCGATCAGAGAGCTCGTAGAGAGGCAGACCATGTATCTCCTCCGCGGAAAGCTTGCAAAGAAAATCGTACGATCCCAAGAAAGGCAAAAAGACGGCGGGAGTGGTGCCCCCGATAAAAGAACTTCCGAACGGCAGGTACGTCCAAGCTCGGGGGAGTTCAAGTACGCAATCATACGATCAGAGGCAGAGGCAAAGAGCTTCCAGTCCAAACACTACTGGGAGTTCAAAAAGGGCCAAATCCGTGGCGTAAAGGGCTTTGATGGAAATTACTACGTGATGAACACGGATTTCTACCAAGAGGCAATATCTGCCATAGAGCGAGCCCTTCAGGGAGGAGAAAAAACTGTAGAAGAGCTCGCAGCGGAGACAGGGTTGCCAAAGGACGCTGTAAAGGTCGCCGTGGTCCTTGCAGGGGAGGATGGAATCGTCTACGAAAAGCCGGACGGTAAGCTGAGGTGGATCGGATGAGCACACGGGGAACGCTTCTGGACAAGAGGGTACTCGTACGAACGGGATATGACCGCTTCGTGGAGCGGGGGTTTGGGGAGCAGCACGACGAAGGGCTGGTACTCGCTCCATACGAAGCACTGTACCTCGCGGAAAAGGGAAAACTTACGGTGGTCGATGAATCTGGGGCTGAGCTGGGCTACGAAGAGCTCGCCAGGCGTTTTGAAGAGAGAATCCCGGGATTCTATCTCAGATACCAGGTATACAAGGACCTCAGGGACAGGGGCTACGTCGTAAGGACAGGGTTCAAGTTCGGGGCACACTTCCGCGTATATCCACGCGGGAAGAAGCCAGGAGAAGCACACACGGAATTCACCGTGCAGGTATTCCCGGAGGAGGAACGCATAGAGCTCCCGGAGCTCTCCCGTATGGTGCGCCTCTCAAGGGCCATCAGAACAAAGCTCGTGATCGCCAGCGTCGATGCAGAGAACGAGATTGTCTACTACGAGGTCAAGCGAATCAGCCCATAAAAAAAAATACTTTTTCCAGCTTCTTTAGGAACTGCCGGATTCTAAAATAAGACCAAAACAGAAATAGAAGAAGGGTGTGGAGATCAGCGCTTGGTGATCTCCGCCTTTATCTCCTCGAGCTCGCCGTTGCTGCCCTTACCGCCCTTGCTGAACAGTGCAAAGAGCACTGCAAGGACGATGATGCCCACGACGATCCACGCAACGGAGTTACCGCCGAGCACTGCGTAACCGGTGACGTTACTGGGGGACAGTGGCACGGTCTTCTGGGCTATGATCGTTCCATCGGGCGTCTTGAGGACGATGCTCGCAGTGCCGGGCTGTGCGTTGTCCGTGGGCTTGAAGTAGACCTTGATGGTCTCCTGGGCGTATGCTGGGATGTTCAGGACGTCTGCAGGCTCAACCTTGTACTGCCAGCCCTGTGGGGCGGTTACCTGGACAACCACGTTGTCGTAGGCCTTGGCACCAGCAGTCACGATGATGGTAGCCTCAATCTGGCCGTTGACCACTGCGGTGTTCGCCTCCTCGGTCTTGGCGCCGGGGAGCTGCAGGACAATGTACTTGCACACCTGTGGGACCTCTGCCTTGTCAACGAGGCAGACCTTGGCCACCTTGGTACCGGTGCTGAGGACGCCCTGTGCAGTGACAATCATGTTAAAGACGACCTCCTGCTTGGGGTAGACCTGCTTGTAGTCGGAGTAGCTTGCAACGCCAAAGGGCGCGTTCTTGAGGACAGGTTTCACCTCGATGGCAGTGTTGCCCGTGTTGATCACCTTCACTGGGACGAAGGTGGTGCCTTTCTCAATGGTCACCTCGTTGGGCACCTGGATCTCAAGGGAAGGGGTAGCCACCGCGTTGGGGAAGCGAACGACAACGGTCTTCCTGATGCCGTTACCGTAGGCGTAGAAGGTCACTGCGGCGGGGATCTGGTCGCTGGCGGGGATCTTCGCAAGGATGGTAACGGTCCTGCCAGGCTCAACGTTGACGGACGTCTGGGTAAAGATCACGTCCTGGAAGTCAGAGGTAAAGTCCACGGAAACAGGCACGCTACCGGTGTTCTGGACGTAGAGGGGCACAACGATGTAGCCCTGGTCCTCGTAGTACTGCTTGGCGCCGAAGACGAAGTCCGTAACGCTTGCAGCAGCCTCGCCGTAGCGGGAAACGTGGATGCAAAGCGTCTGGCTGTCAACGTACTGCTGGTTGACGTCGTAGAGCGTGAAGGTCGCGTAGAAGTAGTCGTCAGTCACGTCTGCAGGCGCGTTGATTGTGAAGAACACGGTCTTGGGCACGCCAGCCTCGACGTAGACGGTCTGCTCGGCGGGCGTGATGTTTATAGTTCCGCTGGCAACGACGGTGTACCAGCCGCTCTTGTCCACACTAATGGTAACGGCCTTGGTAACACTGTCACCGGGGTACATGGTCATACAGTTGGTTGCGTTGCTCACGTAGATCTTTGCCTGCCCCAGCACCGCAAAGGCAATGAGCGCCAGGGCCGCGAGCACATACATATCCTTCCTCATCTTTCAACACCTCCGTTTTGAGGTCTCTATTATAAGGAGGTGGCGGGGTTTATAATGTATCTACTTTTCGGTGATAAATGGTTGCAACTTTCCCACCGAAAATATTTAATATCCCCAGCGCTTTTTTATGCGATGGGCATGGACGCCAAGGAAAAAATCATCTCACTTCTCCGGAGCATCGGTCTCAACCAGTATGAAGCACAGGCGTACGCGTCGCTGCTTCTCTATGGGAGCGCGACGGCTGGAGAGCTGAGCAGTAGAGCTGGCGTCCCGCGCCCACGTGTGTATGACATTATAAACCGTCTGGAGAAGAAGGGCTTCGTCTTCGTCGAGCCGGGCAGACCGGTTAAGTACCGGGCCGTTCCGCCCAGGGAGGCCATCGAGGCATACCTGCGCATGAAGCAGGAGGAGTTCAACAAGGAGTACGAGCGGATCCGCGCGGTGGCTGAGCAGCTCGAAAGGGCAAGGGAAACAAAGCGCAGGGACGAGAAGGAAAGCGGCGTGTGGGTGCTCAACTCGGAGAACATACTGAGGACGAGCATAGAAAACGCCGTCTCAAACGCCGAGCGTTCCGTCATCGTCACGCTCAACCCCGAGTTCATAGACGAGTATGGAAATACACTGTTCCCGGCGCTCGAGGCGGCAGCCAACAAGGGGGTCGGCGTCACTGTGCTGCTCCCAAGGGATCTCCGCGGCGCCGTAACGGTTGCGGGAGACGTCGAGGTCATAGAGACGGAGGGGGAGGTTCCCCCCACGATCATCGTGGACGATAAGAAGGCGATCATGGCGATACCGGGGGACAGGAAGGCAATAATGGTAGACCACCCGATGTTCACCCGCTCGCTAAAGTCAATGATAGAGAGAAATATGCTCCTCTGATTTCTACTTCTTATCAACCAGGAGCTGTGCATACTTGACGGAAAAGCGGATAATTAGGAGCACCGCAAGTACTGCAAGCACAGCATCCCAAATCGGGATATAATCAACGCGGATCACCGTGTACGCAGTGGACGAACCGGCAGTCCAACGGCAAACGGTTGAATTCTCGGTGGTAACGTTGGCGCAGAGGATAACGGGCACCCGTGCCGGAGCGTTCCACTCGCCCACCGTTTTTCCGGCGCAGGAAAGCTGGACAGTTGTATTCTCGTCGGCGTAGACCGTAGCGCATAGGTGCACCGGCGAATAGGGCTGGGCAACAACCGCCTGGCTGTGGGGAAAGACCCACGCACTCACAAGGGGGATGAGCATGATAACCAATAGGGGGTAAAACCGCCGCACGGTATAAAAGCCCCCGGATGATAATTAAAAACGTGAGAGTGCTCGACCTCTTTGCAGGTGCAGGCGGTTTTGGACTTGGGTTCCGAAGGGCAGGTTTCAACATAGTGGGAGCCGTGGAGGCGTGGAAGTACCCCGCGGAGACGTACAGGAGAAATTTCCCGGGTACGCGTGTGTGGGAGATCGATATTAAAAAGCTGGATGCCGCAGACGTGGAAAGGGAAATTGGGCGGCCGGATATAATCATTGGAGGGCCACCGTGCGAAGCGTACACCGTGGCGAACGCCAGGAGAGAAAAGGAACCCCTTGACCGACTGTATAAGGACCCGAGGGGAAGGCTCACGCTCCACTACATACGGTTCGTAGGGGATCTGCAGCCAGAGGTCTTCGTAATGGAAAACGTGCTCGGGATCATTGAGGGGGATCTGAAGGAAGCATTGCGGTACGAGTTTGGGCGTGTAGGGTACGAGGTAAAGTTCAACGTACTTGAAGCAAGCGTATACGGCGTGCCCTCGAAGCGCACACGCGTATTCATATCTCCAATCCGCATTCGCCCAAAGCCCGAGCGCAGGAGAACGGTCTGGGATGCCATTGGGGATTTGCCCGATCCAAGAGATCTACATAACATACCCAACCACCAGTACAAGCCCCTTCCAAGAAGAGTGGAAAAGGTGGTTCACAAGCTCCGCTGGGGCCAAGCCCCCGTCTACTTCAAGGGTGCCAAGCGTGTCCACCAGAATTACATAAGGCTGCATCCGTACAGGGTTGCTCCAACAGTCATGGGCTCCTCCAGGTTCATACATCCGTTTTCAGACCGCCTGCTCACAGTACGGGAAAATGCAAGGCTCATGAGCTTCCCGGACAGTCACGTGTTCTACGGCCCAATCGAGCAGCAGTACAACCAAGCGGGGGAGGCGGTTCCGCCGCAGCTAGCATACAAAATCGCAGAGGAGGTTAAACGGAAGATCGGGGAGCTCTAGGGGCGCCCCTTTTATTTCCTTCCCAGAAAGTTTGAAGTATGATCGTGGCATATCATGACGTTCACTCGGTTGCAAAGCTCCAGGAGATCGCAAGGATCGTGTTCGCCTACGATAACGTGGATCTCTTTGTGATATCGCGACCCCAAGGATCTGCAGCCCAAACCGGCGTTCCAGAGATCCATCTGGCTGCAGCAAAGAAGGGGAAGCGCATACTCATCGTACCCGATCTCAAGGACGCCGTGGAGGTTCTAAAGCCCCGGCGCGTGTTTATAATTACGAAGAAGGCAGAGAAGGAGTTTGATCCGGCGGAAGTGGGCGACGACGATATGATCGTAGTGGCGGGGACGGAGCCAGACGCAACGAAGTTCGACATAGACGGGCTCGAGGCTCGAAGGATCGTCCCTGAAGGCATGGGCGACGTGGGGTACGTGGCCACCGTGCTCTGTCGCCTCTTCAAATAAAATAACACCCGTCCTTCTTTTTTTCCGGGATGATGAAGCCGACATCGCCTGAAGGGTGATGAGATACCTGGCTCGCTGACCGCTAATCTTCGATAAAAAGAGGTATAGAACGGCCCTTCGCGTCGTAGGCGCTTGCGGAGGATCGATCAAAGGGCGGATAGACGATAAGATGAACCCAGCCCACGTATGGAAAGGTGCGAAGGTCCGCGGGCGACGGCCCCGAGGGCGTCGGATGCGAATGCGCCGATCCAACGATGCGTGGATCCGTATTTGGAACGTCGAGGATGTTGAAGCTGGCTGACCGCTCCGAATTCTTGAAGGGGATGTAGACGATTTCGTCCACGAACACCGCGTCACCTCTGCGCTCGCCACCGAGCAGGCAGAAAAACTCCCGGGGGTACTGAAGGCGCGCGGCGTTCAGGATTCCATCGAGGACCGGCCCAGCAATATGCAGCTTGCGGATCACCGAAATCCCCACCTCCCCCGCAGAGGAACAAAGACCACAGGGCTCCCCACATATACGGGGTGCAACGCATCCCCACGCTTGACGTATGCAACGATGCGCTGGGAGTACTCAGAACCCACAGGGGCAACAAAGATACCCCCGTCCACCAGCTGCTCCACAAGGGGAGCAGGGATCCTCGGAACGGCGGCGCTGATCAGAAGTCTATCGAAGGGACTTTCCTCCGGCCAACCCTCGGCACCATCGCCGCACCGCACGCGTACGGAATACCCTAAGGCCTTAAGACGGGACTGCGCTTCCGAGCAAAGTTCAGGGTCGCGTTCTATACCGTACACCCTTGCACCAAGCTCGCTGAGGAGTGCGGCCACGTATCCGCTCCCCAAGCCCACTTCAAGAACCTTTGCACCGGGAAAAACGTCAAGGGCATCGAGCATCTCGGCAATCACGCTCGGTTGAGAAATCGTCTGTCCGTTCTTCGTGGGCAGAGCCGTATCCTCATAGGCGAGATCCCTGTAGTCGGGGTGAACGAAGAGCTCCCGGGGGACACGGGCAAAGGCGCGCAGAATTCGCTCAGAAAAACCCTGCCGGCGCAGCAATTCGATCAGATCATCCCTCGACATCCTCAAGGGCATCCCTCACCTTCTTGACTATTTCCTCGGGCTTCTCTTCAACGAGCTCCTCCTCCGTCACCACGGGAACTCCAGAAATTCGCGGAGAATCTTCGGTGGGGGCAAGCACGGCATAGTAGTCGTGAGCTACACCAACACCGCGCTGGAGAACCTCAACCTTTCTAGAAACGAACCCGCGAACCCGAGAGATGGCAACAGATGCCCTCACGGACAGGAATAGATCCCAAGGGGCATGGGAGAAGGCGAGCATCTTTCTCTGCTCATCGCTATCTAGAGGAAGGGAGAGATCCACGGGGCGAAGGACGTCCTCCCCAAGAATTTCAGCAAGTTTACGGGCAGTGGACTCGGTGGCGGGATAGCCGCGCTCATAGCGGTAGATGCTGTCCTTGGTAACCCCCACGAGGCGTGCAAGGGCGTACATGGAAAGTCCAAGGCGCTCCCGGGCAGCACGGAGACGCTGGGAATCAAAGTAGACAAAGCGGCGCCCCTTGAACTCCTCGACCCTTGGGGACTCGCCGCGTAAAAACATGCGCAACGTCTCCGGGGACATCACGGCAATCCTGTGCCTGCGATAAAGGATCCCCGCGCTGAGGGGGGCCCTCTTCGTTCTACAGCTCACAATCACAGGAAGGGCGTTCAGGAGAGCCGCAATATGCTGAAGCTCCCGCGCAGAATCGGCAGTGGCTGAATCCACGTTGTGCAAAACCCAGATGACGAGGGATCGATCCCCTCGCGCCACGAAGTCCACACAGGACTTAACGTCAGAGTAATCCACCACGGTATACCCCAGCTCAAGGAGAAGGCGGCGCACATACTCTAACAGCTGCCCACGGTTCCCGCAAGGAACGCCACCAGTGCCAGGAGCATTGCCGCCTTCTCCAGCCGTTGTCCCACCCCCGGGGATTCCCTAATGATATAGTAAGCGGCGATTAAAAAGAGGAGATCCGTGGGGATCAGGAGATAGTAGTACCACCAACCGAAGATCTTGAGCCCCAGGGGGCCGGGGAAAATGGAAAAGAAGACTGCGAGGAATACGAGGTACGCCGAAAAGTAGGCAGCCATCTGCTTCCCAGATATCATGGGTAGGGTGCGCTTGACTCCGCGATCGGCGAGGAGATCCTCAAGGTCCTTTGCTATCTCCCGGGACCACGTCGCAAGGAATGCAAGAAGGAATGGAAAGAGATCGCGAACCCACTGCCCATAAACGCCACCGTAAACAAAGGGGAGCGCAGTTTCAAAGGCAACAACAGCATTACCAAGATACTTCGCCCTGGCAAAGCGCCAAGAGTACAGAACAGCGAGCAAGGCAGCAACTACGGCAACTACAAGGTAGCGAACTCCAGCAACGGCAGCGATAGCAAGGCCGGAGGCGAAGTAAATGATGGACGCGTAGAGGATCCCCCTCTTGGAAAGGGCGTGGCGCTTCCCCTTGCGGCGGTCGAGCTCGAAGTCAAAGTAGTCGTTGATGGATTGGGCACCGGCGCTAACGAGGGCTGCCGCAAGCGCTGCAAGAATAGAAGAAGGGGATAAAGTACAGGCTATGTAGGCGCCCGCCACCACGGCAATAAAGGTCATAATTGCGTTCAAGGGGCGGGAGAGGAGAAGGAAGTCCTTTACTTTCTGGACTCCTTTGCCTTCTTGCGGAAGCGCTTTCGCCCGCATCTTCTACACTTCTCGGGAGGCTTTCCCTTCCCGGAGCGGTGGCGAGCTCCGCAGTTCATGCAGATCCAAACGTCGAGCCTGCGCTTCTCCGACTCAGGGAATCCCATGAGAAGAAGGGGGCAGGAAAGGATTTAAAAATCTCAGTGCCGCGGAGGCGTAAAGCGCTTCTTGAGTACTCGCTCCCCCAGGTCGTGATGCACCCCATCGAGCAGAACGGAAACGGGAACGCCCCCGTATCTATACTCTGGAACCGCGAGAAGGGATTCCAGATCGTAGCCTGCATCGCGAAGATACCCGTAAAAGAAGCGGGCAGGGGCACGAACAATGCGCCTATGGGGCAGATCGTTGTGAGGCTCCCCGATATCCAAAACGTGGAGCAAATATGCCATAAGTGCGTGCTTTTCCTCGGGAACAGAGGGATACCGCTCCTTTAAGCGCCGTGCAATCGATAAAATGCGGGGCGCGTGCTTATCCACGAATTCGGGAAATTTGTGATCGTAAATATCCGAAGGGCGAAAGCCATTGCCGTTCTTCGAGCGAGCAAGCCGATACCGCTCCTTTAGGAATGTGGCCAGCGCTTGGGGGGACTCGAGGACCATGAACTGAGAAGAGAATTGGGGGTTAATAAATGTTCGCACAAAGATGTTCTTGGGTGATGAACCTGCGCAGGGCTGACCGCTCCGGCGGAGATGATGAAGATCTTGAGTGCTGATCACTCTTCTATTCTGTGGACTGCAGCATCACGGAGATAGTGCTGGCCCTTTGCCCGGATGATCATATCACCATACGCATCATCCACAGGGAGCCGGAAGGTATGCTTGCCCCGCCCACCCACGAGGATTCTTTCAAACACACGCTGCTCCGCAGACCTGTTTACAGCACGAGCGTACGCCTCCGCGGCTCGAACAAAGTCATCCAGATCAACAGAACCAACGGGAGTAGACACAATGTGGAGATTTCCGTGCTCTGGATCTGCAAACATTGTTATCCGGCCTATAACGGAATCCGCACGAGAGCGCTTGGACACCCTATGAGCAACAGCGATAACAGGCATAATGTCCCCCTTGCGAGTATTTAGAACGTAGTCGACGCCGTAGCGCTGACCCTGCTCGTTTGGAGGGTACAGGCACGTTGGTTGATCGCAGAGCCCCCTCAGCTGATCCACGACATTCAGCTTAGAAACGGAAATGAATGTCTTCGCTTTATCGGTATCCTTTATCGTGTGAATAACAGTGTTTGAAAGGTGCGGCCAAAGCTCCTCCCAGGCAACCCGCCCATCCGTATTCACCAATTCCCGCACGCCGTCGTGGCCGTGGCGAATTAGCGTGTAGAAAGCATCCCACAACCGAGGGTTCAAATTTTTGTTCCAGTGCTTCGCAACGGAAATCGCAATGGGGGCAAGATCTGGCGATCGAGCAAGGGATAGCATCCTCTGCGTGTAAGCTCTACCCCAATATCCGAAGAGAAAGCGCGAGACCTCCGCAGCAGCACGCACATCGCTGCCCTCAAAACGGCTATCTATAAGGCCAGCATGGATGGCGATCGGTGTGAGGACGTTGACGTAAGAGGTTACCTTGCTACGAGGAATCTTGTCACCAGACTTGCCTCGAACTAAGAGAGCTTTCCTCAAAGCGTTGTCTGCAGCTGTCAAATAATGATCTGTATGCTCCGCAGAGAAGAAAATGTCCATCATATGCCGTAAATCCGTCAACGCGCGCGGGTATCTTCTTCTTAGCACACGATCCACAAGACTTGAAAGCCTGGAGTACTCGGATATGTATGCAGCATAGGGTGCAAGGGAGTAGCCCTCTCTGATCACATGGTCTGTGATTGCAAAGTTCGACTGCACGGCTTGAGAAACCGCATCAAGGGTATTTAGATACGCGCGTCTCCGAGCAGCCTCCAAGGCAATGTCCGCAAGCAATCCGGTCTTAGCATCCCCATAAAGACGCTTTAAAGCGTTGCGAATGAGCTCAAGGTCGTGATTATAGTCCGTGACTCCATGACCATAGTTCTTCCGTAGAAATGGATCGACCTTCTGTATGATCTTCCCATGGAGGCGCATTACCCTCCGCGCAAGCTCAGCAGCCATATCGGACGGCGCGCCCCAGCGAGAGAGATGCCCGCTTAAGGTGCCCACGTATTGCTGTTGGCTGCGCTCGGAGCGAAAGGAAAAATCGGGGGAGCGAACAACCTGTTTTATATCGAGGATGGCGCGATGAACAGCCTCCGACGCCCTGTGAGCATCAATCTCGGCACGGTCCACTACACAAAAACAGCCCCTTGGTATTTATTTCTTCGCCCCCTCGATATGGGTATGAACATTCAGCGCATGGCTGACATTGCAGCAAAGCTCGGAATTGCCCTTCCCACCGCGGAAGTTTACGGCGGGTTTTCCGGATTCTACGATTGGGGGCCAATAGGGGCCGAGCTCAAGGCAAACGTCAAAAGATCCTGGTGGAATGAGTTTGTTCACAAGAGCCACGAGGTCATAGGGCTAGATGGCTCCATAATCACGAACCCAGAGGTGTGGAAGGCATCAGGGCACGTGGATCACTTCCATGATCCGATCGTCGTCTGCAAGAAGTGCGGAAAACGCTTCAGGGCAGACCATCTCATCGAAGATGCGTTGAACATCAATGTAGAGGGTAAATCCGCCGAGGAAATGACAAAAATCATAAGGGAGAATGATATTCGCTGTCCAGCGTGCGGCGGAGAGCTCGGGGAGGTGAAGCTCTTCAATCTCATGTTCGCCACGCAGGTAGGACCGTACGAGGGGAGTATTTCGTATCTACGACCGGAGACGGCGCAGCTAATATTCGCAAACTTCCCTCGGCTATACCAGCTCGCAAGAAAGAGGATGCCCCTCGGCATAGCCCAGATCGGCAAGGCATTCAGGAACGAAATAAGCCCGAGAAACTTCCTCTTCCGCCTGAGGGAGTTTGAGCAGATGGAGATTGAGTTCTTTTTCGATCCGGAGAATGATAGCTGCCCGTATTACGACGACGTGAAGGACTACGAAGCACTCGTGCTTACCGCCGAAATGCAAGAGAGAGGCGAGCGAGAGCGGAGAATGAAGATAAGCGAGATTGTGCCCGAGATACCTGGCAGGGAGTGGATCGTCTACTGGATTGTCCGTTCACTGCGCTGGTACGAGAAAATAGGGGTGAAGAAAGACCTCCTACGGGTAAGGGAACAGCTCCCGGACGAGAGGGCACACTACTCCCAGGGCACGTGGGATATAGAGTTCAACTTCGAGGGTATGGGCTGGAAGGAAATTCAGGGCGTCGCCCACCGAGGCACCTACGACCTATCGCGGCACCAGCAGCACTCTGGAAAGTCCTTTGAGGCTGTGCGCCCCGACGGCAGCAAGTTCATACCCATGGTAATAGAGCCATCGTGGGGCGTGGATCGCGTCGTCCTCGCGGTGCTCTTCAGCGCGTACGACGAGGAGGAGAAGAGGAAGCTCTTCAGGTTCCACCCCGCGGTGGCGCCGTACACAGTGGCGGTCTTCCCCCTCGTGTCAAGGGACGGTCTGCCCGAAAAGGCGTGGGAGATATACACGGATCTCCTGGACGAGGGGATCAACGCGGTGTACGATGAAAAGGGCAGCATAGGCAGGAGATACCGCAGGCAGGACGAAATTGGAACGCCATGGTGCATAACGGTGGACTACCAGACCATGGAGGACAATACGGTCACCATACGGGATCGCGACACCATGGAACAGGTACGGGTGCCCGTGGACGAGGTGGTGGAGTGGATCCGAAAACACGTGAAGAGCTCGAGCGCATAGCAGAGGAAATTCGCCACTGTACTAGGTGCCCGCTCCACAAGAGCAGAACCAACGCGGTCCCGGGAGAGGGGGGCTTCCAGCGCGGAGTGCTGATGATCGGGGAAGCACCGGGACGCAACGAGGACCTGCAGGGAAGGCCCTTTGTGGGGAGGGCGGGACAGCTTTTGAACGAATTGTTGGACAGCATCGGGCTCACCCGCGACGACGTCTTCATAACCAACGTTGTAAAGTGCAGGCCACCGAACAACAGGGATCCCGCGCCCGAAGAGGTAAAGGCGTGCTCCCCGTACCTCGAGAGGCAAATCCAAGTGCTCAGACCGAGGATAATCGTCACCCTTGGACGGCACGCATGGAAATGGGTCTGCGAACACTTTGGAATCCCCTACGAGAGCATATCGAAGGCGCACGGCAAAATATATAGGGCGAGCACCCTGCTCTACGGCGTGATCACGGTAATCCCTATGTATCACCCCGCAGCCGCAATATACAACAAAGAACTGCTCCCCGTGCTGAGAGAGGACTTCCAGAAGCTCAAAGCGCTCCTTGAGGATCAGTGATTCTTGTAGACCAGAGGGGTGGCCCAGTGGTTCTTTAACAGTTCCAGCGCTTGTCCCTTGGGCAGCTTACAGCCAAAGGGCACTGTATGAACGATCTCAACGTCGCCCCTCCGCTCAATAACTGTCACGGTCCTGGGTACGGGCTTTCTGGGAACTTTTACGCGCACATTGGAATCGGGGTCGAAGAGCTCTGGGTGTTTGCGG
>JALVAT010000022.1 GCA_027011045.1 Microcaldota archaeon | reverse complement strand
CTTATGAACTCCGTTGCAAGGTCGACCCCGCGACGGGGCAGCTCCAATGAGTACTCTGGAAACTTCTGGGCGTGGCGATAGAGTCGATCCATATGATAATCAAGGGAATCCAATAGTTTGGCGATCTCTACAAAGCGCTCCTTATGCTTAGATATGCCCACAGAAAAAGATGGTGCTGAGGGTATTTATAGCTACTTTGCCCCCGCCTCCCTCAGCCAGCGCTCCACCGTTTCCTTGCCAAAGAGCATCTCCATTTGTCTCCTTCCGTCCTCTGTGAGCTCCTTGGGGCTCCAAGGCGGATCGAGCTCAACCACCACCTCCACGTCCTTCACGCCCGGGACCTTGCGCACGGCGTCCTCCACCATCTTGGTCATGAGCGGCCCGTAGGGACACATGGGGGAGGTCCAGGTCATCTTGATGTAGACCTTGCCGTCGTCGTCCACGCGTATCTCTCGGATCAGGCCAAGGTCGTAAACGTTAACAGAAATCTCAAGGTCGTAGACAGTCTTCAACGCGTCAATGATCTTCTCCCACAGATCGTCTGCCATACCGTTAACAGTGTTAAAAAGTGTTAAAAATCAGAGTACCTCCGCAAGAATCCGCAGGGTGTGCTCCAGGTGATCCGTGTCCTCTGGCGCCCGAACACGTATGGTAACAGGACCTTCGCCAAGGATCTCTATTGTAGTCAGTGGATACGGCTCCTCCGGCGGGTGCGGAACGTGGTCGCGGTATAGTACCTCAAAGATCGGATGATCGGCACTCGATATTCTTCTAAAGGCCGCAACACGCTTATCGTCGCCAAGGGCCCTGCTTATGCGCTTACTAGCAGTCTCGGAGGAAAGATCCACCTCAAAGGAAGCAACGAGGTATCCACCATCCCGGGATTCAGAAACGGGATAAGGAAAATCTTCGGGGACAGCCATTCTGTTCACCAAAGAAACATGGAACTCGACGTATTAAAGGCAAACGGTGATGGACTTAAAGGGCTCGCCCCAAGGATAGAACGTGGCGATCCGTTACGAACCCGCCCCCGACGTGGAGCGCCTCGCCAAGGAAATAGCACGGACGCTAGGCATGAACTGGCTCGACTTCAATAGAATACACTTTCTTCGAACCCGTGGCTCTAGATCCAGGGCGATCGCACGCGTTTCTGGCCTGCCCAAGGTTTTTCAAATAGCTCTCAGTACGGAGGCGCACTACGTCGTCGAGGTGATTGCAGAACGCTTCGATCGGCTAGATAGAAGCCAGAAGGAGCGAGTTATTATCCATGAACTCCTGCACATCCCAAAATCCATGGGCGGCGGATACAGGCACCACGACTACGTAACGCGGGGGCGAGTGGAGCGACTATGGCAGCTTCTGCGGGAGCGGCGAAAGAATTAAAAACAACCAAAGCGTATTGGGAGCATGAAGTACGGGCAGTCGGGGCTGGAGTATCTCCTGCTCATTGGTGGCGTGCTAATTGTTGCCACGATCATTGGGTCGTATCTGATCACCGCTGCATCGAACATTTACGATAAGTACACGCAAGCCGAGAAGACGCTGTACGTGAATGCGGTGCCGAAAAGGGTCGCCTACTGGGAGGATGCTAATACCCTTGGGAGCGTACCGTTCCTGAGCGTGAGCACGGGGACGCTCACGGTGAACGGAAAGGTTTCTGCTCAGGAGGTCTGTATAGCCGGGGTCTGTAAGACGAGCTGGCCCAGCGGTGGTTCTAGTTCCTCGGTCTGGAAGGTGAACGGAAGCGATATTTACTATACTGGTGGAAGAGTAGGAATCGGGACGAGTACGCCGGCTTACGATCTGGACGTGAACGGAGCGGTGAACGCCAAGGAGGTTTGCATTGGTGGGACGTGCATCAAGGACTGGAGCGAGGTGAATGGAGGTGGAAAGACCGCTCCCGCCACGCTCCCAATAATATTCGCGAGTACGGTATCACCACAAGAGAAAATCGGCACGGGCCTGTGCGCAATATACAGCGGTACAAAGTACTGCGAACTGAAGGCATCACTGTGCATGGCACTCTGTGGTGAGAGCGGCCTTAGCAGCAACTGTATCGATGGAAAGTCCAGCACGGGTACAAAGTACTCTTGCAACAACGTGCTGTGGCAAGTATACTCTGAGCAAATAGAGGAAGCGCCTAGCGGCGACTCGGACGGAGACGGCGTAAAGGAAATAGCATCAAACGGAAGAATAACCTTCCTGTTTGCCGATGCTCCAGATGCACGGGGCTGGACATATTCCAGCACCATCTACGACAGCAAAAATCCATCATACCAGGCAAAGGGAACGGTAAAGATAGGTAGCAACGGCGTAGAGTACTACAACGATACGTCCGGGATAGAATACGACTCTGTGGATGGGGTACTGGAGCGAAACATCTGGATAGGTGTGCCAACAAATGTAGAGATATGTGTAGAGCATGGGTATGGAACGCATACCGATGATTGCGCTTTTCGGCTCTACGTTGATGGCAAGTCAATTACAGGATACAGCAGCGTAGCGTGCTACAAACGCACAGAGTGCGCCACGATGAATTTAAACGCAGGAAACCACACAATAAAGGTAGAAATCGTTGGGGAAGATAGCGGAGGGTATTATAACGTCATGATGGCGTACATAAGGAGCGTCTCAATATCAGGGCTCAAGGATAGGATAATATACAGCAGGATAAAGAACGAAATGTACGAAATAAGATGACGTGAAGACAGAGATGAAAACAAACCAAAAATCTAAAAATCTTCCGAAAAACACCTCGATACCCTTTTAAAACCTGCGATGGGTAAGATTGTATGCGCCGCACGGGCGTTGCCCGGGACTGGGTGGGTACCCGGGATGAACCAAGGTGTCCACGTGCGGCGACAGTTCATGAGGATCCGAGTTTTCATGCTCAACGCTCGGGTCTGATGTGGGCGGCCAGGAGTCAACCCCGCAGGAGAGCGGAAGCACTCCTTATAATCGCGTGCCAGCGGACCGCATAGCGGGATGAACTAGCTGGCTTGACGCAGAGGCAAACGCCGATGACGAATTTTATCTACGCGCGATTACTGCAGGGACAGCTCCCTCGTTGTCCTTGCGGCCAACTCCAGTTGATCCTGCTGGAGGGTACTGCTATCGGGGTCGGACTAAGCCATGCAAGTCTTGGGGCCAGGGCTGGCTGGTCCCGGCGGACGGCTGAGTAACACGTGGCCAACCTACCCTCGGGAGGGGGATAACCCCGGGAAACTGGGGCTAATCCCCCATAGGTGAGGTGTGCTGGGATGCCCCTCACCGAAAGGGTGCGGTCCCATGCCGACCGTTACCGCCCGAGGATGGGGCTGCGGCGGATTAGGTAGTTGGTGGGGTAACGGCCCACCAAGCCGACGATCCGTAGGGGCCGTGTGAGCGGGAGCCCCCAGAAGGCCACTGAGACAAGGGGCCTAGCCCTACGGGGTGCAGCAGGCGCGAAACCTCCGCAATGCGGGAAACCGTGACGGGGTGACCCCGAGTGCCAGAGGGGGAATCCTCTCTGGCTTTTCCCCGGTGTAAACAGCCGGGGGAATAAGCGGGGGGCAAGGCGCGTGGCAGCCGCCGCGGTAACACGTCGCTCCGCGAGTGGTACCCGCGAATATTGGGCCTAAAGCGTCCGTAGCCGGTCCGGTAAGTCCTCGGTTAAATCGGCGGGCTTAACCCGTCGGCTGCCGGGGATACTGCCGGGCTCGGGACCGGGAGAGGCCGAGGGTATTCCCGGGGTAGGGGTAAAATCCTGTAATCCCGGGAGGACCACCTGTGGCGAAGGCGCTCGGCCAGAACGGGTCCGACGGTGAGGGACGAAAGCTGGGGGATCAAACCGGATTAGAGACCCGGGTAGTCCCAGCTGTCAACTATGCGGACTAGGTGTCGGGCGAGCTACGAGCTCGCCCGGTGCCGGAGGGAAGCCGTTAAGTCCGCCGCCTGGGGAGTACGGCCGCAAGGCTGAAACCTAAAGGAATTGGCGGGGGAGCACTACAAGGGGTGGAGGGTGCGGTTCAATTGGACTCAACGCCACACACCTCACCGGGGGAGACGGCAGGATGAAGGTCAGTCTGAAGGGCTTACCTGACTCGCCGAGAGGTGGTGCATGGCCATCGTCAGCTCGTGCCGTGAGGTGTCCTGTTAAGTCAGGCAACGAGCGAGACCCGCGCCCCTAGTTGCGACGGTTCGGGAGACCGAACCGGCACTCTAGGGGGACTGCCGGCGTAAGCCGGAGGAAGGAGCGGGCGACGGTAGGTCAGTATGCCCCGAATCTCCCGGGCTACACGCGCCCTACATTGGCCGGGACAATGGGAAGCGACCCCGAAAGGGGGAGCCAATCCCCTAAACCCGGCCTCGGTTCGGATCGAGGGCTGGAACTCGCCCTCGTGAAGGTGGAATCCCCAGTAATCGCGCGTCACTATCGCGCGGTGAATACGTCCCTGCTCCTTGCACACACTGCCCGTCAAGCCAGCCGAGTGGGCTCCGGTTGAGGCGGGCTCCTTCGGGGGTCCGTCGATTCCGGGGTCCGCGAGGGGGGCTAAGTCGTAACAAGGTGTCCGTAGGGGAACCTGCGGACGGATCACCTCCTCTGGGTGATTCGTCGCGGGGCGAAACGCCCAAAACGTGTGTGCGCTCTCCTGCGGGGGCTCAAACTGGCCGCCCACACCTAACGAGCATACATTCTTTTGAACAAAAGGTGTCTGATTCTTACCATGACCTACGAATTCCGCCCTCGTTTCAAATACCCCCGCCCCATGCACGTCTTTCTCGAAGCTGGCCTGCTGAAGCGCATGCCCAGAAGCGGCTGGTTCATGGCTGGCGTTGAGAATCCGGAGAGCGTGGCAGAGCACTCTTGGCGCGCTGCAGTGATCGCATACTTCTTTGCTAAGGAAGCGGGGCTGGATCCGTATAAATGTGCAACCATGGCCGTCTTCCACGATATAGCAGAAACGAGAGTGTGGGACATCCCTTGGCTGCCGAGAAGGAGGGGATATATAAGCAAGGATGAAGAGAAGGCAGCGTGGGAGCTTCTGCAGGACGAAGAACTCTTCAGGCTTTGGAAGGAAGTGGACGAAAAGAACACGCCAGAGGGGAAACTCGTCAAGGATGCGGAGTACTTCGAGATGGCAATAACCGCATACGAGTACGCTCGCGAAGGTTACGAGTCGGCGCGAGAGTGGGCCGATAATCTGGAGGGCGTCTGGAGAACGGAGATCGCCAAGAAGTACTACGCGGAGCTGAAGAAGCTTGGACCGGAGGGCGTTGCAGAGTTCTGGAAGTGGTTCGCAAACGGGTTGCCAGGGGAAGTCACGAGAAAAGTATAAATACTGCAAAACCAAAAGCACATATTAGTGCGCGTCAGGGGCAAATACTTTGACGTCGTCGTCTACCGCGGCGGCTACGAAATCGTGTCAAAGAATGCAAAACATCCAAAGGACAGCGAACCATTGCCCAAATTCGAGTTTGGGGGGATACGTCGCCTGTTCTTTGAGATTACAGACCGATGCAACTACAGATGTATTCACTGTTACAACGGGGATTCCCGACAAGAAACCACATTCATAGATCCTGACACAATGAAAAACGCGCTGGAAAAGATTAATAGCGCATACAGCATAGAGACTATTCAAATTACAGGAGGGGAGCCCACACTGCACCCGCAGCTACAGCGCATTATAGGAACATCCAAAAAATTCGCGGACTACGTTGAGATATTTACAAACGGATTTCTCCTAAACGAGGTGGCACCAATCCTCCTGACAGAAAATGTACGCGTGATCGTGTCTATGTATAGCCTGAACCCTCAAAAATACGCATACATGACGCGTGTACCAGCCGTCGACAGGGTCATAGAAAACATACTGGATTTCTATGAAAAGGGAGGCAAGATCTCCGTAAGAATTCCCGTGATACCTGGAATAAACGACGAGGACGCACGAGATGTTATTATGTTCTTCCGAGCAAAGGGAATAAGAGCAAGCAGCAGTATTATAATCCCATATGGCAGATCTCGTGACTGGAAAGCCTCAAAACTCAGAAAGAAGAGGCTCCCTTCAAGACGAAATTGGATATTCGCCCCAATAGCTGCCGCAGGATACTCAGAATGCTGGGCAACACACCTCGCAGTATCCTGGAATCTGGACGTATCCCCATGCATATTTGCAAGGGAGTACAAGCTGGGAAACCTAGCCGCAGACGACATAGAGATCATAAAAAGAAATCACAAAGCAATATCCAGGGCATTCGCACCGGATCTGCTCAGTGATTGTGAGAACTGTGCCCTGCGATACGTGTGCAAGCGATGCCCACCAAGAGCAAAGGCATATGGCGTTCTGGGAAAAAGGGAGGCGCATTGCCCATTCGCACTATCGCTTGACATCACCCAATAGATCAGAGAGCTCCCTCGCAAGCGATTCAGCCGCCACCCTCAGCAGATAGACAATACGATCCGCAGATTCGTTCTGTAGGTTGGCCACAAAGTATTCCCGCGCTCGCGCATCTTCCCTCAGCAGATGAGGTGAGATTTGCGGATAAAGCCGCGGCGAAATAGCATGGGGTGCCCGCTGGAGCATGTTTACGAGGAGTAGGTATTGGAGACCACTAAGCTTTTCAACCATCGGAATGAAAGGATCAAAATCACCAGGACGGAGCCGTTTGACAGCGGTGTAATACTCGGAGGGTGGAACATCAAGAGCGTACGTATCCCCAAAGAGCAAGATTGTTTTGACATCCCCACGTAAAAAACGTAGAATCATCCAATCCGCGAACAACGCAAGAGAATACCTATACACGCGAATGGAATAATGTCTTTCCGTCGGATACGGTGGATGTCCGGAGGTAAAAAACTCAGACTCGCGTCGCACCAAGCCACTGGAAGAAATACTAATGTGATCTCCGAAAAAGAAGCGTTCCGTAGCCTTCGGAATAACGACGTACGGAATACCGAACTCTCTGGCGACGATAGCGCCATGTGAAAGAAATCCACCAACCTCAGATATTATAGCACAAAGTCTCTCTCCTGAAACCGCATAATCCGGCAGAAAGTTGCGAAACACGCCGACACAGTAACTATCCGGTAGAAAGGAAAGATCAGGAACGGGCAAACCAAAAACAAAGAAGACCCTGCCATTGCAGCTCCCAGGGTTTATTATTACAGCGTCGTCAAGCGAATCATCGACCTGTTCTGGAACGCACCCCACGTCATACACGTATCGTGGAGGGCAGATTGTAACCACCATCTTTATTTCTAATCGGAATCGTCGGGGGTACAGGTATCATCATCCACATCGGGGCTACAGTAATCCCAAGGGCTGCAGGCATAGTCGGGCCCACACCCAGAATCATCGTCAGGGGAGCATTCGTCGTCCGGACTGCACCAATCATCAGGAGTGCAAGAATCATCAGGAGAACACATTTGAACCCCCCCACAAAAATACTGCACTGACTAGAATATAAACATAACCCGCAAACGAATACTTGCGCGACAAAAACCAACCAAATAGCAACAATCAAGAACGTTTTTATCCAAGGTGGCCCAAATAGGAGCGGATGGTGCGCGAACACGAACTCATCAGGGCGGTCAGAGAGTATCTGAAAAGGAGGAATGGGGGCATAGAGCCCCGCCCGGGAGAAGTCTTAGGGGCCATTATAAAGGGGAATATAGACCCCCAAGAAGCAATACATGTTGCTCGTGAGGGGGGCGTCCCGCTACGACTTTCAAGATACGGTGCAGAGAAGGCGGCGGAAACAATTGCTAACATCCACCCACGGATACTTGCACTACTGGAGCTGGCCCTGGAAAAATGGGATGAGAGCGCACACATAGAGGGTAAGCACAAAATCATAGAATTACCCCCAGAAGAGCTCTTCGTGCGGGAACTAGAATTTGACAGGCCTACAAAAACACCACCGGTCAAAAAGTCAAAGGAGATGCTAGAACAACTACTGGGAAAGAATGTTAAGATAGAGGGCGTAAGTATTCGCAGAGGAGATACGATCCCCCAGCCAAAACTCAGGGTCCCCTCCGACCAGGAGAGAAGGGTGAGAAAAGATCTAGAGGAAATCCTTGAGATATACATGGATAGTCGCGGCAGTAAACGGCACAACAGGGGCAACGAACCACTTCTAATAACTGCCCTTAAGCTGCTCGGGAAGGATCCAGAGAAGGATTTAAACAGTCGCGACATAAAGGAACTCGAAAGGGCAATTTACAGCCGGGAGCTCGACGGTAGAATCGAGAAGGAAGTTCTGAAAACCATAAAAAAGTGTCTCGATCCAAGATACTGCACTGGGACCCACATCGCAACATTCGCACACATAGCAAAGAAGGCTGAAGAACACAACGACCCATTCAACATCATTGTCTCAAAGGGGGACATCAAAGAGTACATAGAACTCCTTGACAAGATCGGATATAGTAGCAGCGCAGCAGCTCCACAAATACAGCCAAAGACTGGGAGAGTTATTGCGGGAGACGTCAGACAGATAGGGCGCAACTATCTCTACATTAACGCACACCCCGCGCTCACGCTGGAACTGTTGAGACACTTAGCAAAGAAGAACAGGAAGATCCAAAAATTCCTAGAGATGGCAGGGCTGGAAAAAGAAAGACAAGGAAAAGCGTAAAGAACAGTAGAAACCAACATATATCCAATGCAACTCTACGTCCGGGCGAAGAAGGATAAAGACGCGCTGGAGCACGTGTTCAGGACTCAGTATGGCTACGTGCCGGAGATTAAAACGCTAGGCGGAATCCGGCACGGGCTGGAGGAAGCGATAGAGGAGCTGCCAAGGGAAGACCTGACGCTGGTGCTCCTGGGCAGGGAGGATAGAAAATGGGTGAAGCGGGATCTGTCGAACGCGTGGAGGAAGGTCTGCTTCTTTGACAAGGCAAAGATACGGAACGGGAGGAAGCACCAGCTCGTCAACTTCCTGGAAAACTGCAAGACGAGGTTCATCGGAGATGTGGACTACAGCGACGGTGGATACTCTATCGGAGGCAGGAGCTTCCTTTGGGACGAAATAGAACCGGGGGACGACGTGCTCTTTCTTCTCGGGGATGAGTTCAAGAAGAATGTAGAAAAGCTGGCTGGACACGAGATCCCTGAAGCGTTGATACTGCACAAAAGAGCATACGACGTGTTTTATGTGGGTAGAACCGCAATAGGGATTCTAAGGAGGGAAGACGACCGTTGGGAGGACTGGGAAGAGAGTGCAGAAAGAGTGAGCTGGGAGAAGACCGTTGAGCTGAGCAAAGCCGGAATGGAGGAAAAGGTGGAAGCGGCGATAAACAAGATCCGATCGGTTCTGAAGGAGAGAGATGAGATCGTCGTGCCCTGGAGCGGGGGCAAGGATTCTACCGTTGTTCTGGCGTTGTTGAAGGAATCTAAACTGGAATTCACTGCTATACACGTAGATACGGGTCTAGAGTTTAACGAAACAGAAGAATACGTTGAACGCCTGGCAAAGGAACTGAAGATAAACTTGGAAATCGTCAGAGCGCCTGTTGGAAGAAAGTTCAGGGTGCTTGGGGAAGAATACCTGCAGGGAAGGGAGTGCACAAGGGATAAGGTGAGCACACTCTATAAATACGTGCGAGAGAACTTCAAGAATCCGATACTGGTGAATGGAGACAGGATAACGGAGAGCAAGGCGCGGTCATTCAGACCAGACATGTACAGAGATGAGTTCGACGTGTTCTCCCCCATAAAGTACTGGTCAAACCTGGACGAGCAGATCTACCTGTATCTGAGGGGAATTCCCAACAATCCGCTCTACGAAAGGGGGTTCTACCGCGTCGGATGTAAGACCTGTCCATTTATGGATCTGTTCGAGAAAAATATAGCGGGGGAACGCAATGGCGATACTTGAGCGGGTAAAAACACACAGGATGATCCTCGAGCACCTGTCGGAGAGAAGGGGATTCAAAAAGAATCTCGAATCAACTCTCCAAGGAGGAGTTCAAGCAACTTCTAGAGGATGTAGAGCGAAGATACCCCCACGAAGTGGCTAGGGAGATCACCGCAAGGATGGTTGGCATCGGCGACATTGAGTACTCAAAGATAAAGAGCACCCACAAGACGATGCGAATGGTGCTAAGAAATCCCGGAAGTGAGTTCCTTGCAAAGCTCATTCTGCTTCAAGAGAGGGGAAAAACAACATCAGAGGACGCGAGAAAGTTCGCAAAAGAAGCCTTGAAAGGCAGGTTCCGGCAAAGCGGTGTGGGGATGAGCATCCTCGTAGCTACGGGCGCCGTGGAGGGCCTGCACGAGCTACGCGTGAAAAACCCCGAGCACGTGGAAGCGCTGCTCGAATACTACGTGGAAAGGGGAATCCTGCCAAGGGAGTATCTGAAAAGAGAAAAAGAGCGTTAGGAGCCAGCGTTCTTCAGGTACACCGTTGTAATGGGGTATGGGATCTCAATACCGCGATCCCGGAAGACCTTCCAGATGCGCGTCTGGATCCAGTCAAGCGCCTCGATCTTCCTCTGGAGAGGGACCCACACGCGGAGCTCGTATATGATTGCCGAATCGCCGAACTCCACGAGTATCGCCTGCGGCGCAGGATCGTCCAGTGTGTACGGATAGTCCTTGGCAACCTCCACAAGGGTGTTCTTGACCTCCTCGGGGTCATTATCGTAGGAGGCGCCAACACGGATGCTCAACCGCACCTTTTCATAAGGTAAGTGGAAGTTCACGATCTTCGACGTGGCGATCTTGGAGTTGGGGAGAATAACAAGGTCGCCAGAAAACGTCACGAGCTCCGTGTTGCGCAAGCCGATTTCCCTGACCTCGCCAAGGGTACCGTCAACCTCTACAATATCCCCAACACGGAAGGAAGGGTCCATGGCGAGCACAATACCGTAGAAGAGGTTCTCCAAGGGGTCCTTGAGGGCAAGGCCAATGGCAAGACCCGCGATACCCGCAGAGGCGAGGATGGGCGTTACGTCTACGCCCCAGACCGTGAGGATATAGGCAACGGCGATAACGGCAACGGCTGCGAGCGTCAGGTTGTAGATCACAATGAGCGCTGTTCTCTTCGTCTTCTCATCGATGAACTTGGCCCTGCTCCTACCAAAGACGTCGAATATAAAGATCCTTGCCAAGCGAACGACAATAACGCCCGCGAAAACCGCGATCAGCGAGTAGAGGATCTTGTGGATAGCGCCAACCCAAACGTCGTGCACGTACTCGCGGATGAAAAAGTCAGTGACGAGCAGGAGCACGGCGATCCACAAGGGGTTCGTTATGGCGTCAAGAATCTTATCGTCGAGGTCCGTCTTCGTCCTGGCAGCGAAAACACGCAGGAACGGCTTCAGAAATAGGCGGAAAAGCAGGGCAAACACGAGAAGCCCTATCGCCTGGGCGTTGTCCATACCAGAGAAGGGACAAGAAATATATTTGAAGAGAGCGGAAGTATTGCGTGGAGGAAGTCTTCGTCAAACGGGCGCTGGGAATAGACAGGGAACGGCTAACGGAGGGGCTAGTGTTCAAGAAGCGCAGGGAGTGGGCAGAGCTACTCCGTAGGAAGGAGCGGGAGCTGAAGAAGTTCCTCACAGAACACGGTGGTTCCATACTCCCAAGGGCTGGCTACGCGCAGTGGAAGTACCTAAGGGAAAGGACAGGACCCGTTATCGAGACTCCGGAGGACATAGTGGCGTCGGCGGAGCGCCTGGAAGCGCTACTAAAAAGGCAGTTACCGAAGGCGATCCCAAGCAGACAAGAACTGGAAAGGCTGGCCCTGGAGTACGGCGCGCTCCGAGAGGTTCGTGAAGCCCTGGAAAAAGCGGACGATGCAAAGATCCTGAACTGGTATCTAAAGAAGGGGCCATTCCTAGATCTCGTGGCACCGTTCATCGTCCTTGAAGCAAAGCAGCAGGGTCTTGACCACAGACGAGTTGCTGAACTCATCGTGAGGGCAGTAAAGGAAGGGGAAGTGTAGAGTTATTCCTTCCCCTTCTTACCCGCCTTTCTCGCCTCGATCCAGGATTCCAGGATCTCAAGGGGGACGATAAAGTAGAACTTCTGGCTGGGATCCTTGGAAAGATCGCTGAGCGTTTGCAGCGTCCTAAGGGTGAGGGCTCCGGGGGTCTTCGAGAGGATCTCTGCGGCCTTCGCATAGTTTTTGGCTGCCTGTAGATCACCCTCTGCCTTTATGATGACGGCGCGCTTCTCACGCTCCGCCTCAGCCTGGATGGCAATGGCTCGCTTCAGATCGTCGGGCAAGGTGATGTCCTGGAGCCGGATTTCAGTAATGTCAATGCCCCACTGATCCGTCTTCTCGTCCACGATCTTACGGATCTCCTGGGCAATGGCATCACGGTTCTCAAGGAGCTGATCCAGCTCTACACCACCAACCACGTCCCTAAGCGTGGTCTGGGCAATGGCTGAAGTCGCGTAGACGTAGTCGCTCACGTTTATCACTGCCTTGGCAGGATCGATAACGCGGAAGAAGACCACGCCGTTAACGCGGACCGACACGTTGTCCTTGGTGATTACCTCCTGCGGAGGTATGTCAATCGTCTGAACGCGCAGATCCACTATGCGCACGCTCTGAATACCCGGGATGATGACAATTATTCCGGGGCCCACAACACCGTCGTAGCGCCCAAGGGTAAAGAGAACGCCACGCTTGTACTCGGGGAGAATACGGACAGCAGCAAAGAGGTAGATCAAAAACAGCAGGGACATCCCGAGGAACAGGGGCCAAGAAACAAAGGCAGACACGAGAACAACAAGGGCAAACACGAAAAGCACAATGGTAGCTGCAGCAGACGCCGGCTTCGAGCTATAGTCCGTGGAACCTTCGGCAGACATACATGGATTGGGAAATGGGCGAATAAAAAGCTTTTACAACAATTACTTGTGTTTTAAATTGTTTCCTCGACCATATACAACGTAACCGCATTTTGAGGTGAGAACATGGCGACAGTCCTCGACGTGCCCGCAGACGTGCTCATACAGAAGACCGCAGAGGAGCTCAAGAAGATTGAGCAGATCCAGATGCCAGAATGGGCGCTCTTCGTTAAGACCGGCGCCCACAAGGAGCGTGTACCCCAGCAGAAGGACTGGTGGTACATCCGCGCTGCGAGCATTCTTCGCAGGCTCTACATAGATGGCCCAGTTGGCGTGGCAAGGCTAAGAACGTACTACGGTGGCAGGAAGAACCGCGGAGTGAAGCCAGAGCACCACGTGGACGCTGGAGGAAAGATTATCAGGACCATACTCCAGCAGCTGGAGAGCGCCGGCCTCGTGGAGAAGGCGGACTCCAAGGGGCGCAGGCTCACGCCAAAGGGCCAGGCATTCCTTGATAAGATCGCCACCGAAATCGCCAAGTCCCAGTCCGCCGAAAAGAAGGAGTGATAGCGGTGGACGAGCTGGAGGAGATCCGCCGAAGAAAGATGCTCGAGTACCAGCAGAAGCTAGCCCAGGAACAAGAGCTGGCGAAGAGGCAGGCGGAGCTCCAGCTCAGGGCGCTACTAAAACGCATACTCGAGCCGGACGCCTTTGAGCGGTTGGGGCGCGTGAAGCTGTCGAGCCCCGAACTATACGCCAAGGCCGTTCAATACCTGCTCGCGCTCTACCAGGCGGGCAGGATCACGAAGAAGATAACGGATGCGCAGCTAAAGGCCCTGCTGCTGAGGTTGAGGGGCCCTAAGCGCGAGACGAAGATAAAAATCATGCATTGAGGTGGTCTGTTTGGCAAAGCACAAGCCCGCAGGCTTCAAGGAGATGCTCTGGGCAGAGAGAAAGCGCAGAATGCGCGGGCCAGTATGGGCGATCGCCAAGTCCCACAAGCGCCTATTCCCGCGCGTTAGCAAGATCCACTGGAGGAGAACCGAGCTCGGGCACATCGTCCGCAGGAAGCTCGGCATAATGAAGTAAGGTGATCGCGATGGAGCGAGCGTACACAATCTCCCTCAGGAGCGTATATAACCGTGCCGCGCGCAAGGAGCGCGCAAAGCGCGCCATGAAGCACATCCGTGAGTTCATCGCCAAGCACATGAAGGTTGAACCGGAGAACGTGAAGATCCACGAGTCTGTGAATCACGTGGTCTGGCAGCGTGGCATCGAGAAGCCCCCCAGGAAGATCAAGGTGATCGCAGTCAAGGAGGGCGAGACGGTCTGGGTCTACACGCCAGAGGCGAGGGCAGAGATCGAAAAGTCCAAGAAGAGGGCAAAGCGCGAGTCCAAGAAGGCTGCCAGCGAAAAGGCAAAGGCCCCCGCAAAGAAGGAAAAGACTGAGCAGGAAACTGGCGAGAGCAAGGCCGAAGAAAAGAAAGAGGAGAAGAGTGAGCAGGCATGAAGATAGCAAAGCTCGACTTTGAGCGCAGCAGCCACATCGGGCTCTTCGCCCTTGCCACGGACAAGTTCGTGCTTCTCCCAGACTTCATGCCAGAAGATATTGTAGAGCAGTTCGCAGAGGTGCTCAAGGTAGACCCCATCCCCACGCGCGTTGCGGGAACGGGGCTCCTTGGCATCTTCGCGGCAGGAAACAGCAACGGCATCGTACTCCCGTACATCGCAAGGGACGACGAGGTGCAGAACCTCAGGGATCACGGCATAGAGGTCCTCGTGGTGAAGGACAGGGCAACGGCCATGGGCAACATGGTGGCAGCGAACGACAAGGGGGCGGTAATATCAGAAACGCTCAGGCCAGAAACGGCAAGGGAAATTGCGGAGTTCCTGGGCGTAGATTATGAGCAGATGAACGTGGCAAACGTCGAAATAGTTGGAGCTGCGATCGTCGCAACGAATAAGGGATTCCTCGCCCATCCAAACACGTCAGAAGAGGAGCTGAAAATACTGGAACGCGTGTTCAAGGTGCGCGGGGATACAACAACCGTTAACTATGGAGACCCCTTCGTGCGTGGTGGGATCGTGGCTAACAGCCACGGAATAATCGTAGGCGACGACACAAGCCCCGTGGAGATTATGAAGATCGAAGACGTGCTGGGGTGATCGCATGTGGAAGTTTACGGGCTACTACTGGAAGGGCAAGCGCAAGATAAAGTTCTCCAAGACTATTGACGCACCAACAAAGGAGCGCGCAACGGAAATTCTCTACTCGGACCTCGGATCAAAGCACCACGTCAAGAGGACCAAGATCGTCATAGAATCCGTGGAGGAGGTTAAGGAATGAACGAAACCCTGAAGGCCCTCGACGAGCAGATCGCATACCTCTCAAAGGTAGTGATTCCACAGCTGGAGGCAACCATGGAGGCACTCCAGGAACTTTCGAACCGCGGTGAGGCACTGGTGCCCGTGGGCCCCGGCGTATTCCTGCCCCTGAAGTACGAGGGTGGAAAGGCCCTCTACAGCGTGGGGGCAGATGTCTTTATGGAGGCTGACGTCCAGACCGTCCTGAAAAAGCTGGAAGAAGCAAAGGAGAACGCAAAGCAGAGCCTTCAGCAACTCAGGGCAGCAAGAGCAAAGCTCATCTCACAAGCCAAGAGCAGGGGGCAGGCGTAATTGCTTGACCGCCTCCGCAAGGCGCTGGGAAGCATTGGAGAACGCATAGCAGAGGCAGCGGGAACTGGAATCACAGTATCCGAGAAGAAGGCGGAGGAGATAGCCGATGAGCTCGTTCTAGAACTCGTCCAGGCTGATGTAGCCCTTGACGCCGCAGAAAAAATCGCCGAAAGAATAAAATCAGCCCTTGCGGGAAGGAAATTTTCCTCGCGTAGGGAGATCCGCGATGCGGTGAGATCCGTTCTCGTGGATCTTCTATCTCGGGAAGCGCCGAAGATCGCGCCACCTCCAGAAAAGCCGTACATAATCATGTTCGTCGGGCCAAACGGCGTGGGCAAAACAACGACCATCGCGAAAATTGCCCACCAGCTACGGAAGGGCGGATACTCCGTCGTAATAGCTGCAGCCGACACGTTCAGGGCGGGGAGTATCGAACAAACGGAGGAGTGGGCCGAAAGAGTGGGGGCCCGCGTAGTGAAGCACAGCTACGGAGCAGATCCCGCAGCGGTGGCCTTTGACGCGGTAAAGAGTGCGAAGGCGCGGGGCGACGACTACGTGCTCATAGACACGGCCGGCAGACAGGAGACGAACGAAAATCTGATGGAGCAGTTAAAGAAGATAAAAAGGGTTGTAAAGCCCCATCTGACGGTGTTCGTGGGGGAAGGGATGGCAGGAAGTGCCGTGGCGGAGCAGATTCGGCGATTCAACGAGGAGTTAGGAATAGACGGAATAATACTCACGAAGATGGACACAGACACGAAGGGGGGCGCGGTGCTCACGGCGGCGGTGGCCGCAGAGGTGCCCATTATCTACCTCGGGTGGGGAGAAGCGCCTGAAGACCTCAAACCCTTCGACCCGGAAGAATTTGTGAGCAAAATACTCCCAGAGGTGTGATGGACGTGCAGCTGGGCCTCGTTGGCAAACCATCCTCAGGAAAGACCACGTTCTTCAACGCGGCTACGGAACAGAGCGCAAAGACCGCGCCGTATCCCTTTACAACCATAGAGCCCAACGTTGGGGTTACTTGGGTTCGAACGAAATGCCCCCATCTCGAAATAGGAGTCCAGTGCAACCCAAACCACGGATTCTGCATAGATGGAAACCGCTTCGTCCCCGTGGAGATAATAGACGTTGCTGGCCTCGTCCCAGGCGCCCACGAGGGAAGGGGGCTTGGAAACAAGTTCCTTGACGACCTCAGACAGGCATCCGTGCTCATACACGTTGTAGATGCATCAGGATCCTCGGATGCGGAGGGTAACCCGCTAAAACCAGGGGAACGGGATCCAGCGGAGGATGTAGAATTCTTGCGGAAAGAGCTCGTGGCGTGGATAAAGGGTATCGTCCACAGAGCGTGGGAAAAGGTCAAGCGAATGCCAAACGAGCAGAAGGAGCGCGAACTGCTCGAATACTTCAGCGGGCTCGGGATAACCCGGGAGCAGGCAGAGCAGGTCCGGGGGAAGCTCGGGTATCCAGAGAAGGACGACGACCAGTGGGCGTGGGCCGAAGAACTACTACGATTCAAGCCCATAATCATAGCGGCGAACAAGATAGACGTAGACCCCGCCCCTGAAAACGTGAAGGAGCTCCAAAAGAAGTATGATTTCGTTATACCAACATCAGGAATAGCCGAATACACGCTACGCAAGGCAGCACGCGCAGGATTCATAAAATACGTTCCGGGCGATCCGGAGTTTGAGATCATCAAGAATCTCACAGAGGAGCAGAGAAAGGGCCTTCAGTACATCAAGGAGCACGTCCTGGAACCCTTCGGCAGCACAGGGGTGCAACAGGTGATAAACACGGCGGTTTTCGACGTCCTGGGGTACAAGGTTGTTTACCCGGTGGAGGATGAAAACAAGTGGACAGATAAGAAGGGCAACGTTCTCCCCGACGCGTTCCTGCTACCCCCCAACGCCACGGCGCTCGACCTTGCATATGCCGTTCACACAGACATTGGAAAAAAGTTCATAGCCGCCGTGGACGCCAGGACCAAGAGAAGGGTAGGTAAGGACCACGTGCTGAAGAACGGCGACGTTATAAAGATCATCGCTGGACGTTAGGAATATATACGCTGAAATACCAAAGTATACTAATGTACACCACAATAAAGGTATCCCGGGACGTAAAGGAAGTCCTAGAGAGCATGAAGATATCCTCATCGGAATCCTACGAAGACGTTCTATGGGATCTCATAGAGGATCACCTGGAGCTGAATCCCGAGTTCCGCAAAAGTCTTGAGCAGGCTGAACTGGAGATTGCAAAGGGAAGGACAGTAAGCATGAGTGAGCTCCTCAAGGAGCTGGAGGAGACCCAATGAACATAGAATTTAGCGAACAGGCAGCCAAAGACATCAAGGCATTACCAAGGGAGGTACAAAAACACGTAATCGGCGTGCTCCAGCGGGCAAAGATAAACCCATGGAGATACGTACGAAGAATTGTGGGCACAGAGTGGTACCGACTAAGGGCGGGGGAATACAGGATCATAGTGAAGATTGACAACAACACGATATACGTCCTCCGCGTTGCGCATAGAAAAAAGGTATACAGGGGTCTGCAATGAGGTTCCTCATACTCGGGGACACGCACATACCCGATAGGGCGCAGGAGCTTCCCCAATGGGTGAAAAAGATCATAGAAGGGCAAAAATACGATGCAATTCTCTTCACGGGGGATGCCACAGAGTACTCCGTGCTCCACTACCTGGAACGCCACGGAAAAACCTACGCCGTGCGCGGAAACATGGATTTCCTTGAGCTACCAAGATTCCAGATTATAGACGCCGAGGGCCACCGTATATTTCTCTTCCACAGCACAGAGGTCCGACCGCGCGGGGATCCAGACCAGCTAGAGGCATACGGGAGAACCGCAGGGGCAGACATCGTAGTGTTCGGCCATACGCACAAGAGGGATACCTATGCACGAAATGGAATGTTGTTCACAAACCCGGGAACGGCGACGGGGGCGTGGGGCGGCGTGACAAGGGGGGAACCGGAATCCCTTGCAATCCTGGAGCTCCAGAAGGACCGCGCAACGGTTCTAATGATGAGGGACGGCAAGCCCGAGTACCTTGCACACTACAAATACGATGGGGGCTGGCAGGACGTATAAGAGGAGTACATTTTTATTCTCCCCCTCCCAATTTTCTGCATGGGTGACTGCCTTTATCCGCGCATCTAATTCTAGGTGGGGGCAGTCACTCCAGCAGGAGGTGCAAGTATGGATGTAGAGGAGAGGCTGCACCTGATAACAGTCCGTCCCACGGAGGAGGTTGTAACAGAGGATGAGCTCAGGCAACTCCTGGAAACCAAGGAACACCCGAGGGCATACGACGGATTTGAACCCTCTGGATACGCGCACATTGGATCCGGACTTCAGAGGGCGATAAAGGCAAAGGATCTAATCGATGCAGGCGTTGAATTCATAATACTGCTCGCAGACTGGCACGCATATCTTAACAACAAGATGGGCGGAGATATGGAGAAGATTCACGAGGCAGGAGAATACTTTAAGAAGGTCTGGGAACTCCTCGGGGCAAAGGACATCAAAATAGTGTGGGCATCTGAGCTCATAGAGAAAACAGAATACTGGGAACGTTTCCTGAAGATATCTACAGCCGTGACCATTGATCGCCTGAAGAGGGCTGGAACCATCATGGGCAGAAAGGCCGTGGAAATGCAAAAGGCGTCCTTCCTCGTATACCCCCTCATGCAGGCAACGGATATCTTTGAACTCGACGTGGACATCTGCCAGCTCGGAATGGACCAGCGCAAGGTGAACATACTCGCCCGCGAGGTCGCCGAGAAATTCGGCTGGAAGAAACCGGTGCTCGTGCACCACCACCTGCTCCTCGGCCTACAGGCGGGCAAGCGCATGGGCAAGGAGCTTACACCCGAAGACATGAAAATGAGTAAGAGCAAGCCGGAGACGGCCATTTACGTGCACGACTCCCCCGAAGACATAAGAAGGAAGATGCGGAACGCGTACTGCCCTGCCCGCGTAGTGGAGAATAACCCGGTCATAGACATCGTCAGGAACCTCATCCTCCGCGGCAGGGACGACAGCGAAGTGCTCGTTGTGGAGCGTCCCGAGAAGTTCGGCGGTACGGTAGAGTACTACAGGTACGAGGATCTGGAGAAAGACTTCGTTGAGGGCAAGCTACACCCCTTAGACCTAAAGAACGCCGTGGCAGAGTGGCTCATAGAAACGCTGGCACCAGTGAGGGAATACTTCGAGAAGCACGGCCTGCCAGAGTTCAACATCACGCGCTGACCTGGACACATCTTCTTCCATTTATTTCTTACACGGTGGGATTGCATACACGTACGTACGAGCAGGAGTGGGGACCGTCTGACGGAAAAATATTGATGATTACAAGGGCCTGCCTGCAGGGGCAAGAAATCCGCTCACTCCGTAATTAACCCGCTCTCCCGTATTCTATTGCAAAGATCGCAGAGCTCCTTCGATATATCCTTTCCCTCCGCAAGCAGGCGGGCAAGGCGCACAATATCGCTGTGAAACTGCGGTGGAACGTCCTTGCCACGCTTGCCGGAAAGGTACTGGGAAACCGCGGCTGGAGACGTCTCAAGCAACCTGGCGATCTGCGTCACGGAAAAGCCCTGCGAATAGAGCTCCCTGGCAAGGGCTACCCTTATCCTGGGAAGGACGAAGCGGGCGGAGAACTCACACTTGAACACGGTAGGATTTGGAGGGAAGAATTATTATTTCGTAACGGCGTTAATACAACATGCCGGTCTACACAAAAACTGGGGACTCCGGGGAAACGTACGTTGGAAGGGAAAGAAAACCGAAGGACGCTCCAGTGGTAGAAGTAATCGGAGAGATTGACGAACTCGTCTCGTTTCTGGGGGTTATTGCCTCAGAGGTGGCGGAATCCAAGGAACTAGAAGAGATCATTGGCACACTCATGCAGCTCAACGCCCACATCATGTCAGAAGGTGAATACACCTTCGAGAAATCCACCGTGAGGCTGGAAAGGAGAATAGACGAGCTGTGGTCAGAAGCCGGCGAGCTGCACCACTTCATTCTCCGCTTTACAGATCCGCTGGCATCGAAGATCCACTACGCCAGGGCGCTGTGCCGACGGGTAGAGAGAAAACTCGTGGCCTTCGCCAGGAGCAACGAATGGGTAGACAGAAGGGCCCTTGCGTACGTCAACAGGCTCTCCGACTACCTCTTCGCCCTGGCACGCTGGGTTAACAGGAAGAGAGGCGGGAGGGAAATAGGCTGGAAAACATAACAGAAACTCATATTAAACACATAGTAAACATACAGTACATGGCAAAAACGATCACGATTCGAGAAGATGTATACGAGGCATTTGCAAGGTATAAGGGCAAAAAATCCTTCAGCCAAGCAATAGAGGAACTACTACGTATAGTTGCAAGCAAGGACAGAGAACTGCTGCTCACATACTTCGGAATCAACAAGGAATTCCCTAATGTAAAGAGAAACAAAGAGGTGCGGGAGATTGAAGCACTACGCTGACACATCCTTTCTGATCTCCGTAATAAGAGGTAAAAATTCTGCCCTCGAGGCAATAAAGAAGATAACCGGGCCAATATACATTCCTGCAATGGCGTACTACGAGTTCTACGTGGGCATCGCAAAGGGAGAGCTGAAACACAACGAAAGATTCTCAAGGGAGAGGGCATTCATCGAATCATTCCCCGTTGAGGAACTCAGCGACAGCACGTTAAGAAGAGCTGCAGAAATCAGAGCAGCAGCAGAGGCGCATGGAATAAAAGCAAGCGACGCAGACTACATAATAATCGCCCAAGCAGAGGAAAACGCAGGAAAAATAATAACCGCGGATGACGACATCCCGCGAATAATAAATGCGCTAAAAACAGATGTGGAGGTAGAGCTCCTCCGCTAGTGATCACACTTAGAGTAGCCGCACTCGGGGTTTATGCACGTGGCGCACCCGTTCTCTACCTTCAGCGTTCTCTGGCCACAAACAGGACAGATCTGAAGGTTCGCATCGTCGGCAACAGCAGTGGTATCACTGGAACCGCCATCCACGGCGAAGGAGAGGATAGACGGCTGGACAGCCTTCTCGTACCCCTTCCTTGGCGCGGGCATGATGCCGAACTCCGAGAGGAAGTCCTGGACCGCATCTGCCGCGTTCAGGAGAAGGGGATCCCCCGTGGACCGAAGGAGCTCGAGGACGTCGGCGTATCGGACGCCCACGCGGACGAGGGCGGATAGGAAGGGGTTTATCTTGGCGTAGTCCCCCGCTGGAGAGGCGATTATGACTTGATAAATCCTCGGCTCGCTCCCTTCGATGGCGTACGCAATGGTCACGGTCCCTCCATCAATCGTATACACCCTTGCATCCAGCTTCTCGGGCACGGGCGGAATCGCAAGGCCCGTATCATCCCTCAGCTCCCTAACAACGGCACCGGGCTCAACGAGCAACATGCAGTATCCCCTCCTTTATCGCGTGATAAACGGTGGTCAGACGTCCGTCAGGAAGGACGAGGACGTCGTCACCGCGGAGCTTGACCTCCTTCCCATCCTTGACAAGCACGAACATTCGGTCCTTATACTCCTGGAACTCCGTCTTCTTCCCCTCAACGGAGAGTACAGGGAATCTAGATCCGTCGCGGTAGATGGTGATCCCCTTCAACCCGTGCTCCCAAGCGGCCAGGTATATATCCGAGATCACCTCTGGATGCACGTCCTCCGGCAGGTTCACCGTGGAGGAGATCGAGTGATCCACGTACCGCTGGATAACCCCCTGAATCTTCACGCGCATCATGGGATCGATCTCGTGGGCCGTACGGAAGAAGTGCTCCGGCAGTACTTCCCTGAGATCCCCCTCCTGCGCCGCCTCAGAGAGGCCCTTCATATCCAGGTACGCCTGCACCGGCGGGTGGAAGACCCTGAAGTAGAGGTCCCCATCCTTCGAAAGCGATTCAGACCTACGCGTATAGTAGAGGGCGAAAACAGGCTCAATACCAGAGGAAACGCCGATATAGTTCCTCCCATTTACCACGATGCCAAGAGCGATGTTAGACAGGGATCCAGTGGGCGCCATGGATAGCAGGGCAACGTTCCTCAGCCCCTGGCGGCGGATCTTCTCCTTCACCTCATCGGATAGCGCCTCCTGGAAGAAGAGGCCCCGGGAATACTTTTCGTAGTCCCAGAGCGGGAATGGTCCCTTCTCCGCGGCAAGATCCGCAGAATAGGAGTACGCCTCGTTGGCGTAGAAGCGGGTGACCTCTTCAATGATTTTTATTCCCTCTTCGCTGTCGTATCCGTAGCCCAGCATGTTCAGCAAATCCGCAAGCCCCATGTAGCCTGCGCCCACCCGTCGCGTCCGCCTGGCGGCCTCCCTCTGCTCCGGAAGTGCGTTCATATACGTGTTCCAATCCACAACGTTGTCCAGAAGGCGAATGAGGTGCTGTATGGCCACCCTGAACCGGTCCCAGTTGATCCGTGCATCCTCCGTGTACGGGTTATCCACCATTCGGGGTAGGGAAATGGAACCGAGGTTGCACGCGCCCCCGTCCTCCAGTGGCACCTCGGAACAGGGATTCGTGCCGATGATGGGGGCACCCACGTAGTTGGATGGCGAGTAGTAGACCATGCGGGTCCAGAACATGATGCCGGGCTCTGCCGTCTTGTAGTTGCTCTCAACGAACTCGTTCCAAATATCCCTCGCCTTCACGAGCCGCTTTACCTCTCCTATCTGCTCGTTGGCGTAGTAGAGCAGGAAATCACCGGAGTAGTGTATGGCTAGGTCGTAGTCCCTGTCCTTGAGCTCGATGACGAAATCGCCGTATATATCGCGGAGGTTCACATCCTTCAGTTCATCCTCACCCACAGACACACCGTAGCTGCGGAGGAAGTGGTTCAGTTCTTCCACGCTGTCAAAGGCCCCCACGAACTCGTAGAAGCGGAGATCGCGCGAGGGAATCCCGTAGGAGTAGTGCCCATCCTTATCTTGGTAGAAGGACCAGTGGATCCCCTTGTACTTCTTCCTGTACACGAGGATCTTGTCTTTGCCGTAAGTATTCTGCTCGCGCACGGCGTTCATGAACTCGTCTGACACCTTGACAGATATGTTGGCAAAACGAATCTGGGCGTTGTCCACCACGGCCTTCTCGATTTCCTTCAGCTCCTCCTCGCTGAACTTGCCAGAGAGACGCAGCTGCTCAATGATCTTTTTTGCAACCCAGTCCGGCTTGCGCTTTACGTTTATGAACTCAACGATATCCGGATGCTTGACATCGATGGTTATCATCAGTGCGCCGCGCCGCCCAGCCTGCCCTATAATCCCCGTTGTGAGCGAATACAACTGCATGAAGGATGTGGGTCCCGTGGTGGTCTCCGCGGCGTTGTGCACGGGCGTGCCCATGGGTCGTAGCGGGGAAACGTCTATGCCCACACCGCCGCCGTAGGAATACGTCCTCGCAGCCTTATACGCCGTTTCGTATATCCCCTCTATGCTGTCGTCCTTGATTATGAGGGCGAAACAGTTTGCCAAGGTCTTGACGCGGTAAAGATCGCCTGCTCCGGCGAGAACGCGGCCAGCAGGGAGGAAATAACCATTAAACATATCTTCGTACCACGTTCTAGCCCAATTGAGGTGATCCTCCTCCACAGCGGCGAGGAAGGATGCAACGCGGGCAAAAACGTCCTCAGGGCGCGTCTCCACGGGGTTGTTATCCCTGTCCTTCAGATAGTACTTGCGGCGGTAAATGTTCTCGGCAAGGACGTTCCCCCCAAGGTAGTCATCCTTCCCGGGGAGCTCCCCCAAGCTCAGAAGCGCGCGTAGATAGTAGTACGCCTCCCTATACTTGTTAAGCCAGTCCTTAGGAACGCGGGATGCCATCTTGCCAGGGTTCCTAAACATCTCCTCGAAGTGCCTGAGCATCCTCGCGTCCTCTTCAGAAAAACCGACGCGCCGGAAGAGATTCTCAAGATCTTCCACATCTACACGGTCAACAACGCCAAGAAATGCGCGGATACCCTGAATTTCGCGAAGATCAGCCAGTGTGAACTCCTTCTCTGCCTCTCTGCCAATCATGGATATACCTCCCTCGCCCCCAAGGATAACAAACTCCGTCGTTTTAACCGATCCGTTCAGAAACCGTAAGAATTTCTTCTACATAATCGCCCCTTCGGTTCAGAACCCCAACCAACGCCTTCAAAAGCAACCAGCCGACACCCTTAAATCAACCTTAAACAAGAAATATAACCATGGTCCGCTACCTGATCACCTCAGCGCTGCCCTACATCCAAGGCGTTCCCCACCTGGGCAACTTCGTAGGATCCATCTTCCCCGCCGACGTCCAGGCACGCTTCCTACGCCTCAAGGGGGAAAAGGTTATCTACATCTGCGGTTCGGACATGCATGGTTCTCCCCTGGAAGTCCAGGCGTTCAAACTGGGCCGAGACGTAAAAGAAATGGCCTATGAGAACCACGAGCGCATCAAGAGGGCAGTAGAGGCCATGGAGATAAGCACGGACTTCTGGGGCTGGACAGACTCCGAAGAGAACAAGGAAACGACCTACGAAATCTTCTGGGATCTATGGAACAACGGCTACATAAAGGAAGAAGAGATCGTCATGCCCAAGTGCAACGACTGTGGCCACTGGCTGGCAGACCGCTGGATTGAGGGAACCTGTCCATACTGTGGTGGTCTCGCCCGCGGCGACCAATGTGACGACTGTGGAGCCATCCTAGACCCAACGGAGATCATAAACCCCCACTGCAAGTACTGTGGGAGTACCAACATCACCTTTGAAAGGACGAAACAGTTGGTCTTCGATCTTCCGGCGCTTGCGGAGGATTTGAAAAAGTTCTACGAGGAGAGAAAGGACAAGTGGCCCGAGAACGCCAAGAAAACCACGGAGCATTATTTGTACCGCGAGGGGCTGAAACCACGTTCCATCTCCCGTTTCCTCAACTTCGGCTTCCCCATCCCGCTGAAGGGATACGAGGGACAGGTGTTCTACGTCTGGTTCGACGCGCCCATAGGTTATATCGGCATAACGAAGCAGTGGGCAAAGAACGTGGCAAAGGATCCCGACGCGTGGAAGGAATGGTGGTTCGGAAAAGATACGGTCCTCGTCCACTACATCGGCAAGGATAACATCTTCTTCCACACGCTCTTCTGGCCGGGCATGCTCATAGGAACGAGGAAGGGCTGGGTCCTGCCAGAGATCATCGCCTCCGCCGAGTTTCTAAAGGCGAGGGGCGTAAAGTTCTCCAAGAGCAGGGGCGTCGGCCTGAACATAGAGAACGCCCTGGAACTTTTGCCCGCTGACTACTGGAGGTACGTGCTGGCA
>JALVAT010000021.1 GCA_027011045.1 Microcaldota archaeon | reverse complement strand
AGAGTAGACTCCGCAAGACCGTTAAAGATATATACAAGAGCGTACGCACCGGCGAGGGAGAAGAGAAGAAGGCCAGCAGACCTACGGAAAAAGTTCTGTGCGAGAATTCCCAGGAGGATGGCGACAAGAAATGCGAGGATAGACGTGATCGTGATTACGTGAAGGGCGGCACCGAGGAGCTCCTTCGCTTCGCGCTCTCTGCCGCGGGCCAATAGTGCAGGAACGTGATTCTGGACGTAACCGGGGATTCCAAAGGAGAAGATCATTGCGAGGGTGCTCGCCGCGGCAGCGACGAAGGAGAAGTAACCAAGCTGGGTCGGTCCGAGGAAGCGGGCAAGGTAAAGGGTGATGATAAGACCAGCGAGTTTGGAAACGACGTTCATAATGAAACGGGGGCCAAGGTTGCGGAAGTAGTGCGTATGAAGGTATGCTCGGAGATTCACAAGGGGTAATTGAGAAGGGATGCTTAAATTAGAAGAGGTAAATAACGCCAAAAAGAATTATCACCCACAGCAAACCACCCATGATAAACCAGCGATCGTACACCATCTTTGCCGCGTCCTCCGCCAGTGCAGGATCCCGGGTAGCATCGCTGTACCAGCGGAAGAGCGTGAAAACGGCGATGGGAAGCGTGAGCGCTGCGGTAATCGTCTTATGGGGCAGATTTGAGTCAAATATGTAGAGCGTGTACAGAACGAGGACGATCCCCAGCGTGACCGCCGAAAGGACACGAAGAGTTTCCGAATCGTAGTCCTTAAGGGCTGTACGCGCGTTTTGCACCCTCTGGAGCTCTCCGTAGCGTTTGAGCAGCGCAAGGAAGACTGCAAGGAAGTACGGCACAATAACGATCCAGTAGGACGGGTAGGCACCAATAGCGACAACACCAGCAAGCGTTCTGAACAGGAAGTTCAGCGCAAGGGTTGCCACGTCAAGAACAGCCACGTGCTTGAACAAAAGAGAGTAGAGAAGCGTGTTAACAATGAGGGCAGCAACAGCAACACCCACAAGCGTGCCTATGGAAAATGCAATGAGGGACGCTGCAAATATCAAAAGGAAAGCGTAGATTAGGGCTGATCGCACAGAAATACGCCCAGAGGGCAGCGGTCTTCTCTTCTTATCTGGATGTTTGCGGTCGTTTTCCAGATCCAGAACATCGTTGAGCACGTAAACCCCGGAAGACGCAAGGCAGAGAGCAACGAAGGCAGCGACGGTCGAATACACGGCTGCGGGAACGAGGAGCATTCCAGAGAAGAAGAGCGCCAAGAATGCCACAAGGTTCTTGTACCACTGCCAGGGGCGGGCGATCTCCACGTATGGGTTCATGAGAAGAGATTGCTGGAGGCTGTATAAAAACCTGGCCAGCACAATTATCCCGTGAGGATGGGGGGAAGGGAAATACTCAAGCACTGGAGACTTGTGTTCATAGCAATACTCATTATCCTCGGGGCCATCTACAGGAAAGAGGCAGAGAACATCGCCAGAATAGTTGTATCGGCACCACTGTGGCTGTTTTTAGTGGCGTTCGCATCGGTATTCATCGAATTCTGTCTGCAGGCCCTGCGCATGTATTTGGTGTTCAAGAAGGGGTTCGGGGAAACGCTGAGGGCGTACGCGGTAGGTCACTTTGTTGCATTTTCCTTCCCGTCCCGCACGCTGGGAGAGGGAGCAAGAATAGGGGCGTTGGCAAGGGAGCTCGGCGTAAAAACCACGGAGATGGCAGCATACGTGTCCGTCGAGCGACTCATGGACATGCTCGTCATTGCAACGGCAGCGGCCGGAATCCTCTACACAATAAGCTTGCCCGCGGCAATTCTTGTAGCATTTGCCATTGTGGGTGGCTTCTCGCTGTTTCTGCTCAACGCAATCCCGAAAAAGGCAAAATCACGCCTTCCACTAGCAGTTAGAGAATACATAGACCACGGCCAAAAAATCCTCCGAAAAAAGAGGCTCTCCGTAACGTTATTAGTGATTACAGCTCTCCTGTGGGCGATCGACTTCTTCAGAATGTGGATTATCCTCTGGGGAATGGGCGCAAGGATACCATACCCCGCAGTTGCTGCCCTCGTATCCCTGGCGTACATCCTCGCCGTGCTGTCATTCCTGCCAGGGGGGCTAGGCGCCTACGAGAGTGGACTCATCGGCGGGCTCGTGCTAAAGGGCGTATCCGTGGATATTGCAACGGCTGCGACGCTCTACGAGCGATTCTTTTCGTATTGGTTATGGATCATCGTGGGCGCACTGGCGGGAGCTAGCGGAAAAGGAAAATAAAGGAGTTCAAACAGAATTCTTACGTGGAGCTGGATAAGATCGTGGACAAGATCCTTGAAATCGGAGGGAAAAGGGTAGTGTTCATTCTTCTCTTCGGTTCAAGGGCGCGAGGAGACGCACGGCCCGACTCGGATATTGATCTGGCCGTGTACTACGATGGGGACGAAAGGGATCGGTTCCAGTTCAGGGTGAGAGCGTCTGGGGAGCTTCCCTCCAATGTAGACCTCCACATATTCCAGGACCTACCGCTCTACGTGATTCATCATGCGCTGCGAGAGGGAAAACTGATATACGTGGGGGATAGAGAAAAGGCCATGGATATACTGTTGAAAACATCGAGGGAGGCGGAGGACTTCATGCACAGGATAAGGGTGGTTGTAGGTGTGGCTTGAAGTGTATCTGAGGGACTTGGAGAGAAGCATCGCAATTATAGAGGAAGCACTACCTCAAAAATATGAAGAGTTCGCGCACCTTCCACAGATCATAAAGGACGGGATCTTTAAGAGGACAGAGCACGCAATAGAGCTCATTTTCGACATCATGGGAGAAATAATAAGAGCAAGGGGACTAGAAACGCCAAAGGACGACTACAACATCGTCGATATCCTTCAAGGAAACGGGATTATAACGCTAGAAGAGGCAAGAACACTGAAGGCGATGAGAGGCTTCCGAAACGTGTTAGTCCATGTCTACGAAGACCTGAACGAGGAGGAAGCATACGAAAACATAAAGAGCGGACTTAGAGATCTGAAAAAGTTCTTAGAAAAATTCAGAGGGGAAAGTGGATCATCATCAGACGCTTCACCACGGAAAGGATCCCCTGGCGCCACATGACCCGATGTGTCACCCCTTCCCTGTTCTTGAGCTCATCGTAGTGATCAATGAACCAGTCGTAGGTGCGTATGAGGGATTCTGCATTGGAGTAGCGCGGGTGCCAGCCAAAGGTGTTGACAATCTTCTCTATGGAAACGTAGTGGTTCCTGTCCGCCGTTCCGTAAGCCCACTCGTATATGGGGGAAAGCTTCAACCACTCAAGGACCCGCAGGATGAACTTCGTCGGTCTGGCGGGCAGGTGAATGATCTTTGAACCGGAGCCGGCGTGCCTGATCAAGGCACCGAGATCCTCGTTCCACGTCCCAAAGCGCTCGGCACCCACGTTGTACACATCGTTCACCAGCTCCGGATCCTCCTCCGCCATGAGAAGCTCCGCGTCCACGAGATCCGCCACGTCCAAAAGCTGGTACTTGTTGTTCCCATCGCCGATCAAGGGTATTCGTGCGCCATCCTTAATCCAGTCAAAGAGAATGGAGAAAATTCCCAAGCGTTCCGGGCCAATGAACGTCTTTGGACGGAGAATTGGGACGATCAACCCCTTTTCGCGATACTCCCGGCAAACGCGCTCAGCAGCGATCTTGGACTCGCCGTATGGGCCCACACCACGCAGGGGATCGTCCTCACGCTCCGGGCGATCACCACGGGGGATACCGTAGACCGCGGTGGAGGAGATGTAAATAACGCGTTCAACGCCCTTCTTCAGAGCAACGTCTAGGACAGTCCTCGTCCCGTTCACGTTGACATCCCATATCTCCTCCTTGGGCCAGAGGGGAAGGGCGGCGGCGGCGTGAACAACCACGTCCACCCCGTCCATTGCCCGCTCCACGGTTTCTCGGTCACGAACGTCTCCCTGGATGTATTCGGTGCCAGGGGGGTACTCCCTGGGATCGATGGGCGCTATATCAAGGAGACGAACATCGTAACCCCTTTCCGCGAAGCCTCTTGCCGTGTGAAGGCCGAGAAAGCCGGCGCCACCGGTGATGAGAACACGCATGCAAGGAAATGATGGGAAGGGTTAAAAGAGAATAAAGGCAATCAGGGAAAGGATAAACTGGGCAGTGAGTATGCATAGGACGAGCTTGCGCTCGGTCATCTTGGGGAAGCGAAGGCAGATGTGAGTTACTGAGTATATTTTATCGTAGCGCGGGTGAAGATAGCCCTGTTCGTCGGGGATTCCAAAGTTCTCCGCCTTAAAGCGGGAGCGAGCCTTCAGGATAAGCTCGACAAAGTAGAGGGCAAACAGAGCAACGCCGAAGAGCTCCATACGTCCCAGAATGGCAAGGGCACCCATGTACGCGCCCAGCGAGTACGTGAGGGTATCCCCGGGAAACACGCGCGCAGGGTACCAGTTATACAGCAGGAATGCAAGGAGTGCTGCGACGGCGATGAACGCCATGTACGCAACCCAAAGATAGCCAAGCGTGTACGCCTTTAGGCCGAAGAAAGAAAGGATAATGACGGAAAGCCCCGCCTCGAGGCCGTTGTAGCCGGCGAGCATGTTCACGGCGTTTGAGGCACCCACGACACCAACGGGCACCAGTACCAAGGCAAAGAGCCAGTTAGGGATGCCCCACGAGGAAAACACGTTGAGTGAAGGGTTCAGGAGCGCGAGCGTGGCGAAGGGGAGCGCTATGAACAGGGTCAGCAGGGGCTTAAACCACTGGGGGAGACCGCGCTTCCAGCCAAGGATGTCGTCCACAAATCCAACAAAGCCGGCGAGCAGGAGCGCGGCAATCGTGGCGTAGATCTCCGCAAGGTGCGTATCCGTTCCCCAAAAGGCCTTTAGGAAGAGATACGTGAAGAGTCCCAAAGCCACGGCGAGAACAACGGCGAAACCACCAGCCTCCGCAACCTCCGGCTTCCCGGGCTTGTTGATATCGCCACCCACGAGTCCAAAGCGCTTCGCAGTGGGAATCCAAACGCGCAGAATCAAAAAGGCTGAAAGGAATGCAACGAGGAGCGCAACCACTGATTCGAGCACTGCAACCACCGATCAGAGCACAGCTTCAACGGATAGGGAGATGTCGAACATAAAATGGACGTGACAGCATTTAAATCCGCAAGTTATCACCGCAAAGTAATAAAATCTGAGAGATGCAAATGTATACATGCGGTTCCGCGCCTTGCTCGCCATCACTGTCCTCGCGATCCTTGCAGCGGGGTTCGTGTACGGGGAAACCCTCGTGGTGGGGAACTGCGCAGCGGGAAAGGAGTTCAACACCCTGGAGGATGCCATCACGTACGCGCATGAGCTCACCACGGACGCCAACATCATCGTCTGCTCAGACCAACAGCTACCCTACGGCGCAACCGTCAGGGGCTACCACATATACATAACCGGCTGGCCAGCGCCCGACGGCTCCCTCCCAACCATCAGCAGCCCATACCCTGTGCGTATGATATTCAACACCGTGCGCTCAGGCCTGTACAACCTCCGACTGAACAACATAGCCGTAAAGATCCTTGAGGGCATCCACAAAGCAAAAAACGTTGAGATAAACTCGAACCAAGCATACTGCTTCTACGTAAACACGGACGGGGACTTCAAGGCGGAGGATGTAAATCTATCGAGCTGTCCGCAAGGCATCCTCATAGTTAGGGCCTCAGACGTGAATATCTGGTCCGTAGAACCTGCGAACGCTGCGGCGATTACGATAGAAAACAACGCACAGTTCCAAACCCTTACAATAGGGCCCGTGGTAAGATATATTGTGAAAACGGTGGAAAAACCCGTCGAAATACGCGTACCCGTGGAAAAGATCGTATATAAAACACCACCGGACCTGCAGCAAAAAATAGAGGGCTGTGAGAAGACTGTAGCGGAGCTATCCACGGAAAAGGCCAAGCTCGAGAACAGGTGTACGGAACTGGAGGCGGAACTAACCACCCTCAGGAAGAGCCTGCAGCAGCAGCCAATAATGGAAGGGGTCTCCGCAGCAGTGGCGGGAATCGTCCTCGGATACCTGCTGGCACGGATCATCCGATGAAGTCGAAGAGCGTGGCCTGCCTAGGCCCCTCGGGCGCTTCGCCGGTATCCTTGGAGCGACGTTCCGTTGAAGATGGCCTCTTGTCCTTACCGCCAGAGGCGGGGGCTGCCTCGACCTCCGCACGCCCACTGGGGCGAGTCTTGGACCTCTGACGGAACACGTGGGACTTGAGAACCTGCTTGCGGATCTCCTCGGCGCGCTTCAGTATCTTCTTCACACGGGCATCGGTGGGGGCAACGCCCAAGATAAAGGCAACGTCCTCTGCATCCAACTTCGCTGCAGCTACCAGGTTCGCCGCCCACTCATCCCGCTGGAAGATCAACGGCAGGAGGGGGAGTAGATCCTGCCAGAACTGGCGGCGGGAAATGTGAAGAATTGGGGAAAGTTTCTGTGCAATGCGCTTAATCGCATCGCGGCGGCTCTTATACTGTGCCTGAAGCTTTATCCACTGGGGGAACGAGTACGGGGTGAACTTGCGATAAACACGCTTTTTAGCAACTATTGGACCATTAACAAGGAGCTCCGACGAGTATGCTAGGAATCCCCAGTACTGCCTGCGGATTATCCTGCCATCGAAGACGTCTGCACGGGAAATCCAGTGAAATGCCTCTGCAATCTCCTCGGGATCCTCAAATTCGCGGGGAACGTTCTCAACAACCCACGCCTTGAACATATCGGGATCCATATCGAGCGTGGCGGTGAGGGTAAAGGGCCGTATAACGTGCTCCGACTTGAAGATTTTACGAAGGACCTCAAAGATGTTGGTCTCACGATCACGGTACCCAATCCCAACAATGCTGTCCTTTGTGATCTTTCCAGCCTTCTCAGCAATGGCCTGTAGATCCAAAAGCGCAGACCGCACGTCGCCGGACTCTCGCCGGGCAAGCTCCAACAGTGCATTCATATCGTAGGCGATTCCCTCGCGCTCGAGGATCTTAGCAAGATATGATGCTAGTGTGCGGTAGTTCACGCGCTTGTACTTCACAACATCGCAGTACGGCTTTACCTTGACCACGGGAGCTGCCCACTCATCATTAGCCGTAAGGATTATGGGATTCTTTGCCTCCTTGATGACCTTGAGGACCGCAGAAATGCCCCCGTAGTCCTCACGGCCCTGAATACCGTCAACCTCATCCACGAGAATGAGCTTTCGCTTTGCAAAGAAGGACGAAGACGCCGAAGCGCTCCCGAGAACGCGGAGGACCCGCTTGGCATCGCGCTCGTCGGAAGCGTTCATTTCGATGATCTCCCAGCCGTACTCCTGGGCAACCGCATACGCCGTGGCCGTCTTGCCCACGCCAGGGGGACCCACGAGCAAGAGGGGCTTCTGCGGCTTTCCAGCCTCCCAGCTCTCCGCCCAGGCTCGCACCTTCCTAATAGCCTCATCGTTGCCCACAAGGTCCTCCAGCCGACGGGGGCGGTACTTCTCCGTCCACAGCATCGTAGTATAGTTTATCAGGCAGGCTTAAATACGGGGCGCACCAAAATAGTAACGTGAAGCGCGCGCAAGCATCCCTGGAATACCTTCTTCTCACAGCGGGCGTCATCCTCGTCGGAGTAATAGCCAGCCAGGTAGTTGTTACAACGAGCACGGGCACGAGCCACCAGATAAGCACGGAACTGAACGTGGCAAATCCTGTAGACAAAACCCCGCCAACCACAACGCCCCTTTGCGATGGAACAACGTGCTACTCACAGTACAACACGTCCGTAAATCTAGGCTTCCTCTGTCAAGATAATTTAGGGGGAAGCGGCTGCGCAAGGACGTACTACGCAATAACAAGGACCGTTGGCTCCACAACTACCAACTACGCCAGCGGTTCCTGCGATCAAAACGCGGGCAAGTGTAGCGATGTTGTAAAGCTGCAGGCACCGCCCGCGGGCCAAGTATATGAGTACCAGATAAGTTACTTCTCCGTGGATCATAACGGGAACAAGGAAACGCCGCGAACCGCCACGATTTACATCGGAAAGGCCGCTCCAAAGAAGCTCCTGGGAACAAGCTGTTCCATATCCTTCACGCCCCTCTTCCCAAGACCGGGTGAAGCCCTCGACATTAATGTGATCGCCTCGGATGTCCTCTACGACGGCAAAATCCACGTGTACTCTCCGGCTGCAGGCCTGGACAAAAACATAAGCTGTGGCACAGGGACGAGCTGCAGCGGCGCGGTCCTCCTTCCAAAGACCCCCAGCGCCTACACGGTTACCATAGAGGTGCTGGGCAAGGACAAGTTCGGCAACTCGGGCATCTGTGGGGAGGAAGACGTAAACGTGGATGGAAAACAGCCGACGGTAACGTTCAACAGCCCCAATGTCTGTGAGTGGCAGAATAAGGACTTCACCGTGAGCGTTACGGGGAGCGATCCAACACCCTCTTCGGGCCTCGGCGCATGGAAGTACACAATAGAGGATGGAATTCCCCCCGAGTACACGAGCAAGCTCCAAACTATTTCTGGAGGCCCCACAAGCGCAACGGAGAGTTTCACAGTAACGGTTGGAAGCGGGAAGGCATGTGAGCGGCAGGACATAAACGCGTGTGAAGTAACTACAGAGTTCTTTGACCGTGCCGGGAACAGCGTATCGAAGAGTGAGAAGTTCAGTGTTGACTATAATGCGCCCACGATTGGCATAGATATACCGAGCGCAGGGTGGGTTAATGGGCAGATAACAGTTATATTCTCGTGCACTGACAATCTCTCCGGCTGCCACTATGTGCACTACGAGTTGACCGACGCGTATCATCCAGCAAACAACAAAAGCGGAAACATATACTACTCGAATAACACTGGTTGTCCGCCGACGGGAAGTAAAAGTGCAACGGCAAAGCTAACAATAACGTGCCCCGCAGGGGAAACGTGTGCATACACACTAAAGGCGTACAACGTTGATTACGCTGGGAATGAGAGCCCCGTAAAAACGTGGAGTAGCAACTCACAAGGTCCTGGCGCGTATCTCATCGATAGCCAGGACCCGCATGTTAGCTACGGGATATACAAATCGTCCGCGATAGAGCACCCTATTCTCAGGGATTACAGCTCCAACGACTGGTACACCACGGTTTACGGGGACCTAAAAGCCATAGGAATTTACCAGATTGATGAGTCGCAAACTGTACTGGATATACGCTACTCAGATAGTGGCGGAAGCGGCGTAACAACGCTCCGCATAAACACCAAGATCGAAGCATACGAAACATCAGATGGACTAAGCATAAAGTGCTACGATGGACCGTACAACGATGACGGGTCAGCACCCGGCAAAATACTAAGTCAGGGGATGTCCTCTGGGGGAAGAGGATACTACGCATACGACATTCGGGTTCAAAGGAAACCCGGCTCCACAAAAACATACGCAATACACTGCGTAGTGTCAATGCCTGATGGGGAAGCGGGAGCGTATCAGCTCGTGGCAGTGGATTGGGTGGAAAACGAGACAAAGAATCCAGACTGTACATATACTGTGAGCGGATACTGCTTAGCAGGTGGCGTCACGTGGATATATGACACAAGCGAACCGGCAATAAACACGGATAAAATACAACTATCTGGAGATGCTGCAAACCCCAGTTGCGGCTGGTACAAGTCAGCAACACTCAGCGTCCCCGTCTACGATCCGTCGATGCCAAACAAATACGCAAGCAGCGTGATTTCAGATACGGGAGTTGACAGAACTGACGTGAGCATTACGTACAACAAAGATTTGGAAATAACGGGCACCTTCGACGGAGAAACGATGAGCTCAAGCACATATACGCAAAGCGGATCAGAATACTTCCTCTTGTCGTATAGTAAACCTTCGCCACAAATCGGACCAGGCCTTGGAACGCTGGAGATAAAGATAGAGACAAAGGGCCAGACAAGCCAGTACTTCGGAAATGGAAACGGCGTTATATATGTGGCCGCAGTAGATGGTGTCGGACACATAGCCAACGCGTACCTCACAGATTACAAACAGTTTGGAATCGACTCAAAACCGCCAACGATAACGGGAAGCGTCGGGGCACAAAGAATCTGTTCGAACAAGCAAACGTCAGTGACAGTAGATGCCCAAGACAACGAATCCGGGATATACAAAATAGAGATCCTGGCGAGCAACGGATCCACAACGAAAACGCTAGAGAGCAAGACGTACCCCTGTGAAACAAAATCCACAACGCTCACAGCAACAGTGACATACGCAAAGATGAAGGAACTCTTCGGAAATGGACTCGGCAGCTTCACATTCACTGCAAAGGTAACAGACAATGCAGGGAACGTGACGGAAAAGAGCCTCGGTGACGTAAAAATCATAAGCGCTTGCACATCTGAGTGTACAGACGCGAAGTGGTTGGATGATTGTACAGGTAAGTCCGGGTGGTATGCTGCAGGAGAATCTAAATACACTAGAACGGACTGTAATCCAAACGTGAGCAGCTGTACTGCCCCGAGCTGCGGACCGGAGGTCATATGGAAAAAGTACGAAAAACGGGAGTACGGATGTAGCCTCGACGACGCCGGAAACCCCACCTGCACGTACGACGTCACAGACACCACGTGGCTATACGATGGGACCAAATCTAACCCCTGTTCGAACCAGTCCGAATACTGTACGTGCACAGGATCTCAAATAGAGTGTAGCTATCCTTCAGACGTATCGAGCATCTCCATGTGTAAAGACTATCAATGCGTAACTGCAACACAACCCAATGACAGCTATGACTGTACAAGCTACAATGCAAGAATCTGTGACGGATCCACCGGTTCAGCGCAGGACTACTACATTACGATCAGCTGTACTTGTTCCAGCAGCGCCTGTAGTTGTACAGGGAAGAAATACCAGTGTCCATCCTCCGCACCCACGTGTGTAAACGGACAATGTATTAAGGCGGTGTAAATATGAAAAGCAAAGAGATTGTAGCGATAGTAGTTCTCGCGCTTGCTCTAATAGTCGTTGGAGCCATTGCGCTGAACACGGCAAACCCCAAAGGAACACCCAGCACAAAACCATCCGTAGCCATAGGAAAATGCATTAGCGTTGAGAAACCAACTGAATTGGAGTGCAATGGAACCGTAACAACCGGGTATGTAGCACTACCTGAAAATATAGAGAAAGTTTCCCTGGTAAAGCGGGAAAACAATTATATCGTAGACATAGCGGGCTCCGGGCCAGCGTGTATCCACAAAATACAGCTCGAAAACATAGATGGCACAGTAATAATCAGGCTCGTTGAAAACAACGTCCCGTTCACCGTTGGCAAGTTGGACACTAACGCATGCAAGTGGATCTTACGTTGATCACCGCGGCCACAGCCCGTTGACGTCAATTTCCCCCGTTATTCTGTTTTCAACGACGATACGGTACTGGGCACGACCGGAGGAAACGACAACGTAGCCAGTGGGGGTTACGGTGAGCTCCTTGGTGACGGAAACGGGGTAGCTCCTGACAATATCGCCGGAGTATCCCAATTTCTTCAGTGGGAAGTTAAAATCGATCGTGACAACGCCGGCAGCCACCCAGTCGTTCCAATCCTTGCGCACAACGGGTGCTGCAAAGGAAACGTTCTTCACATAGTCCAGGTTCCCCTCGATCCACTTGGCAGCGGTGGCGAGACAGTTGTTATAATAGTTGTCGAACTGGGCGCTCGTAATAGCCGTGGCGTTTGTGGGCGTGTCGTTATCGTAAGCTTGTACCCACGCGTAGGCCATGCAGTCTGAGACGTACTTGCTTGCAACGCGCTCCACGAAGGAAACGGACACAGCTGCATTGTATATGGGGCTCTCAACGTCAGGAACGCTTGCGATGGACACAATGCGAGCTGCCCATATGATGAAGAGGAATGCCACTGCAAACAGCCGGAATATGCCAATCGTGTTGCTCATGCACACCGCCTCGTCAGTATGAGGGGAGCTATGGTGTTCAGATCGTCATATATATGCCCATCCGGGAGGTTATCGTTGTACGGGCGAATCTGGGGAACAAGAATGCAACCACCAGCAAGGATATTGTTCGAAATGGGCTGAGCGTTGTATTCCGAGGCCCACCAGTAGAGTGCGGCGTCCTGCAGGGCGCTACTGTATGTACGATAGGGAGGCATGCGCGGAACGATGACAAAGGCGGTGTACACGCTGAGGATAAGGGCGAGGACATAAACCGTGAACAGGGTAAACACGAGGCCCCTCCTCAACGGTGCCACACCTCCAGATTACACTCAACAACGGTGCAGTTATTCCACTCACCAACACAGGCACGGAAGGGGATCACCACGCGCGGCGGGGCTCCGGAACCCGAAGTGTACGTGGCGCTGCATCCAGAAAGCGGAATTCCGGGCGAGGTGCACGACAGGCGACAGTACACGTTCAGATCGTCGGCATCGAGCTGCGCGGCGGTCACCGTAGAGCCCTTCTGGATGCACGCCGGAATAGCAATCCCGTCTGGGGTCTTGCAGATCCAGGGGGCCGCGGTATCGAAGAGGAGCTTGTCCGCCATGTGGTACCCGTAGGAGAGCGTCTCCCTATAAGTGTAGATCTGAAAAACGGGGGATGCGTCGAGGTACATCTGGGTCCAGAGAGCAACCATTGCTGCAAGGACTGAAAGGGATATGACTGCATCTATGGACCCGATCTGCCCCCTCATGGTATCTTCACCAAACAGCTGTAGTTGTTTTCAACGCCCCTGACGGTAACGTTGAAGTCGCTCCCCTGCTGCCTAACCGTGTACTCAGGGGATACCGTGCCGTAGTCGTAGTAGACCGCCGCGGTGGACCCAAAGACAGCAGAGGATACGGAGTAGGACCTCGCAGCGTAGTCTCCAGCCAGTAGGCAGGCGGGCTTCGCTAGGGTTGCCTCGGCGGTTTTCGCGGCGTAATTCGCCACAGCGTCCACTATCCCGTAAATTTGGAAGAGGAAAACAACGGCGAGCACAAGACCGAAGGAAACTGCGCCGCGCCTCACTTCCACACCACCGAGTAGCCGTACTTGGACATCTGGTGGGCGATGGCGTTCTTCACAACGTCCGCATTCCAGCCCGCCACGGTAAGGGAGATGCCCACTGTCTTCGTGTCCGTGTTATACTCGCTCTGGTATCCAGAGATCGTTCCGTCGGCAAAGGTCTTTAGCTCGTAGTTGTATCCCGCGGTTATGCCCGCAGCGACGGAGCCCGCATCGTAGCCAAGGCGCCAGAAGGCGTCGAACCCCCAGGACATCACGATAAGGGCCACTGCTACAACCGCCGCGAAGACAAGCCCGTACTCAGCAACCTGGCCCCTCACGACACGTGCACCTCGCCGTTCTTACGGGTGAAGGTCCTGATGTTCACGATCCCTGTGGAGAGCGTGTAACTTGCGTCAAAGTTCATGGGAACGCGAAGAATAAATGTACAGCTCTTATCCGTGCAGTTTGGCAGGTTCGCAAGGTTCCCCTCCGTGCTTACAACTGCCTCGACTGTATCTCCGCTCAGGGTCACATCAACGCCCTGGGGGACGTAAACGGAAATGGTGGTCGTGGTCCCATCGGCGCCCTGGGCAAGAAAGGACACAGCGTTGTAGATCTTGGTCATGGCAGCGCGGGTGCGGACCATTCGGGAAAGATCGTCGGCGGACTGGAGTGCAATTACCTGGACGGCCTTCACGGTGAAGGCAATGTACACGGCGATGGCCAGGACGACGAGCAGGAACTCAAGGGCCACGCTACCACGGCGCAAGCGATCACCTCGACAGATCCAGCACGAGACGGTCTCGATACGTCTTGATGAGCGTGATGGAATCCTTTGCCCTGTCCATAAGCGTAATGATGGAAAGGTAGCCTATGACCGCCACAAGAACGCCAACGGCTGTGAGGAGAAGGTACTCCGTGCTCGTCTGGCCCCGCCGATCCATGTGTATAAAACGCCGCCCCACAATATAAAGCAATCGGAACAGCGGGAAAGACTTAACTAAACCACGCAACAAAAGATCCATTATGCTAGACAGGCTGAGAAATGCGTTCCAAATTCTGTCGAGGGACGCCGATGTTGAAGCTGCCCTGAAGGAGGTACAACGGGCGCTCCTAAGCGCAGACGTTGATGTTCAAACGGTGCTACAGCTCACGAAGGAAATAAAGGAGGCTGAAATACCAAAGGGCGTCCCAAAGTCACAGTACGTCACGAAGCTCCTGTTCGACAAGCTCGTTGAAATACTAGGAGGACACAGGCGCGAATTTCCGGTAGTGCCCCAGCGCATCATGCTCCTTGGTCTCTACGGTTCGGGCAAGACCACAACGGCGGCAAAGCTTGGGCACTGGCTCCAGAAAAGGGGGCTAAAGGTGCTCCTGGTAGCAGCAGACACCCACAGGCCGGGCGCATACGACCAGTTGAAGCAGCTGGCAGAGCAGGCTAACCTGGGCTTCTTCGGCATAAAGGGCGAAAAGGATCCCGTGAAAATCGTGGAAGAGGCGATGAAACAAAGGGCAGACGTGTACATCGTCGACACAGCTGGAAGAACAACGCTGGACGACGAGCTCATAGAAGAGGTAAAGCGCATACGCGATGTTCTCATACCGGACAAGATCCTGCTTGTCATCCCCGCAGACATGGGACAGGCGGCCGGCAGAGAGGCAAGGCGCTTCAAGGAAGAGGTGGGCGTCGATGGTGTGATCATAACGAAGATGGATGGTAGCGGAAAGGGCGGAGGAGCGATATCTGCCTGTTTCAACACAGGGGTACCCGTATACTTCATAGGAACGGGGGAGCACATAAGAGACTTCGACGTATTTGACGCCAAGCGCTTCGTATCAAACATACTCGGCGTTCCAGACATAAAAAAGCTCATGGAGCTCGCAAAGGAGACGGAGATAAAACCGGAGGACATCCTCGAGGGGCCCTACGATATCAACAAGTTCTACGCCCAGCTCGCCGCCACGAGGAACATGGGGCCCATAGACAAGGTCCTGCAGATGCTGGGGATCGCATCGGTGCCCAAGGAAGTAAAGAAGATGACGGAGGAGAAGTTCAAGAAGTACGATGCCATATACAAGAGCATGACAAAGTATGAGCGGAGCCACCCGGAGGTGCTCAAGAACCCGTCGCGCATACGCCGCATTGCAAGGGGTTCCGGAACAACGGAGGAGGACGTCAAGGCATTCCTGCGGGACTTCAAACGCTCTGAAAAGCTCATAAAGAAGTTCAAAAACAAGAGATACTTGAAGAAGATGGAGAAGATGCTCGCCCAGGGCAACCTACAGGGGCTGATGTAATGGACGAGCACGTCCTCGCCCGGGCACGGCGGCTGCTGGAAAGGTACCCCGTGTGCGACCACTGTCTGGGCAGGGCATTCCTCGAGGTGGAAGGCAGGGACAACGAGGAAAGGGGAAGAAAAATCAGGGAAGCCCTGGGATTTGAGTGTGTGGATCCAGGGGATTGCTACTTCTGCATGGGCATCTTCGGGCGGCTGGACGAGCTTGCAGATAAAGCGCTAAGGGAGATCCGCACCACGAATTTCAGGCGCTTCAGAATAGGCAGCCATCTTAACAAGGAACTCATAGCACGGGAAGAGGAGCTATGGGACGCGGCGGAAAGCATGGAAACCGAAACGCTGAAGAAGCACGTGAACCGAGAGGTTGGAAAAAGGGTAAAGGCGCTCAACCCTAGACTGCAGTACGACGGAGAGAATCCGGAAATAGAGGTGATTCTCAAGCTTCCCGACGGAGAAGCGCAGAGGGTAACACACCCGATCATCCTCATAGGTCGATACCGGAAGCGTCAGGGCATCAGGCAGTCCAAGCAGCTCTGTCCCCACTGCAAGGGAAGGGGCTGTCAGCACTGCGAATACACGGGCAGGGTGGACACGAACTCCGTTGAGGACATGATCGGATCGGTGGCGCTCGGCATCTTCGGGGGCACGGAGACAAGGATGCATACCCCCTTCAATGAGGGGGAACTCGCCGTGGTGGGGGAGGGCGTGCCCTTCGCCCTCGAGGTAAAAAATCCCCTGAGATATCCCCGCAACGCAGAGCAACTAATCATCCAAGAGGTTAACCGAAGCTCC